>NZ_LOKU01000023.1:0-384550 GCF_002211295.1 Rhizobium sp. N122 | reverse complement strand
TCCCGGTCATAGGCCTGCAGCAGCCGATGGACCTGACTTCGACTGAGGTCGAGCCGTTCGGCGGCCTGCACAACGCTCAGGCGTTCGTCACGGATCTTCTGGATGAGTTCGAGGCGATGCAATTCTTCTGCGACATAGTGATCATAAAGGACATGACGACTCCGACCGCTCATGGTCTCGACCAGGCTGAAGGTCGTCATCCTTGCTCCCGACATTGGCATTGACCAGTTGTCGAGAGGCGAGATTGTCGCATCTCTAACTGGCCCAACTGTCGCATTACTAAATAGCCTCTACACATAAAGATCACATAATATAGATTATGGAACATAAAGATGTCATTTGATTACAAAGGCATACCGTCGTCCGCCTTATAGCCCACCCTTTTAAAGCGGAAATTTAGCCTGTGGCTCGCCGATGCTATTCCTGAGGTGTCGGGATGACTTTGGATGGCCTTTGTAATTCCGCCGCGGCGGCGGAAGCCGTTGCATCTCCGGTCCCGCTGGAGACATGAACCGTCGGGGTTGCGAACTGGATCCCTTTTTCTGCGAATGTCTTCTTCAGCATGGCAAGAGCCTTCCGGCGAACGCCGAATTGTTCGCCAGGTTTGGCCATGAATTTCAGCCGAATTTGCACACCGTAATCGGCCATCTGCTCAATTCCCTGCATTTTCAAGGGCTCGATGATATTAGGCCCGAGTTCGGCATCCTCCAGAAGCTCGACGCCGATGCGCTTGATGGTCTTGCGGACCTCCTCAAGGTCGCTGTCATAGTTCAGGGTAAGCGTGATGATGTCGATCACCCAGTCGCGGCTGAGGTTCTGCACCGCGCCGAGTTCGCCGAAGGGAACGATGGTGACCGGACCGCGATGGTGTCGCAGGCGGATCGATCGCAGCGAGAAACCTTCGACCGTCCCTTTGTATTTCGCCGCCTGAATGTATTCACCGATGCGAAAGGCATCGTCGAACAGATAAAAAACGCCGGAGATGATGTCCTTGACGAGTGTTTGCGCACCGAAGCCGACGGCGATGCCGACGACGCCGGCGCCCGCCAGCAGCGGTCCGATCTGAATACCGACGGCATCCAGGATCATCAGGAAGCCGACAGCCCCGATCGCCAGAAACAACACATTGCGAAGGATGGGAAGCAGCGTATTCAACCGCTGACGGCGGCGCGCGTCGGGTCCGTCCTCATGCCCCGCCTGCGCACTTCTCGACGCCAGCGCCATCTGACTGTCGATCAGCGTGCTTGCGAGCTTCCAGATGACGTCGGTCACCAGCAGCACGATAACGATGCGGATTCCTGCGCGGATCAACCGT
Organism: Rhizobium sp. N122; assembly: GCF_002211295.1. Taxonomy (NCBI): domain Bacteria; kingdom Pseudomonadati; phylum Pseudomonadota; class Alphaproteobacteria; order Hyphomicrobiales; family Rhizobiaceae; genus Rhizobium; species Rhizobium sp. N122. The sequence continues at coordinate 383,235 of NZ_LOKU01000023.1, read as the reverse complement.
GTGGTCACCGTCTCGGCTGCGGCAAGGTCACTGAGATTGACATTCCACGAACGGGCAATAAGCAGCGCGGCGACCACGATGAGCCCGTTGCGCAACGTCTGCATGATGACGACAGACCATCCGACGATGGCCGGATCTTCGACGGCGTGCTCGCCGCCGGACCGTATAATGCGGCCAATGATATCCCGAGCCACGGAAACGGTCAGCGGCAGAAGCGTCATGACGATCAACGTCCAGAATGCTCCGCGCAGCCCTGACACCCATAACAGCCACGACAGCACGATGCTCGCGCTGAAGCCGACACAGACCAGCCGGTTCACCGACGGCCCATCTGAACGAAAATGCCGCAGCCAGATCATGGCGATCAGCGCGATTGAAACGACACCGAGCCACGCCGCGGTAAAGAGGTCGACCAGGATGGGTGAAGTCCCGATGGTCTGGAACACTTCGATGACGGCCCAGCCAGCCGCCAGCACGGCGACGATTGCAAGCAGCCAGCGGTACCAGAACCAGGCAAGCGAGGTGACAAGCGTCAGAAGCCGCATATGCGGCAGCCGGGCGCCGGGCGCGATGACAATGCGGCCCACAAGCACGCCGAGGCGCACCATCAGCGCCGCGGACAGCAGAATGAGCGCAATATCGCGAAACACGGCAGGCCAGGGAAAGAGGATAAACGCGCCGAGGCTTCCGATCAGGTAGCCGACCAATGCCAGAAGCCCCATTGCAAGCCGGCTCGCATGCAGCTGGATCCGCTGCCGGACGGTGTCGGCAGGCGCATTCAGCACAAAATGAAGAAGCCCTCGCCCGGACCACCAGGCAAGGCGTTGCGCAGCGAATCCGCCTGCGACGAAGAGTGAGACCGCCAAGATCAGGCCGAGAGGGTCGATATGATTATCCGTTTGGACGGTCTGGACAGCCGCCCGGATATGCCCGGGAAGGGTCGGGACTGCATCGACGAGCGTCAGCAACCTCTGGCGCAAATCCTGTAGTGAGGTGGCAATCGACTGCGGCGCCGGCTGTTGAGGGGCAGCCATCGGCTGCGCCGGTTCCTGATTGCCGGGAACGATCCGATTGACCAGCGCCCGTCCAGAATCATCGTTCGGCACTTCGATGATAACCCGGATTGGTGGCGACGGATTCGACGATTCGGCCGCTGCGGTGGAACGCACGCTCCAAACCAGAAGCGCCGAAAATACGGCCGCAAGGAATAGCGAAATTTTGCCGAGGGAATGACGATCGTCGTTGATGCCCATGTACCCGTGGTCCCCGAAAAGCTGCCGTCGCTATTGCCGGCCGATAAAGCGCCGCACTTTGTGAAGGGTCGCACGATCAACGTCAATCGGCGACCGTCTGGGGAACGCAGACAGTGTTTTTGCCCCAACGCTCCCTGCCCGCGCATCGCCTCCGCCCCTCGCCTCACTGGGCGCGAAGATCGGCAACGTCGATATTGCGTCCGTTCGAAACGAGACTAAGATCTGAGGGCGAGATGGTCGATCGCCCTGTCATTCATCGAGAGCCGGGTGACGGGGACAACCGGCGGCTTTGGCGCTCAGACTGGGGATGCAAAATGAACCTTGTCAACGGAGCTTTTGGAGCACCCGACTTTCTGTCCGAGGAGCCCGGTATCTTCACATGGGATTTGGCGACTGACACGGTTTATGCGGATTCGGCGCTGGCAAAGCTTTTTGGTCTTGACCCGGAACAGACCATTGCGGGGCTGCCGATCATAAAATACCTCGACCGGATTCACCCGGACGACAAGCCATCCGTGGCCAAGGCGATTTCAGACTCGGTGATCACCGGAGATCCCTACCGCCATGACTATCGGGTATTTGATGGCAGCGGGCAAGTGGTCGCCGTGGCTGCCTTCGGCCGCTGCTTCCGGGATGAAGCCGGAAACCCGTCGCACTATGCGGGCATTGTATTTCCGACGAACGATCAGAGCCAGCAAGACGAACTGTCTGCCCACTGCAGAGCTGCACTGAAAATCGCGCAGTCATCCGGTCTGCAGACGACGGCCGATGCGCTTGAAGCCATTCTGAAAGAGCTTGCCACGCCGATGCCTTCCGACGTCACGCCGGTTCATTGATTTCGTTGCACGCCGTGGGGTCGATGCCCCTGCTCTTATGCCCTGTGATGGCCCGCGAATCCCGGCGAGCCGGTCATCGCCGTCCCGCCTCTGAGAGATGACCGGCATATCCGGCAAGCATGCCCCCCAGCGGGACATTTTGCACCAGCCTGGCTGCGATGAAGGTTGCGCAGATCGCCGCAGCAAGCTTTGCCCAGGGATAGCTGCCGAATTGGACATGGGCGCTTGCATCGACCGATGTGGCCTTGGCCTTCAGCGCCGCCTCGGCGTCCTCGCGCAGCACGCCTATGCGAGCCCTCAGCAGCCTCAGTTCCTGCTGCAGGGCGTTCATATCCCGGTCGGCTTTTTCACGTGCGGTTTCCAGCGGGGCATCGGCAAAAGGCGGTTCACCCTCACCGATCAGTTCATCGGGGTCGGGAAGGCGGCCGTCGCGATTGATGGATGATTGCATGGACATATCCTCGAATAACAAGCCAGATATATGAAGGCCCGGCAACGCAGCCGGGTTCTCCAATGCGCGTCAGGGGATCAGTGGTCACGCCGGAAACCCTGGCTCTGCTTCGAGCCGCCTTGCGACTGGTTTTGCGATTGGCGATCGGCATCGTTCGATGGCGAAGCAGCGCCGGCGCTATAGGTGTAGGCCCGCACCTTGGCGCTGCCATGCGTGGCATCTCGCGTCGCAACGGGTCGCGTATCGTCAAATGCGCTCTCGGACACAGCGAGATCATCCGATGCTTTGCCGCCGGAGGATTGGCCGGCAAAACCGGTATTGGATGCGCCTTGCTGCCTGTCCTCCAATGACCAGAGGTCTGCCCGTTCATCCATGTCGATGCTGCCCTCGTCGTCCAGAATATCGTGCACGGTTTCATAGAGCGCGTCGTCGATATCGTTGACCTGGACGAGGAAGCCGCCTCGCCGCAGCCCTTCTGCATAGACCGCCCGATCCTCGTCGGGGAAGAAGAAGTCGGCCAGCGCGTCGAAGAAGCCGCTGCGGTCGTCGCTCATCGTGCCGGCGGTTTTTCCATCCGCCTCATATCCCGGCATCAACCGAATTCTCGCAACCGGGACGCCGGCGTCTTCGAGACGGGAGACGGCGGATTCGGCTTCCGATCGGCCGTCGAAAAATGCGGTAAGGCTGCCGCCGCCCGTCGGGCTCGAAAAGGCTGGATTGGTATCGTTGTAAATGCTGCTCATGGGAATCTCCTCTCGATGCATAGGCCCACGCCGTCGATCCGCGGGCTGGTTTCCTGATCAGAAAAACAGGTGGATGAGAGGAATGTTCCAAGCCCATGCGCGGGAGATGTTGGCGGCATCAGCCGCACCGCTCGCCCCGGCATCGGCGGCTCTCCAATATCGAAATAAGGAACGTTTTGGCGTCAAGGATCGTTGTCCGGCGCCACCGCAATTCAAAGCGCCGTAGCGGTTGACGTCAAACCTTCGAGACGCTAGCACGGCTGTTGACGCATTGGGGATATTTCATATGGACATCTTTACGGCAGCCGGCCTGACGGCTTTGCTGCAGGTCATTGCTATCGACCTTGTTCTTGCCGGCGACAACGCCGTGGTTATCGGTCTTGCCGCTGCCGGCCTCGAGGCCACGCAGCGCCGAAAGGCGATCATCGTCGGCATAGCGGCCGCGACCATCCTGCGTATTCTCTTTGCCAGCGTTGCGGTCTATCTGCTCGCGATCGTCGGTCTGCTGCTGGCCGGCGGGCTTCTGCTCCTCTGGGTTTGCTGGAAGATGTGGCGTGAGCTTCGCGCCGGCCACGGCGAAAACCACGAAGCGGTGGGCGCCGAAGGCGCGCCTAAAAAGACCTTTTTCCAGGCGGCGACCCAGATCGTCATCGCCGACGTCTCGATGTCGCTCGATAACGTGCTCGCCGTTGCCGGGGCCGCGCGCGAACATCCGAGCGTGCTGATCATCGGTCTTGCCCTGTCGATCGCGCTGATGGGCATCGCCGCCAACCTGATCGCCCGGTTGCTCAGCAACCATCGCTGGATCGCCTATGTCGGCTTGCTGATCATCCTCTACGTCTCGCTCGACATGATCTATCGCGGCGCCGTCGAGATTATGCCCTACATGTAGTGATTTCAGGCCCGATCATGCTCTGGGTCGGGGCTCAAGCCCCGATCCTGACCTCGGTTTCGAAACTCATCTGATCATAGGCCGGCACCACATGGTCCGGCGTCTCGGCGATCACAGCGTCGTAATCGAGCGGCGTGTGCATATGGGTGAGGATCGCCCGTTTCGGCTTCAGCCGGCCGATCCAGTCGAGCGACTGTTCCAGCGACAGATGGCTCGGATGATAGGTATATTGCAGCGCGTCGATGATCAGCACATCGAGGTTCTGAAGCTTGTCGACGGTCTGCGGCGGGAAGTCGCTGATATCGCTGCAATAAGCCACATCGCCGATCCGAAAGCCGAGCGAGTGGATATCGCCGTGCTGCTGAATATGCGGATGAAACTGTATCTTGCCGCCGGGGCCGCGGATTTCGATGGGGTCGTCAAGGTTTTCGATGACAACAGGCAGCACGATCGGCGGATAATTGCTGCCCGGCGGCGTTTCCAGGCAATAGCCGAAGGCTTCCCGCAGCCTGTCCATCGTATATTGATCGGCAAAGATCGGCACCCGGCGGCGGGTGTTGTGAAAATAGCCGCGCAGATCGTCAATGCCGTGAATATGATCAGCATGCGGATGGCTGTAGAGCACGGCATCGACATGGTCGGCCCCTGCCCTGATCATCTGCTCGCGAAAATCCGGCCCGGTGTCGATGACGACGGTGGTGACGCCGCCATCCGGCGCAAATTGCTGCACCATGAAGGCGGCGCGGGTGCGCCGGTTCTTCGGATTGTCGGGATTGCAGGCGCCCCAGTCGCCGGTAATGCGCGGCACGCCCGGTGACGACGAACAGCCGAGAATGGTGAAGCGCCGCCGGTAGAGCACGCTCTCAGACCCTCGGCATCTTCGTAAACAGGCGCAAAGCGTTCTCCGTCGTGATCCGTGCGACCTCCGCGTAGGAAAGGCCGATCGTCTCGGCGAGCACCTCGGCGGTGTTGACGACATAGGAGGGTTCGTTGCGCTTGCCGCGCCAGCGCTTCGGCGCCAGATACGGCGCGTCCGTTTCCACCAGCAGCCGATCCAGAGGGATCGTCCTGGCGATGTCGCGCAGCTCTTCCGACTTCGGGAAGGTCAGGATTCCCGAAAAGGAGACGTAGCCGCCGAGCTCAACGCCGGTGCGCGCCAGCTCCGGGCCTGCCGAGAAGCAGTGCAGGATGAAGGGGAAGGCCCCCTTCCCCGTCTCCTCGGTCAGGATTGCCGCCATGTCCTCATCGGCACTGCGGCTGTGGATGACGAGCGGCAGCCGGGTCTCGCGCGCCGCCGCGATGTGCCGGCGGAAGCCGGTCTGCTGGTCCTCGGGCTTCTGCGTATCGTAGAAATAATCAAGGCCGGCCTCGCCGATCGCCACCACCTTCTCATGGGCATTGGCAAGGCGCACCAGCTCTTCCGTCTGGATATCCAGCTCTTCGTCGGCATTGTTCGGATGCGTGCCGACCGAGCAGAACACCGAGGGATATTTCTCGGTGATCGCAAGCAGCCCGTCGAGCTTGCGCACCCGCGTCGAGATCGTCACCATCTGCTTGACGCCGGCCTGGTGGGCGCGCGTAACGATCTCGTCGCGCTCCGCCTCGAAGTCGGCGAAATCCAGATGGCAATGCGTATCGATCAGCACAGCCTCAAGCCTCCGGAGCCACGTATCGCGGGAAGACCGGCGTTGGCGGTTCGAGCGGCGTTCCGGCAACAAGACGGCCGGATTCACCCAGAGCGGCGAAGTCGCGCTTGTCGTCGGCTGCTGCGACCAGATCGAGCAGCTTCCCCGATGAATCTGGCATGAAGGGCTGCAGCAGAATGGCGATCTGGCGCACCACTTCGGCCGTGACATAGAGCACCGTGCCCATACGCTCGGGATCGGTCTTCTTCAGCGCCCACGGCGCCTGGCCGGCGAAATAACGGTCCGTCTCGGACACGACCGCGATGATCGAGGCAAGCGCCCGGTGGATCTGCTGCTTGCTCATGTCCTCGCGCGTCGACGCGTGCAGCGCGTCGGCCTGCGCCAGCATCGCCTTGTCCTCGTCGGTCAGCGGCCCGCATTCCGGGATCTTGCCGTCGCAGTTCTTGACGATCATCGACAGCGAGCGGCTGGCGAGATTGCCGATGCCGTTGGCAAGGTCGGAGTTGATGCGCGTACCGATCGCCTCTTCGCTGTAGCTGCCGTCCTGGCCGAAGGATACTTCGCGCAGGAAGAAGTAGCGCACCTGGTCGAGGCCGAAATGGTTCACCAGGTTGACGGGATCGACGACATTGCCGAGCGACTTCGACATCTTCTCGCCCTTGTTGAGCAGGAAGCCGTGGGCAAAGACCCGCTTCGGAAGCGGCAGCTTTGCCGACATCAGGAAGGCCGGCCAGTAGACGGCGTGGAAACGGATGATGTCCTTGCCGATGATGTGCACATCCGCCGGCCAGTATTTCGCCCGCGGGCCGTTCCTGTCCTCGATATAGCCCGTGGCGGTAATGTAGTTGGTCAGTGCGTCGACCCAGACATACATGACGTGGGACGGATCATTGGGCACCTTGATGCCCCAGTCGAAGGTCGTGCGCGAGACCGAAAGGTCTTTCAAGCCCGATTTAACAAAGGAGATCACCTCGTTGCGGCGCTCGGCCGGACCGATGAAATCGGGATTGGCTTCGTAATGGGCCAGCAGCTTCTCCTGGTATTCGGAGAGCTTGAAGAAATAGCTTGCCTCTTCAACCCACTCGACGGGCGTGCCCTGCGGTCCGTAGCGCACGCCGTCGGCGCGCAGCTCCGTCTCGTTTTCCTGGTAATAGGCCTCGTCGCGCACCGAATACCAGCCGGCATAGCTATCCTTGTAGATGTCGCCATTCTCGGCCATCAGGTTCCAGATGTTGCGCGACGTTTCGTGATGGCGTTCCTGCGTGGTGCGGATGAAGTCGTCGTTCGAGGCGTTCAGCAGCTTGGCCATCGCCTGGAATTCGCCGGAGTTGCGGTCGGCGAGCGCCTGGGCGGTAATGCCCTCGGCGCGCGCCGTCTGCTGCATCTTCTGGCCGTGTTCGTCGGTGCCGGTCAGGAAGAACACGTCCCTGCCATCCAGGCGCTGGTAGCGCGCCATCGCATCCGTCGCGATCAGTTCATAGGCATGGCCGATATGCGGCTTGCCGTTCGGATAGGAAATCGCGGTGGTGATGTAGAAGGGTGTCTTGTCTGTCATGGCGGCCAATGTCCGGCTAACTCTATAAAAATGGTCAGCCGCTCTTAGCGCATGTCACCGTCAAGCGAAACATCAAGTTTCGCCACCATCAATGATTTCCGGGACTGAAGGGTCGTGAACTTGACTCGGCTTCTGCCGCAATCTACCCGTCATGGAAAAGAGGGCGGGACAGAACGAAGTGCCAGTTTTCATCTACCGGGATAGTCGTGGCCGCGCGCCGTCGGAGGCGCTTGATTGACATTCGAGCCTCTCTATTCGCTTTCGGGCCTCTTCGTCGGCGCGCTTGTCGGAATCACCGGTGTCGGTGGCGGTTCGCTGATGACGCCGCTGCTGGTGCTGCTCTTCGGCGTCCACCCCGCAACCGCCGTTGGCACCGATCTTCTCTATGCGGCGATCACCAAGACCGCCGGCACCGCCGTCCACGGCATGCACGGGCGCGTCAACTGGAAGATCGTCGGCAGTCTCGCAATCGGCAGCGTGCCGGCCGCTTTGCTGATGCTGTGGCTGCTGGCAGGCGTCGATCGCAAAAGCATCGGGGTCACCAATACGATCACCACGGCGCTCGGCTGGCTACTTGTCATGACCGCGATCATGCTGGTCTTCCGAGGTCCCATCCTCGAGATGGCGCGCCGCGCCATCGGCGACCGCACGCCGCCGCAGCCGAGAACCATTCTTGCCCTCACCGTCATTCTTGGATTCCTGCTCGGGGTCCTCGTCACCCTGACCTCGGTCGGTGCCGGCGCCTTAGGTGTGACGATCCTGCTGATCCTTTATCCCAGGCTCGACGTGCGCGAGATCGTCGGTTCCGATATCGTCCATGCGGTGCCGCTGACCCTGATCGGCGGCACCGGCTACTGGCTGATCGGTGAAATCGACTGGCCGATGCTGTTTGCCCTGCTCATCGGCTCCATCCCCGGCATCATCATCGGCAGCCTGCTGGCGCCGAGGCTACACGAACGCACCATCCGCATCGTCTTGCCGCAACACTTGCCGTCGTTGCAGGCAAGCTCTTGGCCGGCTGAACACAGCATCGGGATTTAAAATTTAATGCATGTCGCCCGGAAGTGTGCAGCGGTTCCGGGATAACGACATGCATAACGCTAAGGATTGAAGCGCGATGCGACGCGCTTAGAGACCCGGCTGCTTGATATCGGCGAGAATGCTGATGATCGTCTGTTTGCGGTCGAGGTTATAGGCATCCGAAATGGTCAGCCGCTCGGTGATCTCGGAATAGAGGCGCGCCAGCCGTTCCGCAGCAGCGATCTGCCCCTCGCCTGCCGCCGCGCGCGCCCGGTTCATGATATCGTCGCCGACATGGCTGACGAAGAAATCGAAGATCGTGTCGCTTTCTTTGCCCGAAAGCGCGTCGGCCAGCCGATGCATGGCCTTGCGGGCCGTCGGTCCTTCGGCCAACAGCATCTCGCCATAGGCGGCGATGATCTCTCCGCCGCCGTAGTTCAAAAGTTTCAGCGCTTCGCCGACGCTGCCCTTGGCAGCCGAAAGCACCGCTCCGCCCTCGCCGGATATACCGAGATGCGCAAGCGCCGCCATCAGCGCATCGTCGGCAAGCGGCGCCAGTTTCAGCGGCAGGCAGCGCGAGCGGATCGTCGGCAGCAATCGTCCCGGCGCATGCGAGAGCACCAGGAACAGCGCCCGCTTCGGCGGTTCCTCCAGGATCTTCAGGATGGCGTTGGCCGCATTGCGGTTCATGTCGTCGGCCGGATCGATGATGACGATCCGCCAATTGCCGGTGCCCGAGGTCTGCGAGAAGAATTTGCCGGCGCGGCGAACCTCGTCGACGGTGATCGCCGACTTCACTTTGCCGGTCTTTTCATCCACCGGACGGGCGAGATGCAGCAGATTGTGCGAGGCGCCTGAAGTGATCTGCCGGCTGACGGAAGAGGCAGGATCCGGATCGCCGATCGTCTCCGGCGCCGTGGCCGGATCGGGATGCGACAGCACGTGATTGGCGAAGCGGAAAGCAAGCGTCGCCTTGCCGATGCCCTCCGGCCCCTCTATCAGGATGGCGTGATGACCCTTGCCGGATCGGTAGGATTGCGCAAGGAAGGCCTCCGCCTCCTCGTGGCCGAACAGCCTGGTATTTTCCCCCGGCCAGATGGCGCCGTCGAGCAGTCCGGGCCTTTCCTCACTCATAACAGGCTTCACTCATGATGGGCGGCTTCCGGCGTGCGGGTGCGGCCTACCCGCGACAGCAGTTGTTGAACGATCGCCTGAATCTCGGCGGCGATCGCCTCTTCGCTCTGCATGGCGTTGATCACGTGACAGCGCTCCGGCTCGCGGGCGGCGATATCGAGAAAGGCTTCGCGCCGCTTCTCATGGGTTTCGAGCCGCTCTTTCTCGAAGCGGTCGGGCGCGTCGGCGGCAGCGCGCTTCTGCGCCCGCTCCAGTCCGATCTTGGCGGGGATGTCGAGGATCACGGTGCAATCCGGCATCACGCCGTTGATGGCGATGCGCTGCAGCGTCTCGATGAAATCGGGCTCGAGATTGCCGGTGACGCCCTGGTAGACGCGGGAGGAATCCATGAAACGGTCGCAGAGCACGATTCTGCCGGCGGCCAGTGCAGGCCGGATCACCTCTTCGACATGGTCGTTGCGTGCCGCCGCAAAAAGGATCGCCTCCATCCGCGTGCCGAAGGCTTCGGCGGCCCCCGACAGCAGCACGTGGCGCACCGCCTCGGCACCCGGCGATCCGCCCGGTTCCCGCGTCACCAGCACATCGTGGCCTTCGCCCTTCAGCGCCTCGGCGAGCCGGCGAATCTGCGTGGATTTCCCAGCGCCCTCCCCGCCTTCAAACGTAACGAACAGTCCCGCACCGGATGACAATGACAACTTCCCGCATTCCAGGCGCCGCACGCGCCTTGCCTCTTCTATCTATCCGAAGACAGCAGGAAGGAAAACCTTTCGCCGCGGCGACATATTCACCTTTCCCGGCAAATTGCATCGCAAAGCCGGCATTCAGCCGGGCGCGGACTTCTCCCAGAGCCAGGAGAAAAGCAGCGATTCCCCAAGTTCCAGCATGGCGTCGACAGCCCGGCTGCTGAGCGAGCCTTCGCCGACCGCCTGCACCGTATAGAGCGGCACCTCCCTGAGCAGCCGGCTTCCCGCGAAAATCCTGAGCGTGCCTGCCTGGGTATCTGGTGTCACCGGCGCCGTCAGCGGCCAGCGATAGATGATGCGCGCCGACAGCCGGTCGGGATTGCTGATTGGGATATAGACGCTGACCGGCGCTTTGGCCACGAGATCGACGGTGCGCGACATGCCGCCATAGACGCTGGCGGCACCGATCACTTCATTTTCGGCGAAGATCTGCCGGTTCTCGAAGGCCGTCAGCCCCCATTCGAGCACGCGCTTGGCCTCCTCCGTCCGCTCCTTGTCGGAAGCGATGCCGGCAAGCGCCAGAAACAGCCGCCTGCCGTCCCGCTCGACCGACGCGACGATCGAGTAGCCCTCGCCCTCGGTAAAGCCGGTGGCCAGCCCGTCCGCGCCGAGATCGAGCCCGAGCAGGGGATTGCGGTTGCGCTGGAAGATCTTGTTCCACTCGAAATCCGGCTGCGCAAAATAGGGATAGAGGTTCGGATAGGACTGCTGCAGGGCGGTGGCCAGCGTCACCATCTCCCGCGCCGTGACTTTGCTCTTTCCGTCGGGAAGGCCGGTGGAATTGCCGAACTCGGCCTTCTCCATGCCGAGCTCACGGGCGCGCCGCGTCATCGACACGGCAAATTGCTGCTCGCTTCCGGCCATGCCTTCGGCAAGGATGATGCAGCTGTCATTGGCACCCTGGATGGCGACGCCTTTGATGAGGTCCTCGACGCGCACGCGCGATTTGAGGCTGGCAAACATCGTTGCCGTCCTCGACGGCGCACCGCCGGTTCTCCAGGCATATTCGGAAACGGGATATTCGGTATCGAAGGTGATCTGGCCCTTCGTCACCGCATCGAAGACGAGATCCATCGTCATCAGCTTGGCGAGCGAAGCCGGCGAAAAGCCCTGATCCTCGTTCTTGGCGAGAAGCACCGTGCCGGTGGCCGCCTCGATCATATAGGCCTGCGCCGCCTTGGTGGCGAAACCGGCGGCCCCGCTATCGGCCGCAAGCGCTCCGGTGGTCAACGGGATGAGGCATGCCAGAGCAATTCCAGCAAAAGTGCGTAGCGCTTTTGCGTCCGGAATTGCGGTGAAAACGAGAGATTGAGCAATTCCAGCAAGAGTGCGCAACGGTTTTGCGTCCGGAATTGCTGTGAAACAAAGGCGAAGCACAGGCTTCAGCATCGGGTGTTTCCATCGATCGAGCGGCGTGTCGTCTGAAGGTTAGAGCGAGAGGAAATCCGATGCAATCGCCGCGCTCAGCGTGCGGCGAATTTGGCCTGATGACGCTTGGCCGAAGCAAGAATCGACTCCTGCGTCAGCCCGTCATTGCGCGCCATCACCGCGTCGAAGGCGAGATCGACGGTCACCGTCTTCACGTCCTCGTTCTGGTAACCGAGCGCAAGCGAGCCCAGGGGCCGTTCGTAGGGCATGGGACCGATCTCCGGCAGCACGACCATCTGATCGAAGGCTTGCGGGGCATTGTTGGCGGACGCTGCCGCCGGCGCCACCAGGATATGGGCGCCCGGAGCAGGAGCGGCTGCAGCATTGTAGCGCGCGCTCGGCGTCGAGCCGGCATAGGAGGTCGCCGACATCGGTACCGGCACGTTGGCCGGCGTTTCGTAATCCTCCGAACTCTGCAACTGGTCGCGGGTGATCTTCCGGCTGTTGGAGGCGACCATCACGCCGGTTGCGATCTGGCCTTCCGGATTGACGCCGGGAATGCGGCTGCCCTTCGGCACATAGGAGGCCATCAGATAGGGCATGTCGTGGCCGTCCATGCGGGCGCGGCCGACATATTGCACACGCACCTTGCCGGTGCCGCTGTGCTGCAGATCCAGCATATCGGCGGTCTTGTTCGAAAGGTCGATGATGCGGCCTTCGTGATAGGGGCCGCGATCGTTGACGCGCACGATGACGGAAGAACCGCTTTCGAGATTGGTGACACGCGCATAGCTCGGCAGCGGGAAGGTCGGATGGGCGGCGGAAAGATGCATTTGATCGTAGACTTCGCCGTTCGCCGTCAGCCGCCCGTGAAAGGCCGAGCCGTACCAGGAGGCGACGCCGACCTTGTTATAGGCAAAGTCTTCCTTCGGATAATACCATTTGCCCTTCACCTCGTAAGGATTGCCGACGATGTAACGGCCGCCGCCCTTGGGAATATTGTTGCCGGTGGCGACCCGCGGGCTCGCCTTCACGCCATATTCGGATTCGGAGAAATATTCTTTGCCGTGGGCTTTCTTCTTCGGCACCGCCTGCGTCGTGCCGCACGCCGCAACCGTAGCACACATCGCCGATACCGCCAGCCACCGTGCTATCGTCGCGAAAGACACCGCCCCGTATCCCAATTTCATATGTCCCACGCCGCTCAAAGATCGTTATGGTTAAGGAACTTTGCCCCATACCGGGCCAATACGCCTTATCCCCGCCCGCCTAACGAGACTTTAATCTTGCGAAGTTCGTGGCAAATTTACGAACGATTTCGCAGCGATAGCGACAATTCTAATGATTATGGTTTATAAATCGCTAACACGGTGCCTGTCGCCCTGCCCTGCCGCTGCCGCAAATGGACCTGAAATTCCCGTGCCGATGCGGGGCAAATGGTAAACATTCGCCGTCTCTGAAGTCCCCGAAAAGCGCCAGATTGAGACACCGCCGGCGGGTCCGTCATAAGCGGCAATACAGCGGCTCGAGCCCCACCTGCCCATCCCTGCGCAACGCAGATCGCTGATTTGACACTGGGTGGGCGCATGGGAACGATATGCCCGCTGCGAGCTTTGAAGATAGAGGCCTTCGGAGGATTACCATGAACGCTGAAACCATGAGGCAGCTCGAAACAGTCAGCCAGCAATTGCATGCGCGATCTCGCGCCCTTTCTCAGCCCGACAGGGACAACGACATCGCGCCCCTGATGTCGGCGCTCGCCGTGACGATGGAGGCGTCCGATCTCTGTGCGAGGATATGAACCAGCTCAACGGTCCGAAGGGCCTCGGATCCGACGGAGGCTAGAACGGGATAATTTATTAAGCCACGTCCGCGCCCTTACGCTGCCGGTGGGCGATACCGAACCGACTTTGCCTTTCCCAAGGCTTCGATCGTATCCTCGACGCTAAGCAGAACGGTGGTTTCCATGGACCTGACTGCCCCACCCGCGCCGATAGCAAGCGCGACAGCTGCCATCGAGACGTTGTCGGGCGCCTCCCACAAATTCCAACCATCATGCTCGCCGAAGGAATACCAGAACCCATGGAGCTTGCCGCCCACCGATTCAATGTAGCGACGGGCCGCCTCCCGGCGATCCTCGGGGTTTTCGATCATGCGCGCCCATGTGTCGGGCGTATAGCTGAAGCGCGTGAGATACATGGCCATGGTTTTTCCTCCGCCAGAACAGCACAGTAAACGCTCAAGCCGGCGACAACGCCAGTCATTTCCAATGTGCGGCACGGGCAAAGACGTATGCGCCGGAACTCCAATCGGCGCAGATGCCGACAAATGCTGCAGGGCAAGTTGACGCTGCTAGCAAAGCTGCTAAAAAGCCAGCCATCGAGTGATTGGGTCGTAACCGGAAACAATAGCCGGTTCGCAGAAATCAACGGAATGTGGATTTCTGAAACCTTTCAATGAGATGGAAGAGTGTCCGAGTGGTTTAAGGAACCGGTCTTGAAAACCGGCGTGCGGGAAACCGTACCGTGGGTTCGAATCCCACCTCTTCCGCCATACTGCCACGGCAGGATTTTGCTTTCTCGCACGGTCTAGGAATGACGGTCGATCCGGGCGAGATCATCCTCTTCAAGGGGCATCGCCCACCAATCTTCATTTATCCTTCGAGCGGTTGCCGACGCCGCTGACGACGCCCAGCCATATAACTGCCTTGATCGGGGTACTGAAAATGCGACACCCGATCACGAGAGCATCGAGTATATCAGCGCACCAACAGAACCCCAGAAAACAACCGGTGTAACTATCATCCCCAAAACGAAAATCTTCGTCACAGCAAACGCTCCGAACTTTATCAATCCCGCAAAACCTATTGCAAGGCGGCAAGGTTGGTATGGGGCACGAAGTCCGGGACGGATCGGACCTTGGTCTGAGTTTCCGAGTGCTGCAGTGTCCGCCGCGCGTCTGAAAAAGACGCGCGGAGAGACCACCGCCATCACTACAATGGCGGGGATTCAGCTCCCGCCATCGACAGGGCTTGCAGCCACGTCTTCGCCTATAATGCGCGGTGCCAACCGAAAGCGTTCAGCCGCTGGATGAAGCGCCCCTTTTGAGCGTGGCGTTCAAAGATCGACTGCAGGCGGCCGCTGAAATCGGCGGTATCGCCGTTTTCAGCGGCGATCGTCTTCAAGTCCAGAAGGAGGCTGGCGGCATTGTCATAGCCGGGAGCCTTGCGGCGTTCGATCTCTGTCTCGATCTTGCGCCAGACGCCCTCGCCCCGCTGTCTGATCGCGTTCAGCCGCTCGCGGCGAGCGCGGGCCTCTTCCGCCTCTTTTCGCTTTCGTTCCGCCGCCAGCCGCTCCTCTTTCTCGCGCTTGCGAGCATCGCGGATCACGCCGGCAGCAGCTTGCAGCTCGGCAACCGTTGGCGCCGAGCTGGCTGAGGAGGCCGCGCTAGCAGAGAGGCTGCGGGCGCGTTCCCGCAACTCGTTTGCCAAATATGGCTCCCCCTCGATCAGGCGGGCGAGACATCGTCAGTTTCGAGGATTCGAAGGGCCCCCGGCAAGCGTCATCCCGGAATGGAGATGCTGGCGAAGGTGGCATGAGTTTCTCGCAGGCCGCGATAGTCGCCGATTTCTCAAGAGCGTCGGTCGCGGTCGAATTCTCGTTCGGGGATAGACTGATCCATTGCTTCTTGCGCGCCATATCCTCGGTCCATATTCTAGGTACCGAATAGTATCCCGCGAACCAGGCGGGATGGAAAAGCGAACTACAAAAAGCGAGCAGCGATGATGAAATTGGGCTGGCAGCCAAGGAAATGGCTCGAAAAAAAGACCAAGCGAGGTGTCCGCAGCTACCCCATCGGTACGATCGCTTATTATGGTCCCCACGCCAGCCGCGCCACCAAGGTGGCCGTCAGCATCATCCCGGCGCCGAATGCGGAGCTGACCGATATGCGCCGATGGTTTGCCGAAACCGGCGATCTGAGAAGAGACGAGGCCGTTATCGCCGAGATCGCGGCATTCCTGCGCGACAACGACGTGAAATCGGTAGCGGCGATGGATGGAATCTTTGGCTGCCCTCACGAAGAGGGAATCGACTATCCGGTCGGCGAGGCTTGTCCGGCTTGCTCCTATTGGAACGGGCGAAACCGCTTCACAGGTAAGCTTGAGGCAGATTGAATTTCCGACGGTTTGTGCTCGATAGATCCGGCCCGGGCGCGGCAGCAGGCTCGCATGTTCTTACCAAGCGGGGTCATGCTCCTTCGGAATTGGTTCGGCGCCGGTAGGTCCCCGCCGCAATGGTAAGCGCGACGGCGATCAATACGGCTGCGACGCCGAAGGTGATCTGCATGCCTGAATGCACGGCCTCGGGACGCGCGGCGGCGATCTCGGATGCTGCCGATCCATAGGCGAACACGGCCCCCATAACGGATGCGCCGGTAATCAGCCCGAGATTGCGCGACAGGTTGAGCACGCCGGAGATGACACCGCGCTGGTCCGGCTGCACATCCGCCATGACGGCTGTGTTATTGGCCGCCTGGAACAGTTGATAGCCGGATGTCAGCATGGTGATGCCGGCGATGTAGCCGGCAATTCCGGGCAGCACGGCGAGAGCGGTGGAGCCGGCGGTCATGGCGACGAGCCCTGTGGCAACCACGAATGGCGCGTCCAGGCGATCGACCAGGCGACCGGCCGGGACACCGCTGAGGATGGAGATCACGGGACCGATCGACATGACGGCTCCAACCAGCGCTTCGCCGAGCCCGAGCGCACGGGAGAGATAGAAGGGCGCGACGACCAGCGTCGCCATCATCACAGTCGAAACGAGCGCGTTCATTGCCAG
Source organism: Rhizobium sp. N122 (assembly GCF_002211295.1). Classification (NCBI taxonomy): domain Bacteria; kingdom Pseudomonadati; phylum Pseudomonadota; class Alphaproteobacteria; order Hyphomicrobiales; family Rhizobiaceae; genus Rhizobium; species Rhizobium sp. N122. The sequence continues at coordinate 366,756 of NZ_LOKU01000023.1, read as the reverse complement.
GCTGGCCGTGAGCACGCGATTGCGGAACACCGGCAACTCGATCAACGGCGATGCGATTCTCGCCTCGGTGAAGACGAAGAGACCGGCGCTGAATGCGGCTGTGAGCAGCAGGGCGAGGTTCAACAGGCCAAGGCGGCCATGCCCGATCGTCATCGCCAGCGCATAGGCCGAAAGCGTCAGGGCAAGCAGCAGCGTGCCCATTGTATCGAAGCCGGCCCGATCCTTCTTCCGTGCGCCGATATCGTTCGGCAGGTAATGATAGGCGAGAACGAAGGTCGTAAGGCCGAGCGGCACGTTGACGAGGAATATCGCCGGCCAACCGAAACAGGCGATCAGCAGACCGCCCAGCGAGGGCCCGAGAGCCGTGCCGATCGCCGACATGGTTCCGAGCAGCCCCATGGCACCGCCGATCGTCGCCTTCGGCACCGTTTCACCGACAAAGGCCATGGTCAGCGCCATCATGATCGCCGCACCCAGACCCTGCAGCGCGCGCGCCGCAATCATCAGCCACAGCGTCGGCGCAAGGCCGCAGAGGACCGAGGCCAGCGTGAACAGCAGGATACCGATGAGCAGCAGCCGTCGCCGGCCGGTGACATCGCCGAGCCGCCCGACGCTGACGATCAGGGTCGTGATGGCAAGGAGATAGGCGAGCACGATCCACTGTACGTCCTGGAAGGCGGCGTCGAAGCTCCGCGCCAGGCTTGGCAGACCGACATTGGCGATGCTGGTGCCGAGCGATGGCAGCAGCATGGAAAGGGAAAGGCTGGCGAGGGCCCTGCGGACGGAATAGGGGCGTTCGGCGACGGCCTCGCCTGGTTCTGCAATGATCGGTTTCACCGTAGACTCCGTTTTTTTGCTCCCGGAAACGGAGCCGCCGGAAAACATAATCCTCCGGCCGACATGGCGGAATGCGCAGCATTTGCATTCTATTCATGCGTTGGACGCCACACGATGTCGTGTTATATCGGATGATGTCGACACCCGATCTCAACCTGCTTGTCACCCTGGATGTGCTGCTTGCCGAAGGCAGCGTTGCCCGCGCCGCCCACAGGCTGCGGCTTAGCCCATCGGCGATGAGCCGGGCGTTGGCGCGGCTGCGCGAGACGACGGGCGATCCGCTGCTGGTGCGCGCCGGCCGCGGCCTCGTCCCCACGCCCCGCGCACTCGAACTGCGCGAGCGGGTCGGCAGGATCGTCGAGGATGCGCAGGCGGTGCTGCGCCCCGCCGAGGCGCTTGATCTCAAACGCTTGGTCCGGACGTTCACGCTGCGCGCCAGCGAGGGCTTCGCCGAGAGCTTCGGACCCGACCTTATCGCCCGCCTCGGTGATGAAGCGCCCGGCGTGCGGCTGCGCTTCGTGCAGAAACCGGATAAGGACAGCGCGCCATTGCGCGACGGAAGCGTCGACCTGGAAACCGGCGTCGTCGGCGAAACGATGGGGCCGGAGCTGCGGGCGCAGGCCTTGTTCCGCGACCGTTTCATCGGCGTCGTGCGCAGCGGACATCCACTCTGCCAGGGCGAGATCACGCCCGCCCGATATGCGGCCGGCCGGCACATCGTCGTCTCGCGGCGCGGGCTCGACAAGGGACCGATCGATGAAGCTCTTGATGCGCTCGGGCTGGAACGGCAGATCGCCACCGTTGTCGGCGGTTTTTCCACGGCGCTGGCGCTCGCCCGCGCCTCGGATCTGATCGCCTGTGTTCCGGAACGGCACACAGGCGCATTGCGCAGGGAAATGCACAGTTTTCCCTTGCCCTTTCCGATCCCCGAGATCACGCTTTCCTTGCTCTGGCACCCGAGAATGGACGCCGATCCGGGCCATCGCTGGCTGCGCGGCTGCGTTCGGGATGCCTGCGCGGCGACGTGATCGATTGGCGACGGAGCACCGCGGGCAGACGATCGATCCGTTCGTGATGGTTGACTATCCCGTGTCGACGTGATTTCCCGCCGAAGATCATCAGGCGAACTATCAGGCGGGAACATCATGGCCGACGACATCATCGTAAAGGACAGCAACGGAAGCCAGCTTCACGACGGCGATTCCGTGATGCTGATCAAGGACCTCAAGGTCAAGGGAACTTCCGAGACGCTGAAGCGTGGAACATTGGTCAAGGGCATTCGCCTGACCGACAATCCCGGCGAAATCGAGTACAACACCAAGCAGGTCAAAGGCCTGGTGTTGAAGACGGAATTCCTCAAGAAGGCATAGGATCGGCCTCATCCGTCCCCGCCTGCGGCACTTCCTCGGTGATCACCTCGAAGCGGGTAAGCGTAGCCGGCCCGAAGGCCGTCGACATTGCGACGTCAGTGGCGTCGCGGCCGGTTCCCATCAGGATTCGGCCGATGCGCGGCGTGTTGTGACGGGCATCGACCGTATGCCAGTGACCGCCGAGAAAGACCTCGGATCGCGGGCGACGGCGACACGAATGAGATCGCGGTTGCCGACGATCCCGTTGGTTGGATCGAATTCCGCCCAGCCGGCGCCGGGAAGGTAAACCTGGCACCATGCATGGGTGGAGCCGCCGCCGAGCACGGTGGAGCCGTCCCGGTCGGGGACATAGACATAGCCCGTGACGAACCGCGCCGCGAGGCCGAGCACGCGTGCCGCCTCCATCATCAAGAGCGCGAAATCCCGGCAGGTGCCGGAGCGAAGCTGCAAAGTCTGCAGCGGTGTCTGCGTGCCGTGCTCCATCCGGCGGGCATAGACGAAACTTTCGCGAATGGCGTAGCACAGCGTCATCAGCATATGCCCGGTCTCCGTCGGACGCCCCTGGCGCACGAACCGGCGCGCCCAGCGTCCGACCTCGTCGCCCGGGTCGGGATAATGGCGCTGCATCGCCGGCGTCAGATCGGCAATCTCGTCCTTGTCGTAGGAGAAGGGATAGGTCAGGGCCTGATCGTCCACCTTGAGATCGAGGGCAACCTGGGGCGTATGATCCAGCGTGATCCAGGTTTCGAAGCGAAGCTCGGACGCCGGCCTCGAAATATCGATGAGCGCCACGCAATTGCCGAAAACATCGTGGATCCAGCGCACATGACTTTCCTCAGGATATATCGTCAACGATGCTTCGATCAGCCGCTGGTCGAAACTGTCGCGCGGCCGGAACATCAAACGATGCTCGCCGAAATCGACATCCCTGACGTAACGATAGGACGTGATGTGGCGGACGGAGAATATCGTCATAGGCCGCCATTCCTCTGCGTGAGGCGCGCCCGTCCCGCTTCCCGCTTATCCCGATTTCTTGTCATATAAGCACATTCGAAAGATTGTTATTCTGCATCAACCGATCGACGGCAGAGCCGTCCAACCTAAGAGGATAAAATGCATATCATCTGGGACGTTCTGACGCTTATGCTGACAATCGGCTCGCTCTATGGCGGTCGCGAATATCGGATTATTCGCGCCCGTGCCCGCGCCCAGAACTGGGGCAACTTCTGATCCGATTCCGAAGCCTGATCGTATAGGCTGCTGCCGGAACGGTGGCGGATACGTCGAATGACGTAAAGCCACACGCTTTAGGAAATGCTTCATTAGCAGAGACGGCGTCTATCCGTCCATTCCTCCTGTTATTGCGAGCCCGCCTCACCCCAGGCGGGCTTTTTTTCGCCGTGAGTCTTCTGACGTTCCTTACTTCTTGGCGCCGGCGGAAAGCACCCGATGTGTCGCATTGTCCATGGCGTGGCTCGCCTCTTGTCCATCCTTCTTCAGCCCGTATGCGGTGTTGCCGCAGCCGGAAAGCGTGAGCAGGCAGATGCAGGCGATGGCGAATGCGGCTTTTGACATCAACGTTCCCCGGATGGATTGGCGATAAGGGAAAGATGATGCATTCCCCGGCAAAATCAATCCACCGGCATTCAGCACGAAGGGCATAGGGAACTCTATGGCGCGACCGGCGTTTATGGAAGCCATCCAACCGAGGTGCCACGACATGGATTATCAGATTGCCTTCGCCGCGACCGTTGCGACAGCGTCCTTCCTCGTCTTCATGCTCGTCGTTCACCGGACATAGGATCCGGCCGCCCGCCACCTCCCGCAAACCGCGATAGGTGCGCGTCCTCGCCCGTGCACTCAGAAATATCAAGCGACAACACTTTCAATTTCTACAAGTATTCCGACATCCTTGAATGTATTAAACTTTAACTAAATGCCATACTTAACTATTTATTAACAATATACTTGCGCGGCGTCCTCTTCAGCTTATGCTTTATGCAAAGGGGGAGAGGGACAATGTTTACAAAAAGCCTGATCATGCCGTTGGGATTCGCAATGCTTGCCATTGCCGGCCTGTTGTTCCAGATTGCTGCCCACGCGTTGCACTCGCCCGTGACCATGTTGCAGCCGTAAGTCACATAAGTTGTTGAACCGGCAGGCAATCTCGTAACTGGGAGTGGAACTTCCTTTCGTTTCGTGCATTCTGTGACTCGTTTTGCCAGGAGGGAGATAACCATGGAAAACGCAGGCGTGGGTTGGATTGCAGCCATCATCATCGGTGGCATCGCCGGATGGCTGGCGGAAAAAGTCATGAGCAGCAACATGGGTTTGCTGATGAACATATTGCTCGGTATCGTCGGCGCCATCGTCGCCAACTGGATCCTGGGTCTGTTGCACATCCAACCGCTGGCTGGTTGGCTGGGTTACCTGATCACCGGTTTCGTCGGTGCTTGCATTCTGATTTTCGTCGGTCGCGCCATCCGACGCTGATTGCCGCGGACAGAGCAGACACAATTCAAAGCCGGGCGCGCCTCGCGTCCGGCTTTTGCCTTTCCCGAATTGTCTTTCAGCGGCGGCTCAGCAGGCCGAAAACATAGGCGATGCCTGCCGTCACCGCGAGCGCCATGAGCGGCTCTTCACGAACCTTGTCACGCAGCTGTTCCGTCATCAGCGACGCCTCGTCGGTCACCGCCGACTTTGCCCCCTGCCCGAGCGCGACCACGCTTTCCGTCAGCCGGGAGAGATCGTTGCGAAGGGCTGCGACCTGCGCCGACAGGTCGTCTGCTGCCATATCAGCCTTGACGCGCGCAGCGGTGGATTCGGCGGAAGCGGTTTTCAAATCAGCCATGGTCTGCTCCTGTTGCATGGGATGCCGCTTCAACGAAATGGCGGCCCGAAAGGTTCCCCCGCAACCGATCTTTTGTTGGCCGCAAAGCCGCCGCGGATAAGCGGCGCGCTTGTGCAGCTTTTCGTGTGACAAACCCTTCATTTCCTGTCGGGTTTGTTTTAAGGAACGTCGAATGTCCGCCCGCGCGCGGCTCTAATGATACTGCGAGGTTTGCGTTTCCATGTTCCATATCCTGAGAAGAGCTGCTCAGACCTGGGTTGCCAAGCTGCTCCTGCTTCTCCTCGTCGTCTCCTTCGGCGCCTGGGGCGTGTCGCATCAGCTCTTGTCGGGTGGCAGCAGCACCACGGTCGTGACCGTCGGCGATCAGCATGTGGACGTCAATGAATTCCACCTCGCCTACCAGCGCCAGGTGGCAAGCCTCGGCCAGCAGTTCGGCATGCGCCTTACCCCGGAACAGGCCCGCGCCTTCGGCGTCGAGCAGCAGGTGCTTGCCCAACTCGTCGCCGGCGCCTCGCTCGACCAGCTCGCCGAAGACATGAACCTCGGCCTGTCCGAAGACCGCCTCGCCCAGCTGATCGCCGACGATCCGGCTTTCAAGGCCGTCAACGGCAAGTTCGACCGCGAACTCTTCGTCTCTCGGCTGCGCAATGCCAATATCCGCCAGGACGATTACATCAAGGAGCGCAGCAAGGTCGCCGTCCGCAGCCAGGTCGTCGATGCCATCTCGAACGGCTTCACCGCCCCGAAGACGCTGGTCGACGCGCTGAAGCTCTATGGCAATGAAAGCCGCAGCATCGATTATCTGCTGCTCACCAACGCCAATATCGAACCGATCAAGGCGCCTGCCGACGACGTGCTGGCGGCTTGGTTCGAGAGCGTCAAGCAGCGCTACCAGGCGCCTGAGTATCGCAAACTCGTCTATCTCTCGCTGCAGCCCGCCGATATCGCCGACGCCGCGACCGTCACCGACGACCAGATCCACGAAGCTTTCGACAAGAGCAAGGATACCTACCGCACGCCGGAAAGCCGCACCATCGAACAGCTGACCTTTGCCAGCAAGGATCTTGCCACCGCTGCCGAAGCGGCGCTGAAGGGCGGCACCAGCTTCGACCAGCTGGTCTCCGACCAGGGCAAGACGGCAAGCGACGTGCTGCTCGGCGAATTCACCAAGGACAAGGTACCCGACCAGGCCGTGGCCGATGCGGCCTTCGCAGTTTCGAAGGATGGCGGCACGACACCTGTCGTCGATGGCTCCTTCGGCTCCGTCATCCTGCGCGTCACCAACATCAAGCCGGAAACCACCAAGAATTTCGACGAGGTGAAAGAGGACATCCGCAAGCAGCTGGCGCTTTCCAATGCCTCGCAGGAAGTGATCAACGTTCATGACCGCATCGAGGATCTGCGCGCCGGCGGCGCCACGCTCGAGGATATCGCCGGCCAGCTGAAGCTGAAGGCCGTGACCGTCGACGCCGTCGATATGACCGGCGCCGACAAGGACGGCAAAGAGGTCAAGGATATTCCCGTCAAGCAGCAGCTGCTTGGCGAAGCCTTCAAGACCGAGGTCGGCGTCGATGCGCCGCCGCTGCCGATCGGCAATGACGGCTATGTCTGGTTCAACGTTCGCGAAATTACCCCGACCCGCGAGCGCCCGGTGGCCGAAGTGCGCGAAAAAGCAGTCGAGGACTGGACGGCGGAACAGCAGAAGGCCGAACTCGCCAAGAAGGCCGACGCATTGAAGGCCGAAGCCGCCAAGGGCACCGCGCTTGCCGATATCGCAGCGCCGCTCGGCATCGCCGTCGAAAGCAAGAGCGGCGTCACCCGCTCCACCGATGACCCGGTGCTTGGCCGCGCCGGCGTCACCGCCGCTTTCTCCGGCCCGATCGACGCGGTCGCGAGCGCTGTCGGCGCCGATCCTTCGACGCAGATCCTGATGAAGGTCACCGAGGTCAACAGCGAGCCGACCAGCGACGCGCTGAACAACCGCGATGCCCAGATTACCGCCATGGCCAATGCCGCCGGCGACGATATTCTCGATCAGATGGTCAACCTGCTGCAGACGCAGTACGGCGCGCAGATCAACCAGACGCTCGCCGAGCAGGCGACGCTTCGTTAGGAGGCCTTATGACCGATCTGAAGCCGTTCCTCGCCAAGGCCGCAAGCCGCGAGCCGCTGACGCGTGACGAGGCCCGCGCCGCCTTCGACATTCTGATGTCGGGCCAGGCGACGCCCTCGCAGATCGGCGGCTTCCTGATGGCGCTGCGCGTGCGCGGCGAAACCGTCGACGAGATCGTCGGCGCGGTCACCGCGATGCGCTCGAAGATGCTGACCGTCGAGGCGCCGGCCGATGCGATCGACATCGTCGGCACCGGCGGCGACGCCAGCGGCACCTACAATATCTCGACGCTGGCGGCGCTGATCGTTGCCGGCGCCGGTGTTCCCGTCGCAAAACACGGCAACCGGGCGCTGAGCTCGAAATCGGGCGCGGCGGACAATCTGGCCGCACTCGGCGTCAAGCTCGATGTCGGTCCCGAGATCATCTCCCGCTGCATCAGCGAGGCCGGCGTCGGCTTCATGTTCGCGCAGCTTCATCATTCGGCTATGCGCCATGTCGGTCCCTCCCGTGTCGAACTCGGCACCCGCACCATCTTCAACCTGTTGGGCCCGCTTTCCAGTCCGGCCGGCGTCCGCCGCCAGCTGCTCGGCGTCTTCTCGCCGCAATGGCTGGTGCCGCTTGCCGAAGTCATGCGCGATCTCGGCTCCGAATGCGTCTGGGTGGTCCATGGCGACGGCCTCGACGAGATCACCACGACAGGCATCACCAAGGTGGCCGCGCTCGAAGACGGCAAGATCCGCACCTTCGAGCTGTCGCCCGCCGATTTCGGCGTCAGCCCCTGCGTGCTCGCCGACATCCGGGGCGGTGACGGCGTCGCCAATGCCGCAGCGCTTCGCGAGGTGCTGGGCGGCGCCAAGAATGCCTATCGCGATATTTCGCTCGCCAATGCTGCCGCCTCGCTTGTGATCGCGGGCAAGGTTGAGACGATTCGCGACGGCATGACGCTGGCGGCGCAGTCGCTCGATAGCGGCGCCACCGCACTCGCTCTCGACAAACTCATCGCCGTGTCCAACGATATCGACTAGGATTGCCCGATGACCGATATCCTGAAGAAGATCGAACTTTACAAGCGTCAGGAGATCGCCGCCGCCAAGGCTGCGGTGTCGCTTGCCGAGCTGAAGGCGATGCAGGCCGGCCAGTCCGCGCCGCGCGGCTTTTACAAAGCGCTGACGGCCAAGCGTGACGCCGGCAATTTCGGCCTGATCGCAGAGATCAAGAAGGCAAGCCCGTCGAAGGGGCTGATCCGTCCGGATTTCGATCCGCCGGCGCTGGCGAAGGCCTACGAGGCCGGTGGCGCGGCCTGCCTTTCGGTGCTGACCGATACGCCGAGCTTTCAGGGTGCGCCGGAATTCCTGACGGCGGCACGGGCTGCCTGCGCCCTGCCCGCCTTGCGCAAGGATTTCATGTTCGACACCTACCAGGTGCATGAGGCGCGCGCCTGGGGGGCTGACTGCATTCTGCTCATCATGGCGTCGCTCACCGATGACGATGCAGAGCGTCTGCAGAACGAGGCTTTCTCGCTCGGCATGGACGTGCTGGTCGAGGTCCACGACGCCGAGGAGATGGAGCGGGCGCTGAAGCTGTCCTCGCCGCTTATCGGCATCAACAACCGCAATCTGCGCACCTTCGAGGTCAGCCTGACGGTCAGCGAGACGCTTGCTTCCATGGTTCCGGCAGACCGCCTCCTCATCGGCGAAAGCGGCATCTTCACCCATGCCGATTGCAAGCGCCTGCAGGCCGTCGATATCAGCACCTTCCTGGTCGGCGAAAGCCTGATGCGAAAGGACGATGTGACGGCCGCCACCCGCGCGCTGCTCTTCGGCGAAGCCGCCATCGCGGCCGAATGACATGAGCGGCGGAAAGCCCGGTCTCACGCATATCGATGCCTCCGGCGAGGCGCATATGGTCGATGTCTCCGACAAGGCCGAGACGGTACGCATCGCCACGGCCGAGGGCCATGTGAAGATGGCGCCGGAAACGCTGGCGCTCATCCGCCAGGGCGATGCCAAGAAAGGCGACGTTATCGGCACGGCGCGCCTTGCCGGCATCATGGCGGCCAAACGCACCGCCGACCTCATCCCGCTCTGCCATCCGCTGATGCTGACGAAGGTGACGGTCGAGATCGCGGAAGATCCTGCCCTGCCAGGCCTGCGCGTCACGGCAACCGCCAAGCTGACCGGCAAGACCGGTGTGGAGATGGAGGCGCTGACCGCCGTCTCGGTCGCCTGCCTCACCATTTACGACATGGCCAAGGCCGCCGACAAGGCAATGGAGATCGGCGGCATCCGGCTGCTGGAAAAATCCGGCGGCAAGTCGGGCGATTTCCGACATCCGGAGGCGAGATGAACCTTCTCCCGGTCACTGAGGCCTTAAGCCGCCTGCTCTCTCGCGCAAGGCCAGTCGCGATATCGGAGACGTTGCCGCTCGCCGAGGCCGAAGGTCGCGTCCTGGCCGTCGATCTCAAGGCCGGGATAACCCAGCCGCCCTTCAACGCCTCGGCCATGGATGGTTATGCGCTACGCCGCGACGACGCGCCGGAGCCGGGCGTCGTACTGAAGGTCATCGGCACATCTTCGGCCGGCCATGCCTTTGAAGGAAGTGTCGGCAAGGGCGAGACCGTCCGCATCTTCACCGGCGCCCCGGTTCCGTCGGGCGCCGACAGCGTCCTGCTGCAGGAGGATGCCGAGAAGATCGAGGGCGGCATCCGAACCAATTTCCCGGTGCGGCAGGGCCAGCACATACGTCCCCGCGGCCAGGACTTTGCCGAAGGCGAAGCGGTGCTGTCGGCCGGCACCGTGCTCGATTTCTCGCGGCTGACGGTCGCTGCCGGCATGAACCGACCCGATGTCGAGATTCTCAAACGCCCGCTGATCGCCATCCTCGCAACCGGCGACGAACTGCTGCCGCCCGGCAGCACGCCCGGCCCGTCGCAGATCATCGCCTCCAATACGTTCGGTATTGCAAGCCTTGCCCGCAAAGCCGGCGCCGAGGTGCTCGATCTCGGCATTGTGCCCGACGATAAGGCCAGGATCACCGCGGCGATCGATATGGCGCGGGCCGCCAAGGCCGATGTCATCGTCACGCTCGGCGGCGCTTCGGTCGGCGACCATGATCTGGTGCAGGCAACGCTGATCGAGGCCGGCATGCAGCTGGATTTCTGGCGCATCGCCATGCGCCCCGGCAAACCGCTGATGGTCGGCAGCTTCGGCGAGACCCATGTGCTCGGCCTGCCCGGCAATCCGGTCTCGAGCTTGGTCTGCGCGCTGTTGTTCCTGGAGCCGCTGATCCGCAAACTGGCCTCCCTGCCGCCGGTGAAACGCGAGGCAATGGTGGAGGCCGCCGCCCCCCTGCGCGCCAACGACCACCGCCAGGACTATATCAGGGCGAAACTGTCGAAATCCGCCGCCGGAGACTGGCTCGCCGAACCCTTCGGCAAACAGGACTCCTCGATGATGAAGGTATTTGCCCAGGCCGATTGCCTCATCATCCGCCCGCCGCATGCGCCGGAGCTACCGGCCGGAGCGGCCTGCCCGGTCCTGCTACTGCGGCCGGATCTTCTGGGATAGTGCAGACTTTCAGCTGCATCAGGAAAGCGAAAAAACGCCTGCCTGCACCGCCCCGCCGCTGGACCCTGCGCCGAAATCCGCAACGGCATGCGTCGCGATACGCTGAAGTGCGCCCTGCGGCAGGTAAGCGCGATGGGGATCGCCGATCAGCACCTCGATGCCGGAGGCCTGGCAACGCCGCAGGAAAGCCATCACCCCCAATGCAAGCGCGGAATCGTAGAACAGATCGCCGACAGCGAGGATATCTGTCTCCTCCGGCGGCGGTGCCTCGATGATATCGGCGGCGACGGCCAGGATGTTCACGCCGTTGATCGCCGCGTTGAGGCCGATTGCGGCAATGGCATTGGCATCGACATCGACCGCCGTGACCGCAGCAGCTCCGGCCTTGGCCGCCGCAATGGCGACGAGCCCGGAGCCGGAGCCGAGATCGACGACGCGACGGCCGGCGACCACTTCAGGACGGTCGAGCAGATGGCGGGCAAGCACGGCGCCGCCGGCCCAGGGATAGGCCCAATAGGGCGCTGGATCGCCTTCTCCGCGGCCGGCAAGCCGCCAGAGCCCGCTCGCGGGACCCGCCGTATGGAGAAGAATTTCGGGAATGACGGGAACGGGTGAAATCGGCAGATGGGCCTGGATGAAGGCGGCCGGATCGGGATGCGGCGTGCCGGAGCGTTTCATCGTCGTCATGCTCCCTGCCTCATTTAGACACAAGTAGAAAATTGTCGTCCTAAGAGATCGCCGTCTGCCCCTCATCCGCCTGCCGGCACCTTCTCCCCGCAAGCGGGGCGAAGGGGATATGCCGCACCCGCCCCCTCAACTTTAACGCTGCGTTTGGCACGTCCCCTCTACCCGTTTACGGGGAGAGGGTCAGGGTGAGGGGCAGCCTTCGCCAACCAGGCAGCAGTGCTGCCCCATTGCGAAATCCGATTCAAAAGACCTCATGCGAATGCCGCGTGCCGTTGTTCTAGGAATAAAGCCCTCCGCCTGGACCGGCGAAGGGCTACGGCGCAATCAGCCGGGATTCTTCTTCGAGAACTTGTTCTTCGGCCCGGCGCCGCCCTTGCCCTCGTATTTCGGGCGTTCGGATTTGGCGCCTTCGGATTTCCCGCCTTCGAATTTTGGCTTGTCGTATTTAGGCTTGTCGAACTTCGGCTTATCTGATCTCGGACCATCGAAGCCGGGCTTGCCGGGTTTCTTGCTCCAGGGTTTGCTATCGCGTCTTTCCTGGCCGCCATTGTCGGCTGCAGCATATCCGCCGCCCGGACCCTTGCCGAACTTGTTTTTCGGGCGTTCGTCGCGGAACGTGTCGCCGGGCCGTTCGTCACGCGACGACTTGCCGGCGTAGGGCTTCGGCGACGGCGCCCGGCTGAAATCCGGCGTGCCGGAAAGCCTGGTCACGCGGATGCCGCGTTCGAGCGCCTTGTTCGGGCCGATCGCCGCCAGGAAGCTTTCGGCACTCGCTGCCGCGATCTCCACGAAGGTTTCCTCGGGCTGCATCTTGATCGCGCCGATCTCGCGCTTCGTCACATTGCCGTTGCGGCAGAGCATCGGGATCAGCCAGCGCGGCTCGGCATTCTGCTTGCGCCCGACCGAGACGGAGAACCAGACGCTGGCGCCGAAATCCTCGCGCGGTCCCTTCTGCGCCGGCTCGTAAGACTCGGCATTGTCGCGGCGCTTGCGGCTGCCCCCATCCTGCACGGTGACCTCGATCAGGTCCTCCGGCGCCGAATGATTGGTGCGGTAGAGACGCAGGAAGGCGGCGGCGAGCTTTTCGGCGCCGTGGCTGGAAAGCAGTTGCTGCACCAGCCCCTGCTCTTCCTCCTGCGCCGCTTCGCTGAAGATCGGATCGGCGAGCAGCCGCTCGTCGTCGCGCTCATTCACCTCTTCGGCCGAAGGCGGGCGAGCCCAGGCGGCCGAAATACCGGCATTCTCGAGCAGGCGCTCGGCCTTGCGCCGTGCATTCAGCGGCACGATCATGGCGCTGATACCCTTGCGCCCGGCCCGGCCGGTACGGCCGCTACGGTGCAGCAGAGTTTCCGGATTGGTCGGCAGGTCGGCATGGATGACCAGATCGAGGCCCGGCAGGTCGATGCCGCGGGCAGCGACGTCGGTCGCAATACAGACGCGGGCGCGGCCGTCGCGCATCGCCTGTAGCGCATGGCTGCGTTCATTCTGCGTCAACTCGCCCGAAAGCGCCACCACGGCGAAATTGCGGTTGTTGAAACGCGACGTGAGATGATTGACGGCAGCGCGCGTCGAACAGAAGACGATGGCGTTGGTCGCCTCGTAATAGCGCAGCACGTTGATGATCGCGTTCTCGCGGTCGCTCGGGGCCACCATCAGCGCGCGATATTCGATGTCGATATGCTGCTTTTCCTCGGCGGCGGTGCTGATGCGCACGGCATTGCGCTGGTAGCTCTTGGCAAGCTTGGCGATCGCGGCCGGCACGGTTGCCGAAAACATCAGCGTCCGGCGTTCGTCCGGCGCCGAATCGAGAATGAATTCCAGATCTTCACGGAATCCGAGATCGAGCATCTCGTCGGCTTCGTCGAGCACGGCGGCCTTCAGTTCCGACATGTCGAGCGCCCGGCGGCGGATATGGTCGCAGAGACGACCGGGCGTGCCGACGACGATATGCGCGCCACGTTCGAGCGCTCGACGCTCGCTGCGGATGTCCATGCCGCCGACGCAGCTGACGATGACGGCGCCGGTCATCTCATAGAGCCATTCGAGCTCCCGCTTCACCTGCAGGGCAAGTTCGCGCGTCGGGGCGATGACAAGCGCGAGCGGCGCGCCGGCATTGCCGAAGCGTTCCCCGCCCTCAAGCAGCGTCGGCGCCAGCGCCAGGCCGAAAGCGACGGTCTTGCCGGAGCCGGTCTGGGCCGAGACCAGCGCGTCGGAAGCGGCGAGGTTGGGATCGAGCATCGCCTTCTGCACCGGGGTGAGTTCGGCGTAACCGCGCTTCTGCAACGCCTTGGCGATCGCCGGAACGACGCCGTTGAATTCTGTCATGGGTTTCGATCTTTCGGAGCTGTCAGGCGCGAAATGCGCCATGGCCGGAGCCAGCCGGCGGGGTATTTGTGCCGTTCCTAGCCGCTCCGGCGGCGATTGTCAAAGCGTGCGGCTGCGCCACAGCCAGGTGTCGATATGGCTCGCCCGGCCGCGCAACGCCGTTTCCAACGGACCCTCCATGCGGCCGGCCCGCAGCAGCACGCTGTCGGGGCCTGCCGCACGGACGATTTCAGCGCTCAGCGCCAGCTCGACGCCATGGAGGGCGGCCACCTCCATCAGCCGGCTGCCGACATTGATGGTGTCGCCCGCCGCCGTGATCTGCTGCCGGTCGCCGGTGCCGAGCCGCGAGGCAACGATCGGCCCGCAATGGGCGCCGACCTTGAAGCCGATTTTCTTCTCGGCAAAGCCCGCATGCGCCTGAAGCCAGGCCCGGGTGCGCTCGCACAGGCTGACGGCGCAGGCGACGGCCCGGGCGGCGTCGTCAGCGGCAGGTTCAGGCAGTCCGAACAGGATCATCGCCCCGTCGCCCATGAAGCTGGTGATGGCGCCGCCGTGAGCGCGCGTCTCCTCGTCGATCAGTTCGAAGAAACCGCTCAGCACCTCGCTGACCTTGACCGGCCCGAGATTTTCACTGAGGCCGGTGAACCCCGAGAGATCGATGAAGATGACGGCGGCGTTCTGGCGCACCGGCTGGGCAAGGAAATTCGGATTGCGCGCCAGCCACTCGCCGAGACCCGGCGCCTCGATGCGCTGCAAGAGCGCGCTCTGCTCGGCGAAATGGCGGGCGCGGCCGCGGTCGAGCCAGAGTTCGGCTGCGCCGAAGATCAGCGCCGGCGGCAGCGCCGCGGCGATCGGCAGCGCCGCGCTCAGCCAGTAGCCGTGCGCAAAGGCCGACAGATTGAGCACCGCCCAGACGATCAGCGTCAGCACGATGATGACATAGCCCGCAGCACTCCGCCGCCAGGCGATCAGCGAAACGAGCACGAGCGGCAGCCCGACGGCGGTGCCGGCGTCGATCAGCCGGATCCTGTGGTCGCGCATCATGCCGTCGCCGCTGACGAGATGGGTGATTGCCGTCGACATAACTTCGACACCAGGCATGACGGGGTCGAATGGCGTCGGGAAGACATCGCCGCCGCCGGTGACCGTCGAACCGATGACGACGATGCGGCCGGCAACGGCATCTCCAGAAAGCTTGCCATCCAGCGCATCGGCGGCGCTCAAGGTGGCGATGCTGCCGCGCCCGCCGTAGAACGTCACCGGCAGGCGCTGGCCGATATCGGTGGGGATACGCAGCTTTCCGAGCATTATGGCATAGGGCTCGATGCTGGGATCGGCGCCGAGCGCCACCGACGCGGCACGCAGCGGAAAGGCCGGATCCAACCGATCCGCACCACGCGAAATCAGCGGGATGAAGCGCGGCGTGCCGGTCTGATCAGTGGCGACATTGACGACGCCGACCGCGGCGGCTTCGGCGAAGCGGGGAAGCGGCAACAGAATCTGGTTTGCCTCGGGGATGGCTGCAAGCGGATCGTTCGCCGCATTGCTGACCTCTTGGCGGCTTCTGGCAAAGGTGGCCGCGGCGGCAATTACGCTCGGCCCCTCGACAAGGGCGGCAGCCAGCGCCGCATCGCCCTCCTCCGGCCCCGGATCGACGAGCAGAATGTCGAGCGCCAGCGCCTTCGGCTTTAAGGCGGTGATTGCGCCGACCAAGCGCGCAAGCGTGGCCCGATCAAGCGGATAGCCGTGGGTGGCAGCGGTGCGGTCGTCGATGGCGACGATCGAGACGACGGGAGGCGGCGTCTTCGCCCCGATGACGACGCTGCGGATATCGGCAAGCGAGGCCTCCATCCGGTCGAGCAGCCCGCTTCCGCCATTGAGATTGGCATAGCCGAGTGCCGCCCCCCAAAGACCGGCGAGCAGCAGCGCGATCACCGTCTGCAGGCGATGGTTCATGGACTTATTGGCCGAGGCGGGCAAGAAGGGCGGCGGCGCGCGGCGCCGGCCAGCGACGCACGACGAGCGGTTCCCTGCCATCGCTGACGTCGACGCCCTCGCCCGGCGACAGCACCACTGGCTCGCCCGCCGGCCGGCGGACGGCCACACTGCCTCTGACGACCAGCACCGAAGTCTTGCCACTGGCGACGTCGACGGCCCATTGCGTGCCGCGCACCGCAGCGATCGCCTGCGGCGTCACCACCTGAAAACCGCCGGCGTGCTGACTGCTGTCGACATCGACGAGGATCGCCTTGCGCCGCAGCGACGCCGAATCGGGACTGCCGTCCCGGTTGCGGTCGGCAAGCCGGAAGGAAGCGCCAGCCTCCGCCGTCACCTTGACGCCGCCCGGGCAAGTGAACACCTGACGGGCGCCGGCATCGCGCGAGATGGTGCAGCCGGCAGACTGCGCAAAGGCCGCTCCATGCGGAATGAAGCCGACAGCGAGTGCGGCGGCAAGCAGGCTGCGAAAGGTCCTATGCATGGAAAGCCCCCATGACCGGGCGGACAGCTTTTTCGAAAGCGCCCGCCAACCGTCTTCTTCCATGTCGGGCATGATAGCCGAATTCGGATATTTCCCTAGGCAAAAAAGCAAACCGGCACTCCCCTTATGCGCCGCGGCTGGTTTCGGGCGCCGGCCCGGCATAACGCGCCCGCGGCCGGATCAAGTCGCCGCTGTCGATCTGCTCCATCGCATGCGCCAGCCAGCCGGCGGAACGGGCAAGCGAAAACAGGATGATCGGCGCTTCCCGCGGCAGATCGAAGCTGGCGGCCATCGCGGCAAGCGCGAAATCGACGTTGACCTTCTCACCGACCATCTCCTCGCCGGTCTGCCGCACCTCGGCAAACGGCTGCGGCAGGGGAAAATGCGAAAGCAGCGCGTGCGCCCTGATATCGCCGTCGGGATAGAGCGGATGGCCGAAGGCCGACAGCCTATGGCCCTGGGCAAGCGTGCGGCGGATCGCCTGCTCCGCTCCAAGGGTGGCAGAGGCCGCGATCAAGCTGTCGACGCCCTGCCAGGCGGCGCCATGCAGCGGCCCCGTCAGCGTCGCCAATCCGGAAAGCACGGCGGCCGAAAGGGCGGCGCCCGCCGACGCCGTGACCCGTGCCGCAAAGGTCGAGGCGTTGAGTTCGTGATCGGCAAGCAGCACCAGCGCCCGGCGCAGGCAATCGGCAGCATCTGGCCGCCGCCAGCTCTCTGCAAGCCGCAAATGCAGCGGCTGGTCTGAAGGCCCCGGCGCCAGCGCATCGGCGACCGTAGAGAGCACCCCGCCCGCGTCCCGGCGAAGCACGGCTTGCGAGCGGCCGAGTGACGGCAGATCGGATGTCACCCGCCGGGCAAGCGCCAGGAATGCAGCCTGGAGCGATGGAGCCGCATGGTCCGCTGCAGTGCCGGAAGCAAGTACTTCCGCACCGTTCCAGAGCAATGCCGCCGTCTGCTCCAGCGTCGCCGCCTCGGAAAAATCGGCCGCGTCTCGTCCGCGATAGAAAAGCCGTCCGGCTGTGATGGTGGAGATCGCCGAGGACAGCACCGGGTCGCCCCAGCGGATCGTCTCGGCGGCAACCGTTTCGGCCTTGCGGCGGCCGGCATGGCGTTCGGCCAGCCGCTTCACGTCCTCAGCCTGATAGAGGCTGCGGCGCGGGTCTGCGGGATCGGGTTTGGCGCGGATGCGCCCGCGGCTGACATTGGCGTAGAGCGTCTGCGGCTTGGTCTTCAGCGCCTGCAGCGCTTCCTCGGCAGTCAGCCACGGCATCACAGCCTCATGTTGATCGATTACATCAAGATTGACGTCAATGAGAGTAGGTCGGATCATCCTTGTCGTAAAGGAGAAACAATATGAAAAATGGCTTGGAAGACGTCATTGCCGCCGAAACGCAGCTCTCGGATGTCGATGGCGAAGGGGGGCGGCTGATCATTCGTGGTGTATCGCTCGATCATCTGGTCGCAGACTGCAGCTATGAGGGTGTCGCCGCATTGCTGCTCGATGGGCTGATGGAGCGAAGCTTCGATGAAGCGCAATTGCGCGAGTGGCTGGCGAAAGCGCGGGCCGGGACATTCCACCATGTCGAGGCCGCTGATGCCTCGATACTGGCGCTGCCGCCGGTCGATGCGATGCGGGCGCTGATCGCCCGGCTGCCCGATGGCGAGGATTTTGATACCGCACTCAGCCTTCTCGCGGCGCCCGCGGTCTTCCTGCCCGCGGTTCTGCGCCTGCAGCGCGGTGAAAAACCGATCGCGCCCGACGTCTCGCTGCCGCAGGCGGCCGATATCCTGCGCATGCTGACCGGACAATTGCCGACCAGGGAGCAGACAGCGGCGCTCGATACTTATCTGGTGACGATCTCCGACCATGGCCTCAATGCCTCGACCTTCGCATCCCGCGTCATCGCCTCGACCCAGGCCGGCCTTACCTCTTCGGTGCTCGCGGCGGTGAGCGCACTGAAGGGACCGTTGCATGGCGGCGCGCCGGGGCCGGTGCTCGACATGCTGGATTCGATCGGAGCCGCCGAGAATGCCGGCCGATGGCTCGGCGAAGCGCTTGATCGCGGCGAACGGCTGATGGGCTTCGGCCACCGCATCTACCGCGTCCGCGATCCGCGCGCCGACGCCTTGAAAGGCGCGCTGAGGCCGCTGATTGCCTCGGAACAGGTGGACAGCACCCGCGGTGCGCTGGCCGAAGCCGTGGAGGCTGCCGCCTTGGCGATCCTCAAAGCGCGCAAGCCGGACCGGCCGCTCGACGTCAATGTCGAATTCTACACCGCGCTGCTGCTCGAAGCGCTGGGCTTCCCGCGGGACGCCTTCACCGGCGTCTTTGCAATTGGCCGCACCGTCGGTTGGCTGGCGCATGCGCGCGAACAGGCACTCGACGGCCGGCTGATCCGTCCGGGCTCGGTCTATATCGGCCCGCTGCCGGCCGCGGCCTGACGATTGGCTTCGGCGGCGGGGCAGCCCTGCCGCCGAGCGTCAGCCGCCGACGAAAGCGGCGAGGTTGCCGAGCGTCGAACGGCAGCCTTCCTCATTGTCTTCAAGGCGGATGCCGGAGGGGACGTTGTCGCAGACCATCGTCACAGCGGTGCCGCCATCCACAGGCGCCAATGTCGTGCTGACCGTCATCTCCCCGGAAAAGCTTTCGTTGTCGGAATCGAAGACCGTGGCCCAGACGATCCGTTCGTCAGGCACGAGCCTTGCGAAACGGCCCTCGAACCTGTCGGTCTTGTCGGAGGTCTTGCCTGGCTGCGACGCCTCCTCATCGGCATAGACCAGCGACATGCTGAACGCGCCGCCTTCCCTGGCCTCGAAGGCATTGACGACGCCCCTCATCGAAACGGGTGGAAGCCAGGTGGCGACTGCCTCTGCATCCAGGAAGGCACGGTAGATGCGCTGGGGCGGCGCGGCGATGAAGCGTGAAACGGTAGTGCTGCGTCGGGTGGCCATGCCGGCAAAATAGAGCGCCGCAAGCACTTGCCCAGATCGCGCTTGAAATCGCGCGATCTGGATCGTCACTGTGGTCAGACGAGGCGGCTCTGTTCCGTCGCCGCTTCGATGAAGCTCGCAAACAACGGATGCGGGTCGAGCGGCCGGCTCTTCAGTTCCGGGTGGTACTGCACGCCGATGAACCACGGATGATCGGGATATTCGATCGTCTCCGGCAGCACGCCATCCGGCGACATGCCCGAGAAGACCAGGCCGCAGCTCTCGAGCCGGTCCTTGTAGTCGACATTGACCTCGTAGCGGTGGCGGTGACGCTCGGAAATATCGGTGGAACCGTAGATATCCGAGATCTTCGTGCCCTTCTTCAACGCCGCCTTATAGGCGCCGAGGCGCATCGTGCCGCCGAGATCGCCGGCTGCCGTGCGCTTCTGCAGCTCGTTGCCCTTGACCCATTCGGTCATCAGGCCGACCACCGGCTCCTTGGTCGGGCCGAATTCGGTCGAGGAAGCGCCGGACACGTCGGCGAGATTGCGCGCCGCCTCGATGACCGCCATCTGCATGCCGAAGCAGATGCCGAAATACGGCACCTTGCGTTCGCGGGCGAAGCGGGCCGCGTGGATCTTGCCTTCCGAACCGCGTTCGCCGAAGCCGCCGGGCACGAGGATGCCGTGCACCTTTTCCAGATAGGGCGCCGGATCTTCCTTTTCGAAGACCTCGGACTCGATCCATTCGAGCTTGACCTTGACGCGATTGGCGATGCCGCCGTGATGCAGCGCCTCGATCAGCGATTTATAGGCATCCTTGAGGCCGGTATATTTGCCGACGATCGCGATCGTCACTTCGCCTTCCGGGGTGCGGATGCGGCTGCAGACCTCTTCCCAGGGGTCGAGACGCGGCTTCGGCGCCGGCTCGATGCCGAAGGCTGCGAGCACTTCGTCATCAAGGCCTTCCTTGTGGTAGGCGATCGGCACGTCGTAGATGTTGGCGACGTCGAGCGCCTGAATGACGGCCGACGGGCGCACATTGCAGAACAGCGACAGCTTGCGCCGCTCGGCTTCCGGAATTTCGCGGTCGGCGCGCACCAGCAGGATATCGGGATGAATGCCGAGCGCCTGCAGTTCCTTGACCGAATGCTGGGTCGGCTTGGTCTTGAGTTCGCCGGCCGCCGGAATGTAGGGCATCAGCGTCAGATGGACGTAGACGGCGGTGCCGCGCGGCAGGTCGTTGCCGAGCTGGCGGATCGCCTCCATGAACGGCATCGCCTCGATATCGCCGACCGTGCCACCGATCTCGCAGATGACGAAGTCGTAATCGTCATTGCCCTCGATAACGAAATCCTTGATTTCGTTGGTAACGTGCGGAATAACCTGCACCGTCGCGCCGAGATAGTCGCCGCGCCGTTCCTTGTCGATGATGTTCTTGTAGATGCGGCCGGTGGTGATGTTGTCGGTCTTGGTCGCCGAACGCCCCGTGAAGCGTTCGTAGTGGCCGAGATCGAGATCGGTTTCCGCGCCGTCGTCGGTGACGAAGACCTCGCCGTGCTGGGTCGGGCTCATCGTGCCCGGGTCCACATTCAGATAGGGGTCGAGCTTGCGAAGCCGCACCCGATATCCACGGGCCTGCAGCAACGCTCCGAGAGCCGCGGCCGCAATTCCTTTTCCGAGGGAGGAAACCACGCCGCCAGTGATGAATACGTATCGCGCCATGGGATTCACCGGATACCTTTTCAAAAACGATTCCACCAGCCCCAAAAATTCTTTTCCGGAACTTTCGAAGCCTGGCGAAGGAATCTGAACAAAAGAAAACCGGCAGACCCGAGGGCCTGCCGGCGGTTTATGTCGAAGACCGGTTTACTGTCCCGTCGGGACGCCGGCGGGCTGAGCCGGTGCCGGCGCGGCCGGAGTTGCGGGCGCGGCCGGAGCAGTCGTTGCCGGAGCCGTCGCTGAAGGTTCGCTGGCAGCCGGAGTCGCCGGAGCGGTCGTTGCCGGAGTCCCAGTTGCCGGAGCTTGAGCGGCGGGGGCCTGCGGTGCGGGCGTGGCAGCACCGCTGCTCGGAACGCCATTGCCGGCCGGCTGGCTGGCTGGAGCCTGCGCGCCGCCGCCGAGCGAATCGAGAATGCCGTTGCCCTGGCCGCCCGTTGCCGGGATGCGGTCGAGGATATCGCTCGGACGGCCCTGGTAACGCGTCAGAACGCCGAGGCCGAGCGAGGTCAGGAAGAACAGGGTCGCCAGGATCGCGGTGGTGCGCGTCAGCGCATTGGCCGTGCCGCGCGCCGACATGAAGCCCGAACCGCCGCCGATGCCGAGGCCGCCGCCTTCCGAGCGCTGGATGAGCACCACGCCGACAAGGGCGAGCACGATCATGAGATGAATGACAATCAATACGGTCTGCATGGGTCCAGTCCTGCCCGCCTGGAGACGGACAAAGTTAAGAATTCTGGCGGCTCTTTACATGAGGCTTTCATCTATTCCAAGCCCTTCGGCCCGGAATAAGCCCCGGGATAAACGAATAACCCGGGAATAAAAACAATGCCTCAGGCGAGCAACGCCTCATAGGCCCGGTAGATGGCGAGGAAGTCAGCCGCTTTCAAGCTCGCCCCGCCGATCAGCGCACCGTCGACATTGGCGATGCCCATCAGCTCGCCGGCATTGGCCGGCTTGACCGAGCCGCCATAGAGAAGACGCATCTTGCGGCCTTCGTCGCCGAAGCGGGCCACGAGCTCGGCACGCATGAAGGCATGCGCCTTTTCGACATCGCCCGCCGTCGGCGTCACACCGGTGCCGATCGCCCAGATCGGCTCATAGGCGATGACGGTGTTCTCGGCGGTGGCGCCGTCCGGAACCGAGGCGGAAAGCTGACGTTTGATGACGTCGAGCGCCTGGCCTGTCCGGCGTTCATCGGCCGTTTCGCCGATGCAGATGATCGCCGTCAGCCCGGCGGCGAAGGCGGCCTCCGCCTTGGCGCGGACCAGGTGATCCGTTTCGGCATGGTCGGTGCGCCGCTCGGAGTGGCCGACGATGACATAAGTGCCGAAACAATCGGCAATCATCTCGGCCGAGATGTCACCGGTATGCGCACCCGACGGGTTCTGATGGCAATCCTGAGCGCCGATCGCCAGCGGGCTGTCGGTGCAGAGCGCCGTTGCCACGTAGAGCAGCGTCGCCGGCGGGCAGATCAGCGCTTCGATCTTGTCGGCAAGCGGCGAGGAAACGCCCTCGGCGATCGCCTTGATCTGATCCAGGGAGGCACGCATGCCATTCATTTTCCAGTTTCCCGCCACGAGCGGGCGCACGTCAGGTGTCATGCCAGCCTTCCAATTTCTGCGTAGGCCTTGGGCCATATCAAAAGCGCGCGGCAAAGAAAAGCATCATGCCCTTGACGTAAGGGGAATCTCGGCGATCCCGCCTATATTTCTGCGGAATTCAATCGCTAACCGGCAAGAATCCAGTTCAAGACCCGGCGCCAGTCGATCATCCGGATCGGCGTCCCGTGATTGCCGGTCTGAAACAGCGTGAAGTGCGTCGGATATTTGGCCTTGTGCAGGCTTTCGAACAGCGCCTGCTGGGTGCTGGCGGCATAGACCGGGTCGCGGCTGCCATGGGCGAACCAGAGCGGCAGCTTCGCCTTGTAGAAGGCGCTCCTGGTGAAATCGGGATCGCTGACGCCGCTCATGACAAGCATGCCCTTCAACCGCTTGACGCTGCCCTCGTCGCGGGCAATGCCCCAGCAGACCTGGCTGCCCATCGAGGCGCAGGACAGGATGATCGGCCGGCCGGCCGATTGGGCGCTGGCGTAGCGGATGAGGCCGGCGATGGCCGCAACGCCATTGCTGTCGAAACTCCTGACCGTCGGCGAATAATAGACGCCGCCATTGCCGGCGACGAGGTTCTTCAGCCTGTTGAAATTGCCGCCGAAGCTGTAGTCGTTGGCGCCCAGCCGGCGGTCGCCATCGCGGCCATGGATGAAAATCACCGTGAATGCGGCATTCTGGGCCTGTCCCACCCTGGTGACATCGAGCCGGATGCCGTCCAGAGACAGCGTCTCGTCGACTTGGGCCTTGCGGATGCCGAGCGCCACATATTTCTGCTGCACCCGCTTTTGCGGGATCTGGTCGCGGCCGTTGATATCGCGAATCTCGTCATAGCCGATGACCTCGAAGGCGCCGTCATCGCCCGTCTGCAAGATGGCCTGCTGCGAAAACAGATCGTCCTTGAACGGCGGCAGCGCATCGCCTGCCCTGACCGGCCCGGCAGCCGACAAAATAGCCGCGGACAGGAAAAAGGCCGCAATTGCAGTGATGATGGTGCAATGACTTGTGGACATTCGCATTCGGATGGTTCCTGAAGCCTGCCGCCGCTTGCCATTCGGCGCCCGGCAACGCAAATCATGGGTGAAAAGCCGCCAAAACTGGCGGTGTCGCGTATAGAGGTGCTTTCTGGCAAAATCTGCCTGATTCGCAAACGTGACATGAAATGCGGTGATTTTGGGTCGGCGGCGGATGCAAGCCCCAAGCCTGACCCAAGACAGGATGAAGATCTGAACGGCTCCATGGACGATAGCAACGACCTCTTTTCCGGAATGCCCCTCTCTGAAAAACGCGAGGAGGCGCAGAAGCCTGCGGCCGAACGGCCGGCGGTGACGGCTGCGCCCGCTGCTGCCCCACCTGCTGCTGGAGCCCCCTCTGCTGCGGGAGCCTCTGCGCGCCCGGCACCTACCGCGTCGAATGCCGATGAATACGGCGCCTCGTCGATCCGCGTCCTCGAAGGCCTCGAGCCGGTGCGCATGCGCCCGGGCATGTATATCGGCGGCACCGACGAAAAGGCGCTGCATCACCTCTTTGCCGAAGTCATCGACAACGCGATGGACGAAGCGGTCGCCGGACACGCCAATTTCATCGAGGTCTATCTTGATCTCGCAGGTTACCTGACGGTCTCCGACAACGGCCGCGGCATCCCGGTCGAGAACCACCCTCAGGTGCCGGGCAAGTCGACGCTCGAAGTGATCATGACCAAGCTGCATGCCGGCGGCAAATTCGACGGCAAGGCTTACGAGACCTCGGGCGGCCTGCATGGCGTCGGCGTCTCGGTCGTCAACGCGCTTTCCGACGACCTCGAAGTGGAAGTGGCGCGCAATCGCAAGCTCTACCGCCAGCGCTTCTCCCGCGGCCTGCCGCAGGGCGGGCTCGAAGAATTGGGCGACGTCCACAATCGCCGCGGTACCCGCGTACGCTTCCACCCCGACCCGCAGATCTTCGGCGATCACATGAAGTTCGACGCCGCCCGGGTGTTCCGGATGGCGCGCTCGAAGGCCTATCTGTTCGGCGGCGTTGAGATCCGCTGGAGCTGCGAGCCGGGCGTCCTGCCCGAAGGTTCCGAGGTGCCCGACAAGGCGGTCTTCCACTTCCCCGGCGGCCTGAAGGACTATCTGCAGGCGACGATGGGCAAGGAGTTCACCGTCACCCGCGAGATTTTCGCCGGCAAGACGGAGAAGACCAGCGGCCACGGCTCGATGGAATGGGCGATCACCTGGTATGGCGGCGATCCGCAGGTGCATTCCTATTGCAACACCATCCCGACCCCTGAAGGCGGCACGCATGAGGCCGGCCTGCGCATCGCGTTGACCAAGGGCCTGAAGGCCTATGCCGAGCTGACGCAGAACAAGCGCGCCGCGCAGATCACCACCGATGACGTGATGATCTCGGCCGTCGGCATGCTGTCGGTCTTCATCCGCGAGCCGGAATTCGTCGGCCAGACCAAGGACAAGCTGGCGACCGTCGAGGCCCAGCGCATCGTCGAGAACGCGCTGCGCGATCCCTTCGACCATTACCTTGCCGACAATCCTAACGAATCGGCCAAGCTGCTCGACTGGGTGATCGAGCGCGCCGAGGAGCGCCTGCGCCGCCGCAAGGAAAAGGAAGTCAACCGCAAGACGGCGGTGCGCAAGCTGCGCCTGCCCGGCAAGCTTGCCGACTGCTCGCAGAACACCGCCGAAGGCGCCGAACTCTTCATCGTCGAAGGGGACTCGGCAGGTGGTTCGGCCAAGCAGGCGCGCAACCGCGCCAACCAGGCAATTCTGCCGCTGCGCGGCAAGATCCTCAACGTCGCCAGCGCCGGCCGCGAAAAACTCGGCGCCAACCAGCAGCTTGCCGATCTCATCCAGGCGCTCGGCTGCGGCACGCGCTCGAAATACCGCGACGAAGACCTGCGCTACGAGCGCATCATCGTCATGACCGATGCCGACGTCGACGGCGCCCATATCGCTTCGCTGCTCATCACCTTCTTCTATCAGGAGATGCCGGAACTGGTGCGCGGCGGCCACCTCTTCCTCGCCGTGCCGCCGCTCTACAAGATCACCCAGGGGTCGAAATCCGCCTATGCCCGCGACGACAATCATCGCGCCGAGCTGATGCAGACGGAGTTCAAGGGCAAGGCGAAGGTCGAGATCAGCCGCTTCAAAGGTCTCGGCGAAATGATGCCCGCCCAGCTCAAGGAAACCACGATGGATCCGTCCAAGCGCACCCTGCTG
The DNA here is from genome assembly GCF_002211295.1 of Rhizobium sp. N122. Taxonomy (NCBI): domain Bacteria; kingdom Pseudomonadati; phylum Pseudomonadota; class Alphaproteobacteria; order Hyphomicrobiales; family Rhizobiaceae; genus Rhizobium; species Rhizobium sp. N122. The sequence goes on along the minus strand of NZ_LOKU01000023.1, from coordinate 341,054 downwards.
AAGGTGCTGATCGACGAGGTGGATTTCGAGGGCACCCGCAGTGCCGTCGACGATCTGATGGGCACCAAGCCGGAAGCCCGTTTCCGCTTCATCCAGGAACGCGCCGCTTTCGCCGAAAACCTCGATATTTAAATGATGCCTTCAAGCGCGCCGGCCGGTCGGGCAGGTTCGGCGCGCCGACATTTTAGCATCGACGATTTCACGGAACTGACGAAGAACCGTAACAACTCCGTCAAACAACCGGCGCATGAAACGGTCGACGCACCTTCTCCCGAGGGCGTCTGAACCGTTTTCCAACCCGTTGCCGGATATTTGTCATGACCAAGCGTTTTCTCGCGGCTGCCGCTTTCGTTCTCCTGTCCAGCACCGTCGCCGCCTATGCCACCAATATCGAGGCCACCTTCGAGACCGCCTGCCCCTTCGGCGACTGCGCCGCCGGCATTGCGCTCTCCTATCTCGGTGAATTCGTCATCCCCACCGGCCACATGGAAAAAGGCGCCGAATTCGGCGGCATTTCCGGCCTCGATTTCGATGCCGCCACCGGCCACTATCTCGCCATCAGCGACGATCGCTCGGACAAGGCCCCGGCTCGCTTCTATGAGCTCGATGTGGATGTCGATGCCTCGGGCCTCAAGGGTGTTTCCATCGTCAAGCATGTGACACTGAAAGACAGGAACGGCGAACCTTTCGCGGCAAAGACCGTCGATCCGGAATCGATCCGCCTCGGCAAGGACGGCATCTATTGGGGCAGCGAAGGCGACGCCAAGGTGCTGCTGCCGCCCTTTATCCGCGTCGCTTCGCCGGACGGTTCCTTCCTGCGCGAATTCAAGCTGCCGGAAGGCTTTGCTCCGACAGCCGACAAGTCCACCGGCATCCGCGATAACCTTGCCTTCGAGGATATCGCCGTGACGCCTTCGGGCGACGTTTTCGTCGGCGTCGAAGCCGCGCTCTATCAGGACGGCCCGAACCCCTCGCTGACATCAGGCAGCCTGTCGCGTATCATCCGTTATGACGGCGCAACCGGCGAGCCGAAGGCTCAGTATGTCTATCCGGTCTCGCCGATCCCGCAGGCCGCCACCAAACCCGATGGCGGCAATGACAACGGCATGTCGGAAATGCTTGCGCTTGACGACCACCGCCTGCTCGCCGTCGAGCGCAGCTATGCAGAGGGCTACGGCAACACCATCAAGATCATGATGATGGATCTGGCCGATGCCACCGATGTATCCGCCATCGCATCGCTCGCCAAAACCGACCAGCGCGTCGTCCCTGCCCGCAAGAGCCAAGTCCTTGATCTGAGAGCAATCGGGCTCGTCCCCGACAATATCGAGGCGATGTCGCTCGGCAAGGCCAAGGATGGCACCGACGTTCTCATTCTGGGTTCCGACAACAATTTCTCGACCGCCCAGAAAACGCAATTCTACGCCTTCAAGCTTCTCAAGCGTCCGCAGCAGTAAGACGCGCGGTCTGACGGCCGAATAGCGACGCTTTGTATACGCTTTCGGGGTGCGGACCTTGAAACAGCCGGGGTGATGGCCCATAACCAGAGGACAAGAAAAAGAAGAGGCGCGTGTGGGTGTGTTCGACCGTCAGAAAAGCAATCATGAACCGCGATGGCTCGGCTCGTCGGCGCCGACACGCACACCGCTGATTCCCTCCATCTCGGCGGCACGCTGGCTGCTGGTTCTGATCGTCGCGGCCGGCGTCTACTTCTTCTACGGCTTCCTCGTGCCGGTGTTGGCAGCCTTGGTCATCGGCTTCGCCAGCTGGCCGCTCTACCGCAAGCTTCTTGCCCGCGTCGGCGGCAATACGACGGTCGCCGCGACCATCGCCATCATCATGATCGTCACTTTCCTGGTCATCCCGATCGGGCTTGCGGTCACCTATACCACGGGTGAAGTGCGCACCTGGGTTGCCTGGGCAATCCACGCCAACCGCGCCGGCGCCCCGACACCGGCCTGGATCATCGCGCTGCCTTGGGCGGGCACCTATCTCGATGAGGTCTGGACCAAATATATCGGCAGCCCCGGCGCCTTGGGCGAGGTCATCCAGGCCGTCAGCGGCGCCAATATCGGCAATATCTACCGGGCCGTGCTTGCCGCCGGCGGCGGCGCCTTCCACCTGCTGCTGACGCTGCTCTTCATGCTGATCGCGCTGTTCTTCGTCTATCGCGACGGTTTTTCCTTCTCCAAGCAGATCGACATGCTCGGCGAGCGCATTCTGCCGAACCGCTGGGAGCGCATTTCCCGCGTCGTGCCGGCGACGATTAGCTCCACCGTCATGGGCATGACGCTGATTGCGATCGGCGAAGGCATCGTGCTCGGCCTTGCCTATTGGATTGCCGGCGTGCCGTCACCGGTGACCCTCGGCGTGCTGACCGGCGTGATGGCGCTGATACCGGGCGGCGCGCCGCTCTCCTTCACGCTGGTGTCGATCTATCTGCTGGCCAGCGGCTCGCATGTCGCCGGCATCGGTCTCTTCGTCTGGGGAACGGTCGAACTCTTCATCGTCGACAAGACGCTGCGGCCGAAGCTTGTTGGCGGCCCGATCAAGCTGCCCTTCCTGCCGACCTTCTTCGGCCTCGTCGGCGGCGTCAAGACGATGGGTTTCCTCGGCCTCTTCATCGGCCCGGTGCTGATGGCACTGATCGTCGCCATCTGGCGCGAATGGATCCACGAAGCCCGCAATGCCGATAAGGGAGAAACGGGACCGCAGGTTCTCATCGACGAGCAAGCCCCGCCGGCAATCCCCGGACCGCCGAAAGCAATTCCCCGTGTTGCCGAAGGCTGAAAAGAAGGTGTTGCCGAAGGCTGAAAAGGCGTTATTGCCGACGGCTGAACCGGCCTTGGCTAATCGTCATCCCAGCCGCTTTTCCATGAACAGGCTGAGCGGGTCCGGCAGATAGGTCCAGAAAGGCTCAATGTCCCGGTATCCGTATTTGCGGTAGAGCGCGATCGCCTCGGGCTGGTAGATGCCGGTTTCGAGCCGGATCGCCGACAACCGCTTTTCCCCAGCGATCGCTTCGAGCGCATTCATCAGGCCGCTGGCAATCCTCAGGCCCCTCGCCTCGGGATCGACGAACATGCGCTTGATCTCCGCCGTGCCGTCGCCAGCTTCGACGAGCGCGCAACAGCCGACGATCGTATCGCCGTTGCGCGCGACCAGGAAGCTCACCGACGGCTTTTCCAGCAAGGATAGGTCGACAAGATGGTTGCTCTCCGGGGGATAGAGCGACTGCGCATAGGCATCGGAAAGATCGAGAAGGCGGATGACGCCGTCCTGACGCGGCGGCTCCAGGGCGATGGTGACGGACATGCTGCTTCTTTCTTCCGGGCAGGCACAAGTTTTTCCCGAGATGACCAAGAGTTAATGCTCTCGCCTTCATTCGGTTGGAATTGCGCCCTCTAAGACGATGACATGCTCAATAGCCAAGGAGGCAAAATATGCAAGCGGTGCTGATCGCGATGACCATTCTCGGTTGCGACGATTCCATCAGCCAGTGCAACTATGTCGCGACAGTCGACAAACACTGGGAGAGTGTTGCCGCCTGCGATGCCGAAGCCGAACGCCGGCTGAAAACCTATGCCAATGTCAGCTATCCCTCGGTGATCGCGGTTTGCGAGGCGCCGAAAGCCATCGCCGCCACCGAGCCGCCGAAACCCACGCCCGTACCGCCGGCCGCACCCGAAGCGGTCGAACAGCACCCGCAGGGACTGCGTGGTTTTGCCGACGACATTGCTGGAAAGGTCCGTGACCATCTGCCCTCCGGCCGGAGCGTCAAGGACACGCTGGCCAAACCGGTGCATTTCGTCTCCGCCAGCTATTCCTGGGTGGTGACGCGGCTGGCTGATTAAGTGGCAGCAAACTCATTCAGTTGAAATGTCGTCGGGCCAAACCTGGGCACCGTGGAGGACGCGAAGGATCCGAATTCGGTCTTCTTGCACGATTGTATGCGGCGATATAGGGCGTGCCTGGGATGACCAACTCCCGCGTGCCTGCGATCCTTCCCGGTCTTCCGCTTTCCGGAAATTCGACGAGACGGCGAACAGCAAAAACGATTTTCTGGTCGACATGGACTGCCGCCCTTGGATTCTCGATTCAATGTATGTGAAAATATTGTCTCGGTCGGATACGGCACACCTGGCCCAAACAAGCCTCACGATTCAGCGGCCTTGCTCTTCCGCAATGCGGACGCGCGCCTCTTCTCGAAGCTCGCCTCGACATCGGCATCATCGACATCGGCTCGCGTGTCATTGAGAGCTTCAAGGACCTTTCCACGAAACCATGCGTCATAAGCGTCGCTGTTGCTGATAAGTTCGAGCGGCAGAGCCCCCTCGTTCGCCGTGCGGGTCAATAAAATGCGCACGACATCCGAGACTGTCAGACCCATATCTTCCAAAACAGCCGTAGCGCGATCCTTGACGGCAGCATCTATGCGAGTTTGTACGAGCGCGTTTGATGCCATGCCGGGTCTCCTTGAATATGGTTCAATGAAATGCAATTGAATGACATATGCCAGCCAGGATCAATCTTATCCAGCAGGAGGACGAGCAGTGCGAGCGGCTCTTGAATTTATGCGGCCGCCAGCGCCGCATACACGCGGGCCGATTGCCGCTGTTCGGCGACCCCAAGCTTTTCCACCATATCGAGCAGCTCACCGACCGCGCCATGGGCGCCGTCGTGATGGCGAAATTTTTCCAGAAGTCGGCCGCAGACGGTGCCGAGCACGCTGCCCGGCGCTTTTCTCGCGGCCTCGCGCCACAGCAACGTCGCCTCGACGAAGATCACGCTGATATCCCTCGGCAGACCGGCGGACTCGTAGAGCGCGCGGACGGCATGCATGCGCCCGGTCGCCAGGATCGAGCGCACCCGGCGCTCGCCGCACCCCGTCAGATCGACGATCGCTCCCGCGAAGAAATCCACCTTGCCGGCGCAGAGCGCATGCATCATGAAGGACGGCGTCAGCCGGCCGTTGAGGCGCAGATGTTCGACGAGGTCAGGGATTTCGCGCGGCGCGATATCGCCGGCGATCGAAACGATGGCGGCCTCGGTCGCCTCGCGGCTGATACGCTGCAGCCGCTGCAGGCCGATCGCCGCCTGGGCGAGCGGCAGCCCGACCAGCGCATTGCTGACATGCTGGGTCAGCAGTTGGCGGGCATCGGCGGGAAGATCGCTGCGGTCGAGAAGTAGGTTGCGGATGTCGCAGCCGTCGCCGAGCCGCTCGGCGATACGTTTCAGCGATTGGCTGGAGATCACCGCCCCGTCGTTTTCGAGCAGGCAGAGCAGCTCTTCCTCGTCGCCGACCTCCGCAAGCGCTGCGGAAACCGGGCGCGTCACATGCGCCCTCGCCGCGATCAGCATGCGGGTGGCGCCGTTGCCGCGCGCGGCGAGATCGACAAGATCGGCATCGCTCAAAAGCGGCGAACAGGTCACCGCATGGCAGGCCACCTCGGGCTGGTCTTCGGCGAGCGAAAGGATCAGGCTGCGCGGCGCATCGGGCGACCAGGCGATCGCCTCGGCAAGTGCCAGCCGCACGCGCGGCGACGGATCGTCGAGAAGAAAGGTCATCGCCATCTCGGCTGCCGCCCGCTCCTCCGCCGTCATCTCGGATTGCAGATAGGCCCGCCCGAGCGCGTTTGCAGCCCGGGCCCGGTCTCCGGTCTTGGCCGTTTCGATCCAACGAAGGAAAGCTTCTACGATCACGCGACGCCCCAGCACTTGAACGCGATTCCCTCGCGTTTCATTCAATGCTGCGACGGTAGCGGCAAAAGGTTTAAGATTGGTTCACCATATTTCTTAAGCCTTTATATGCCTTGCGGCCGACCTAAACCTTCGGCAGATGCGGCCGGATCATCTCGAAAACATCGCTGCCTTCGCTGTAGTCCATGTAGCCCATGCGCGCGAGGGGCCGGGCGATCGACATGTCGAGACGACCGTCCCTGACGATCGCCTCGTCTATGCGGATGCCGACCACCTCACCAAAGACAAGGACGTTTTCCGACGGTGTGCCCGACAGCGTCTTCGGCTCGATGATCTCGGTGACCCTGCATTCGAGCACCGCGAAAGCCTCGCCGACATAGGGCGCGTCGATGAGTTCGGCCTGCTTCGGCGTCAGGCCGGCGAAAGCGAATTCGCTTTCGCCATAGGGCAGCGCCGCAGAGGAAAGGTTCATCTTCTCGGCGAGATCGCGACCGACGAAATTGCAGGTGAAGACGCCGGTCTCGGCCGCATTGCGCTGGCTGTCCTTGCGCCCGGCGGACGAAAACATCACCAGCTTCGGCCGGTCGGCAACGGCGTTGAAGAAGGAATAGGGTGCGAGGTTGATCGAGCCGTCCCTGCCCTTGCTGCCGATCCAGCCGATCGGGCGCGGCGACACGATCGCCTTGAACGGATCATGCGCCAACCCATGCCGGTTGCTGTCGGTGGTGTAAAACATCAGCCCTCCCCGCCGACCCATGTCACGGTATCGGCAAGCTCCGGACGCGGCCGCTCGATCGCCGGAAATGTCGTCGAACCGATATGGATGAAGCCCGCCACTTTTTCGCCAGGCTCGACGCCGAGCAGCGGATAGGCGCGCTCATCATAGGCGAACCATTCCGTCAGCCAGTTGGCGACATAGCCGCTGGCATTGGCGGCGAGGATGACATTGAGGCAGAGCGCGCCGGCCGACATCAGCTGCTCCCATTCCGGGATCTTGATATGCGGCCCTGCCTTGCTGACGACGGCAACGACCACGGGTGCACGGGTGAAACGGGCGCGCTCGACCTGGATCATCTCCTCGGAAAGCTCGGGTTTTGTCTGAAGTGCCAAGGTCAGAAGCTCTTCGCCGAGACGGGCGCGCTGATCTCCGCGATAGACGATGAAGCGCCATGGCGCGATCTTGCCGTGATCGGGAACACGCGAGGCAAGACGCAGGATTTCCTCGATTTCGGCCTTCTCCGGGCCTGGTTCGCACATCTGGAACGCGGGGATGGAGCGGCGCACGGCGAGGTAGTCGATCAGCTTGATATCGGATTTCATGCGGGAGAAACTCTCATTTTTATGCTGCTGCAATGGGCGGGTCTTGAATTTGCCATCGCGTTGGTCTTGAAGTGGCCTTTGCGATTTCAGAAGTCAATCGGTTCACGAAACAGATGTTTGGCATTTCGCCTCTTGCACGCATCGGCCTTGCCATTGCCCTGACGATCTTGACGCCTCCAGGCGCCGGCGCTCAGGATGCCTTCAAGGAGTTCAAACAGCTTGAATCGACGTCGAAGATGCCGAAGCTCGATGCTTTCATCGCACCCGGCACGACGGCCGAAGGGGTCAAGCTGCGCGACGTCCCGATGGAAGCCAAGCTGACGGCAGATGGCACGCCCGTTGAGGAAGGCCTCTCCTGGTATGTCTTCAGCCCGATCGCCGGAGCCGACGGCAAGCTGCCGCTGATTGCCAGCGCCAAGGGCGGACCGGCTGCCTTCCAGCTCGCTCCCGGCGATTATTTCGTCAACGTCTCCTTCGGCCGCGCCGGCGTCACCAAGAAACTGACCGTGCCCGCCGACGGCGAGGTCGACAAGCAGGTGATGGTGCTCGATGCCGGCGGCCTGCTGCTCAATGCCGTCTCCGGCACCGACGCCCGCATCCGCCCCGACCAACTGAGCTTCTCGATCTATTCCTCGGAAGTGCGCGACGACGGCGAGCGCGGCCTTGTCGTGGCCGATGTCTCGCCGAATACCGTCGTCCGCCTCAATGCCGGCACCTATCACATCGTTTCCGAATATGGCAGCGTCAATGCCGTCATCCGCGCCGACATCCAGGTCGAAGCCGGCAAGCTGACCGAAGCGACGATCCAGCATCGCGCCGCACAGGTCACCTTCAAACTGGTCTCCGATGCCGGCGGCGAGGCGATCGCCGATACGGCATGGTCGATCCTGACGGCGGCCGGCGACAGCGTCGGCGAAAGCGTCAGCGCCTTCCCGACCATGGTTCTGGCCGAAGGCGGATATTCCGCCGTCGCCCGCAACAAGGACAAGATCTACCAGCGCGATTTCACTGTCGTCGCCGGCAGGAATACCGATGTCGAGGTTCTGATGAAGGACCAGCAGCCGCAGCCGCCGGTGAACGACGCGGCCCGCACGGTGCAGCAAGTGCCTGTGGGCACGCCGCCGCCGCCAGGCGTCCAGCCGGCTCCGGTGGCGCCACTGCCTTCCTACGAACAGCTCGCGCCGCAAGCCGGCGACGACTCCAGTCTCGATTGATTGGAAAAAACGATCCCGGGAAGACGGCGAAAGGTTTTCCGTTCGGGATTGCGTGAAAAAAGGCCAGCGGCTCTACGCACGACCCCGCGCCACCCAAAGGACGGCCTCGTAGCGACAGGCCACGGTTAGCGACAATATCTCCCAATCGGATTTCCGGCAGCACCGGGTGGCGCTGCCGGATAGAGGCGTTATCAGGCCGCCCTGGCTTTTCTTGCTGCGGCCTTGCGACGAACGTCCGGCGGCGTCGCTTCCAGGGCAAGGCTGTCGACGGCGGCGTCGAGCCCGATCGAAACCTGGTCCTGGCTGCCGAGGCGGCGGATATTGACCGTGCGCTCTTCGGCTTCCTTTCTGCCGCAGACGATGATGACGGGCACCTTGGTGACCGAGTGTTCGCGGACCTTGTAGTTGATCTTCTCGTTGCGGAAATCGGTCTCGACGTTGAGACCGGCTTCGCGCAGCGCCTCGGCCACTTCGAGCCCGTAAGCGTCGGCTTCCGAAGTGATCGTCGCGACCACCACCTGCAGCGGCGACACCCAAAGCGGCAGATGGCCGGCGAAGTTTTCGATCAGGATTCCGAGGAATCGTTCCATCGAGCCGCAGATGGCGCGATGGATCATCACCGGCTGCGTCTTTTCGGAGTTGCTGTCGATATAGAAGGCGCCGAAACGTTCCGGCAGGTTGAAATCGACCTGCGTCGTCCCGCACTGCCATTCGCGGCCGATCGCATCCTTCAGCGTATATTCGAACTTCGGCCCGTAGAAGGCGCCCTCGCCCGGCAAAATGCCGGTCTTGATGCGGCCCTCGGACTGCGCCTCGATCGTCTTCAGCACGTCGGTCATCACGGCTTCGGCGCGATCCCAGAGTGCGTCGGAACCGACGCGTTTTTCCGGCCGGGTGGAAAGCTTGACGACGATTTCCTTGAAGCCGAAATCTTCATAGACCGACAGGATGAGGTCGTTGATCTTCAGGCATTCGGCGGCCATCTGCTCATCGGTGCAGAAGATGTGCGCGTCGTCCTGCGTGAAGCCGCGCACACGCATCAGCCCATGCAGCGCGCCCGAAGGCTCGTAGCGATGGACCAGGCCGAATTCGGCGAGACGGATCGGCAGTTCGCGATAGGATTTCAGCCCGTGCTTGAAGATCTGCACGTGGCCGGGGCAGTTCATCGGCTTCAGCGCAAAGACGCGATTATCCGCTTCCTTGTCTTCCGGATGCGTCATCGCATGCGCCGATTTCACGGCGAACATGTTTTCCTGATACCAGCCCCAGTGACCCGAGGTTTCCCAGAGCGCAGTGTCGAGTACCTGCGGTGCGTTGACTTCTTCATAATCGACCGCGAGCCGGCGACGCATATAGGAGACGAGCGCCTGGAAGATGCGCCAGCCCTTGCCATGCCAGAAGACGACGCCCGGGCCTTCTTCCTGGAAATGGAACAGATCCATTTCGCGGCCGAGCTTGCGGTGGTCGCGCTTTTCAGCTTCCGCAAGCATGTGCAGGTAGTTGTCGAGGTCAGCCTGGTCAGCCCATGCCGTGCCGTAGATGCGGGACAACATGGCGTTGTTGCTGTCGCCGCGCCAATAAGCGCCGGCAACCTTCATCAGCTTGAAGGCCGTGCCGATCTGCCCGGTGGAGGCCATATGCGGGCCGCGGCAAAGGTCGAACCATTCGCCCTGATTGTAAATCTTCAGATCCTGGCCAGCCGGGATCGCGTCGACGAGTTCGACCTTGTACTGCTCGCCCTTGGCGGCAAAGACTTCCTTGGCTTTCTCGCGCGACCAGATCTGCTTGGTGAAGGGCGCATTGCGGGCAATGATCTCCTTCATCTTCTTCTCGATCCTCGGCAGATCGTCGGGCGTGAAGGGCTCGTTCTTGGCGAAGTCGTAATAGAAACCGTTTTCGATGACCGGGCCGATCGTCACCTGCGTGCCGGGCCAGAGCTCCTGCACGGCTTCAGCCATGACGTGCGCAGCATCATGCCGGATGAGCTCCAGCGCGCGGCCGTCCTTGCGGGTGATGATCTCGATCCTGCCATCGGTGACGGCATCGGAAAGGTCCTGCACAGTGCCGTCGAGCGCAATGGCGACCGCGCTCTTGGCGAGCGATTTGGAAATGGATTCGGCGACATCCCTGCCGGTTGCGCCAGCTGGAAAGCTGCGCATGGAACCATCGGGAAATGTCAGGGAAATGGTTTCAGACATCGAAATTCTCCTTGTCCAGTCCCGCCAACGAATGCGGGTGGTTGAAACGCAAGCGCCTCCGTTCTTTGGATGCGCCGCCGCCTGATACTCAGATTTGCGGCGCTAGTAAAGGAGAAGCGAGGCGAAACGAAACACAGCGCCTATCCGCCATAGCTTCCCGCATAGCTCTTGAGAGCCGATTTCAAGAGTTGATCGATTTCATCGTCGATAGACCCGTCGTAAAGGCCGCGCCGTGACAGGCTCCTCTTTAGCGCTGTGCGCGTGAAAGGCGAAAACACCTTCAACTCATCGGCAATCTGCCTGTCGCCCTGCTGGATCGCGAGAAGGATGTTCTCGGCCGCATTATCGGAGCTGAAGGTCGCATCGTAAGCATAGGCAAGTCGATAGGCGGCTCTTCGGTACCCCGCGTCGGCGGCTCGGAGATACCATTTGATGGCTTCTTGCCGGTTGACAGCAATTCCGAGGCCATCGTCGTAGAAACGCCCGAGCGCGAACATGCCGCCGGCCGAATTCAGCGCGGCGGATTTCTTGTAATATTGGAATGCGATAGCCTGATCTTGATCCTTGCCGTTCTCGTAATACCACGCAAGATTAAGAGCGCCGGCCGCAGATCCCGCATCGGCCGCCTTCTGAAACCAGTTGCGGGCGATGGTCTGGTCCTCTTTGGTGCCAATGCCGTTCTGGTAGTAATAGCCGACGGCGTTCATCGCTTCAGGATATTGCTTGAAGGCCGCCATCATGAACCAGCTGAGCGCCTTGGAGCGATCAATAGGCACGCCCTGCCCATATTCGTACATATCGCCCAGGGAGTATTGGGCTTTCGCATTTCCATAGGCCCCGGCCTTCGTCAGCCATTCCAGAGCCTTGCCGAAATCCTTCAGGTTTCCATCCGCTCCTCGATAGAGAGTCCCGAGCCTGTACATCGCGTCGGCAGATTTCTTGTTCGCCGCGGCTTCGTACCACTCGATCGCTTTCGCATAGTCGCGAACGACCCCATCGCCATCCTCATATTTGATGCCGAGCAGGATCATCGCCGTGGCGTTATCAGCGGCCGCGCCTTTTTCCAGATAGTCGATCGACTTGCCGTCGTCCCGTGGCAGATTGGCATCATTGGCGTACATTTCGCCAAGCTCGGCGAAGGCCTCGATATATCCGTTCTCCGCAGCGGCCTTGAACCAGTGTACGGCCTCTCTCGAATCCTGAGCAGTACCTTCGCCTCTTTCATACATTAGCCCAACACAATATTGGGCCTTGGCCGAACCACTTTCGGCGGCCTTGAAATACCAGGCAAAGGATTTTTTGGCGTCGACAGTCGTACCCGTACCGTCATAGGAACGGTCCGCAACTTCAAGATATGCGTCCTCATCTCCTTCGTTGGCCGCCTTCTGGAACCATTCGAAAGCTTTCACCGCATCCTTTGGAAGACCGCTGCCGTTTTCATAACCGTAGGCAAGGACCCGCATGGCATAGGTGTCGCCCGAAGCTGCCGACTTCTCGAGCCACTTAACGCCGTTTTCGACGTCGCGAGGACCACCCGTTCCCATATAGAGCGATTGGCCGAAATGTCGGGCGCCGCTTGAATCTCCGAGTTCGGCAGATTTTTCATACCAGATGCGGGCTTCGCCTTCGTCTGCCGGCACACCTTTACCCTGCTCATATATACTGCCCACATCCGCCATGGCCCGGGCATCTCCGCGAGAGGCGGCTTCTTTCATCCAGTACATGGCTTGGTCATAGCGCGGATCGGGCATGTTCAAGAAAAGCCTAGCCTTGCCGCGATAGGCAGCGACTATCTGTTGCGTAATTGCCTGATCCAGCAGGGCCTCTGCCTTCGCGAAGTCTCGCTCCGTTTCCTTGCCCGCGATGTAAACGTCTGCCAGCGTCCTCATCGCGCTGCCGTCGCCAAGGGCCACGGCCTTATCGAGGAGATCGAGCGCCGTCTTTTTCTGCACCTTGTCCCCATCCTTCAGATAAAATCGAGCAAGGGTCCTCATCCCATCGGCGGAGCCTTTCCGCACCAGTTCGTCCAGCATGGTAACAGCGCGTTCGGCGTTCTTTTCCGTTCCAATACCTCTTGTGTAAAGGAATGCGATGTCCGTTATCGCTCTCTCATCGCCCTTTTGTGCTGCGGCAGAAAGCAATTCGAAAGCTCGCGCGGCGTCGACCGAAACACCGACCCCATCCAGATACATCCAGGAAAGCGATCTCTTGGCCGGAACATAGCCCAGCCGTTCTGCAAGTTCGAAATAGGACCGCGCCATGACGAAGTCCTGCGGAACGCCCCATCCCAGCTTATACATCTCTCCGAGATAATCGGCGGAGCGCGGATCGTTTGCTTCTCTTGCCTTTCTCAGCCAGGACAGCGCGGTATTGAAATCGCGCTCACGTCCGAAACCGTAAGCAGATGCCGCCGCCAGATAATCCATGGAGGGAGCGTGCCCCTGGGCTGCCAATTCCTCGAATCCGGCAAGTGCCGGCTCATATTGCTGAAGATTGAACTTGCTGGCGAGCCAGAAATAACGGGCGTCGATGGAGCTTGGCTCTGCCTCCAAATAGGCTTCGCAAGCGGCAAGCGCATCCCGCCAGTAAGCGAGATTGTTGATTTCTACGTCATCACGCGCCAGATGGCGGCACCTGGCGCCGGATGTAAGGTCCCCGCCACTCGCCCAGGTTATGGGAGAAGTGGCGATGGAGACAACGAGAAGAAGTGACGCGGTTGCGAGATAAGTGAAAAACTTCATTTGCACGGATTTTCAAAACCAGGAGAGGAAATACACAAATATCTGCGACTTATTCAACTGCAAGTGCATTTTTCAACTCGCGGTGAAAACTTTCAGAGACGTGCTCTTCGTGCATCTAGAGCAGCATATCCGTCAGGCCGCACACCGTGTTCCAATTGCGCATCGTCCCGATGCCGAGCCGCTTGGTCGTCAGTGCCGAAAGCAATTTGGATTGGCTGGGTTTGCCGGCGAAATCGATCCAGAGATCGCCGCCGACAATGGCGATGCGCTGTCCCTCCGTCATCAGCGGTTTCAGCGCCTCCACCTTCTCAGGATCGACCGGCAGCCGCATCACCCGGACAATGACCTGGTCGCCGCTGCCGTCCCTGAAAGGATTGGTGCCGCACAGCGCCATCCAGGTGCAGTCGCTGCGCACGATGATATCGACATGTTTGCCGAATTTCTCTTCGAACCCTTCTTCCAGCGCGACCTCGAGTTCGTGCGGCCTGACATCGTCGGCCTCGAAAACCAGATTGCCGGTGGAAACAAGCGTGCGCGGCTCGCGATAGCCAAGCTCTTTGGCGAGCGCGCGCAGATCTTCCATGATGACGCGGCGGTCGGGCGTCAGGACGATGCTGTGCAGAAGCGCGACGAACATGCCCATGGCCCTCACTCTCTCTTGCGTCCGACGGAGAAATACCGCCACGGCGTCCACCAGCGGAATTTGTCGTCCAGTCTCTCCGGCACCTGATCGAGGCCGCTGGTGCCGCCGGGGCCGCAGCGGCCGACGCGAAACAGCGTCATCCAGCCGCCGGCCCACAAGCCGTGACGGGCGATCGACTCGTAGCCATATTCGGAGCAGGTCGGGATATGCCGGCAGGAATTGCCGACAAAGCCGGAAAGCATCAGCTGGTAGAGACGGATCAACCCCATGCCGAGCAGGCGGTCGGGGCTCTTGCGGAACGGACCGGTATAATTGCGGGAAGTGCGTGCGGCCTTTTCGCGCGGCTTGTCGGGCCCGGCGGCGCCACCGTCGTCCTCATCGCCTGCCTGCAGGGCGCAGAACTCGCACATCTCAGTTACGCCTCGACAACCTCAGCCCGTTTCGCCTCGATCTGCCCGATCGCATCGACAACCGCATCGAAGGTCAGCATCGTCGAGGCATGGCGGGCCTTGTAGTCCCGCACCGGCAGCAGATAACGCATGTCTTCGAACCGTCCCTCGGGCCCTTCCCCATCCGCCTTCAGCATGGCGAGCATATCCTGGCGCGCCTGGCGCACTTCGCCCGATGTCGCGCCGACGACATGGCGCGCCATGATCGAGGACGAGGCCTGGCCGAGCGCGCAGGCCTTCACGTCATGGGCAAAACCGGTGACGGTATCGCCGTCCATCTTCAGCCAGATCCTCACCTTCGAGCCGCAAAGCTTCGAATAGGCCTGGGCGCTCGCATCGGCATCCGCCAATGTGCCGGTCAACGGAATATTGCCGGCGAATTCGAGGATCTTGCTGTTGTAGATGTCGTCCATGTTGGATTTCCGCTCCAAAATCGCTGCGGATCGGCCTCAATAAGGGCTGTTATTGTTATTGAAACAAAAAATACACCGTGTCATCTGAGGATACTTACATACGATGGCCGTATTCCTATATGTATGTCGTTCGAAGGCCATGAAAATGCAATGGCCTCGTGTAAGTTTGATTGGGAAACCGTGCCGGACGGGTGTTGAATGCACCTCGAAAGCCCCGGAGCCTGCCAAAGGTGCATGAATTCCCGCATGGGATTGACCAGTGGCGATTCCGACAGATCGGTCCGCGGTGCGGACCAGGAGACCATTGTTCATGGACGCCATCGTAAAGAACTTTCCGCAGACGAGCCGCGATTCCGATCGCCCTTCCCAGCAGGAGGCGGAAGAGGCCGTTCGCGTTCTGCTGCGTTGGGCCGGTGAGAACCCGGCCCGCGAAGGGCTCATCGAAACGCCTGCCCGTGTCGTCAAATCGTACCGCGAGCTGTTTTCCGGTTACGACATGGCGCCGGAAGACGTGCTCGGCCGCACCTTCGAGGAGGTCGCCGGTTACGACGACATGGTCCTCGTCAAGGACATTCCGTTCTTCTCGCATTGCGAACACCATATGGTGCCGATCATCGGCAAGGCGCACGTCGCCTATATGCCTGATGGCCGCGTACTCGGCCTGTCGAAGATTGCCCGTGTCGTCGAGATCTATGGCCGCCGCCTCCAGACGCAGGAAACGATGACGGCGCAGATCGCCCGCGCGATCGACGATACGCTCAACCCCCGCGGTGTCGCCGTGATGATCGAGGCCGAACATATGTGCATGGCGATGCGCGGCGTTCAGAAGCAGGGCTCGACCACCTTGACGACGACGTTTACGGGTACGTTCAAGACCGAGCCGGCCGATCAGGCCCGTTTCATGACCATGGTGCGGAGCCGCTGATACCGGCTCCCTCAGGAGGGCCGCGATGAGTCACATGATCTTCAATCAACCATCCGAGGACAAGTCGGCGTTGGAAGACGCCGGCGATTTCACGCCGCGTTTCGACGACCGTGGCCTGATCACCGCGATCGTCACCGACGCCGACGACGGCGAGCTGCTGATGGTGGCGCACATGAACGCCCAGGCGCTGGCGCTGACCATCCAGACCGGCACGGCCCATTATTTCAGCCGGTCGCGCGGCAAGATCTGGAAGAAGGGCGAGACCTCCGGCAATCTTCAGACGGTGAAGGAAATCCGCACCGATTGCGATCAGGACGCCATCTGGCTGAAGGTCGAGGTCGCCGGCCACGATGCCACCTGTCACACCGGCCGCCGCTCCTGCTTCTATCGCACCGTCACGCTTCAGGACGGAAAGCCGATGCTTGATATCGTCGACGACGAACGGCATTTCGATCCGCAGGACGTTTACGGAAAATAGGCTCGGAAACTGAGCCGGAATTTCCCGGCATCTGCTCCTTATTGCGCCAGAAGTCGCCTCTATATACCATTTGGAAACCGATCGGGCACACTATCGGAAACCATGTGTTCTGCTGGGAGGGGAACGCCATGCTGAGCTGGAATTTGCATCGTCAAAGCTCTGAAGGCGAGGGTTCCGGTTCCGGCATGTCGACCACGATCGAGACGATCCCGCCTCCTGCACCCGTCAAGAGAATCAAGATCGCCCTGGCGCTCGGCGGTGGCGCGGCCCGCGGCTGGGCCCATATCGGCGTGCTGCGCGCCCTCGACGAGGCGAAAATCGAGATCGGCATGATTGCCGGCACCTCGATCGGCGCGCTGGTCGGCGGCTGCTATCTCGCCGGCAAACTTGATGAACTCGAAAGTTTCGCCCGCTCGCTGACGATGCGGCGAATCGCCAGTCTGCTCGATCTGACCATCGGCGGCAGTGGCCTGTTCGGCGGCATGCGGCTGACCAAGCGCATGCAGGAACATCTCGAAGGCCTGAATGTCGAGGATCTCGACCGGCCCTTCGTCGCCGTCGCCGCCGAGGTCAATACCGGCCACGAGGTCTGGATCGCCAATGGTTCGCTGATTACGGCGCTGCGCGCTTCCTATGCCCTGCCCGGCATTTTCGAGCCGGTGCGCAGCAATCACCGCACGTTGGTCGACGGCGCGCTGGTCAACCCGGTCCCCGTCTCCGTCTGCCGCGCCTACGAGCAGCCGCTGGTCGTCGCCGTCAATCTCAATTACGATCTCTATGGCCGCTCGGCCGTCGTCCGGCACAATGCCAGCCTCTCGCCGCAGGAGGTGCAGAAGCAGGAAGAGGCGCCCTATGCCCGTCTCGGCATGACCGGCGTCATGGTGCAGGCCTTCAACATCATCCAGGATAGAATCGCCCGCGCCCGCCTGGCCGGCGACCCGCCGGATATTTCGCTGCAGCCGCGCCTAAGCTATATCGGCCTTTCCGAATTCCACCGCGCCGGCGAAGCGATCGAACGCGGCTACGAGGAAGCGAGAGCCAGGCTGCCCGAAATCAAACGCATGCAGGAAATCTACGCCAACCAGCCCTGACGTCCAGCCCCCTCACACATTGTCCAAAGCGCGTCGGCGTTTTGGGACAACGATCAGCCAAACGAGCCGGCGAAAACCTCAGCCGGCGATATAGGCCTTGATCTCCTCGGCCTCGCGCTCGACTTCGGCGATGCGCGATTTCACCACGTCGCCGATCGAGATGATGCCGGCCAGCTTGCCGTTGCTTTCCACCGGCACGTGGCGGAAACGGCGGCTGGTCATCAGCTCCATCAGCTCGTTGACGGTCGTCTCCTCATGGCAGCGGTAGACTTTCGCGGTCATCACCTGACCCAGCGGCTGGTCGAGGCCGTCCTTGCCGTGTTTGGCGATCGCATGCACGAGGTCGCGCTCGGTGAACATGCCGGAAATCCGGTTCTCCATGCCGACGACGACGATAGCGCCGATCTTCTTCTTGCTGAGAATGACGGCCGCCTCGGCGACGGTCGTGTTCGGCCCGGCGGTGACGACGTCCCTGCCCTTCAGGTCGAGGATTGCTTTGACTGACATTCGAACCTCCTATGTCCGTGAAACACTTGTCACAGGCATCCGCGGCGGTTTCTCCCCCCAGCGCGGATAGGTCAATCGTGCACCGCCCGGCTCAGGATTGCAACAGATCCTTCTCCGTTCCCGCAGGTTCCGCAACAGGTGGGCGCGGTACCCGATCGAACAACGAAAACAGCAGGAAACCGAAAACGAAACCGCCGATATGCGCGTCCCAGGCAATGGCCTGGTCGCTGTCGCCGACGAGCGGGATGCCGACGGCGATCAGGGCGTTGCCGACCAGCCAGAGCAGCATGAAAATGACCACGGTGCGGCTCTGCAACGCCTCGACGATGGAAAGCCGGGCATTGAGATGCGCAGGCAGCATCGGCCGCCGTTCAGCCGGAAAGGCAAATCGGCAGGCAGCCCCCATCAGCCCGGAGATGACGCCCGACGCGCCGATCAAAAGCGTTACATCCCCCCAGTTCAACACCGCATGCAGGGCGGCGGAAGCGACGGCTGAGAACAGCCAGAAGAGCACGAATCGCAGCGTCCCGATGCGGCGCACGACCGGCGCGCCGAAGGCCATCAGCCAGAAGCCGTTGAAGACGATATGCTGGACGCTGCCATGCAGCAGCGAATAGGTGACCGGCGTCCAGAACAGCTCCGGCCCCTGCTGCGACAGCGGAATCACATAACGGGCGGGCACGAAACCGAACGTGAAGAACAGCCAGCTCATCGCATCGTCGGAGAGCACGAGTTCCTGCACCGCATAGATGACGATAAGCAGGCAAAGGCTGAAGAACAGCGCCGGCGGAAGGTTGAACACAGGCACGCGCGGCGGCTTTGCCGGCGGCTGGACCTCGGGAGGTTCGGGCGCCTTATGCGGCTCGGCCGTCTGCTCATTCATTTCAATATCGCCTCGTTGAGGCCACAGCCATACAGGAGCACCTGTCAAAAAAAAAGCCGTCCGAAGTGCCGGACGGCATACCGGGAGTTCAAGGAAAGACCTTGGCCCGGGCAGGTTGTGCTGAACTTCGAAAGTCGAAGCGATGGACGGACAGTGTCACAACGGGCGCCGCACCTCAATCGAAACCCTTTCTTAACCTTAACCGCCCGGAGTTGGCATGAAATCCGCAAGGTAGAGCCTGTAGGGGCAATGAGTGCCCGAAAATGATCCGGAATGGGACAGGTTGGTGAAAAATGCGTGTGCAAACGACCATCGAAATTTTTGACTACTGGAACCGTATTCGCGGCGCTGCCGATGCGCCGCTGAAATCGCAGGTCGAACCCTCCGCCGTCCCCCATCTGCTTCAAAGCCTGTTCATCCTCGAGACCCGAGAGGAAGGTGACATCGGCTTCCGGCTCGCCGGCACCCGCATCTGCGACCTGTTCGGGCGGGATCTGCGCGGCGCACGTTTCTCCTCACTCTGGGCAAACGGCCAGCACGCCGACATCGAACGCACGGCGATGGGCGTCATGGACCACGCCATGCCGGCCCTGTTCAACGCCACCGGCTACAGCACCGTCGGACATCAGGCCTCCTTCGAGATCATCATGATGCCGCTGCGCTCGCCGGGCGGCGCCTGTGACCGGCTGCTCGGCGCGATCGCCCCCACGGCGGCCGCGAGCTGGCTGGAGATCGTACCGCTCGAATTCCTGGCGCTCGACCGCAGCCGTCTGCTGCCAGGAAAATTCGGCAATGCTGAAGCCGCTGAGCTGCGCCCGATCAACGAAATCGTCGCCGGCAGAAGCGCCGGTTTCGGCCAGGTCATGCGCCGCATGGTGTCGCAGCTGCTGACGAGTGCGGAGGTGCGCTGACAGTCCCGTTTCAGGACATCGGGCATACTCGTTTTCGGCTATATGAGAATGAGGCAAAACAACCTTCTGTTAATGGATTGCGGGTAATGATCGGTCTCTCCGATTTCATAAAGAAGCCTTTTTATGCACTCGTTCCAGCCAGCTCAGACGCAAAGACCTGCGCCGCGCCCTGAACAGGGCGTTTTTCAGCGTGTGCCCATCAATATGCAGGGCCGGCTGATGCTTGCGAATTACGAGGAGTTCGAATGCATGGTGATCGACATGTCGCCCGGCGACATGTACGTCACCTGCCTCGGCCGGCCGCGCACCAACGAACGTGTCGTCGCCTATATCGACCATCTCGGCCGCGTCGAAGGTTATGTCCAGACCATCGATGGCCGCGGCTTCACCATGTCGATCAATGCCACCGAGCGGAAGCGGGAAAAGCTCGCCGCCCAGCTCACCTGGCTTGCCAACAAACATGAGCTCGGCCTGCCGGAAGATCGTCGCCATGACCGTCTGACGCCACGCGATACGAACACCGAACTGACGCTCGAGGACGGCACGCGTTATTCCTGCCGTATCATGGACCTTTCGTTGTCAGGCGCCGCCGTCGATGTCGAGATGCGCCCGTCGATCGGAACCGCGGTGCGGCTCGGCAACATGCGCGGCCGCGTCGTCCGCCATTTCGTCGAAGGTGTGGCGATCGAATTCCTGTCGATCCAGTCCCGCGAGACGCTGCGCGAATTCCTCTAAGAGACCACCGATTGCGTGACTGCCGCGAAAGCGCTTGCCGGCGCGCACCTGGTCAGGTCGTGTTGAAATGCCTCGCTTTCAGGGCAAGAAATCTGCCGGCGGCAATGAATCCGGCTTGAGAAAACAGGCGCGAAATCCTGTCGCAAGTGGTTCCAACCATCAAGCCATAGAAATTATGAGTCGAACAACCTGCGACAGGGGTAGAACGATGTCGGCTCTCTATCCGGAAATCGAACCCTATGATCATGGCCTGCTCGACACGGGCGACGGTAACCTGATCTATTGGGAGGCCTGCGGCAATCCGGGGGGCCGGCCGGCGCTGGTGCTGCACGGCGGGCCGGGCTCCGGCTGCTCGACGACGGCGCGGCGCCATTTCGATCCCGATGCCTACCGAATCATTCTGTTCGATCAGCGCAATTGCGGCCGCAGCCTGCCGAGCGCTGCCGATCTCAAAACCGATCTCTCCCTCAATACCACCTGGCATCTTGTCGGCGATATCGAGCGGCTGCGGCTGTTCCTCGGCATCGACGCCTGGCTCGTGTTCGGCAATTCCTGGGGCTCGACGCTGGCGCTCGCCTATGCCGAGACCCATCCGCAGCGCGTCGCCGCGATCGTCATATCAGGCGTGACCACCACAAGACGCTCGGAAATCGATTGGCTCTGTCGCGGCATGGCGCCGCTCTTTCCGGAGGAATGGCACCGTTTCCGCCAGGCGGCTTCTGCGGACAGCCAGGAGCGAGATCAGGATATGGTCGCCGCCTATCATCGCCTCCTCAACCATTCCAACTCCGAGACGCGGCTGAAAGCGGCCCGCGACTGGCATGACTGGGAGGCGGCCTCCATCCTGCTCGCCGATCCTCAAGGCCTGCCGCGCCGCTGGGCCGATCCGGCCTATCTGCTGACGCGCGCCCGCGTCATCACTCACTATTTCGTCAACGGCGCCTGGCTGGAGGACGGCCAGCTTTTGAACAATGCTGGTCGGCTGACAGGCATTCCAGCGATCTTGCTGCAGGGACGGCTCGATATCGAGGCGCCGCTGGTGACCGCCTGGGAACTGGCGCGCGCCTGGCCGCAAAGCGAGCTGCAGATCCTTCCGCATGCTGCCCATTCCACCGCAAATCCCGATATGAGCGCCGCGATCGTCGCCGCCACCGATCGATTTCGCGATTTCCAGCAAAAATAATTTTGCCGCTGAAAACTGAAATCCGAGCGATCGTCCGCTTTCGGCCGGCCGAATCGGCCAAATCCGGCTGCATTGCCCGACCAGAGCACGACGCTTGGCCGCGGCCGGCCTTATCCGGCTCAACGAAAATCCCTTAACGCCAGGACGGCAATGCAGGCTTTTCTCAAACGAAAGCCTTGTTGCGGGAATTACAATTTTAATCGAATTCGAGACAAATGCGCGTCGAATTTTACGCGCATTCGAGATTGTTTTTAGCCAGATTTTATCGGCATTTGAATCAACTAAGTCTTTAATTCTATTGCGGAATTTTCCGTGAGATAAAAACGTCCGTGTCATTGTCGCCTCAACTTACGGGGAGACGGCAATGACAACTGCAAACATCTGGAAAGGCGTCCTTCTGGCCGGTGCCCTGATGGCAATGGCGGGTTCGGGACAGGCGATGCCCGCCAGCATGGCCCTGGCGGGCAATGCCAGCCCGCCGATCGGGCATTATGAATTCTGCAAGGCGAATCCGACCGAATGCGCCTTTGCCGGCGGCGATGCCGGGCCGGCCATCCTCACCGAGGATCGCTGGAAGGAAATTCTCAAGGTCAACTACACCGTCAATTCGACGATCCAGCCGGAGACGGATGAACAGATTTACGGCGTCGAAGAACGCTGGGCCTATCCGACAACCGTCGGCGACTGCGAGGATTACGTCCTGCTGAAGCGCAAGATGCTGATCGAAGACGGCTTCTCGCCATCCGACACGCTGATCACCGTCGCGCTGCAGCCGAACGGCGAAGGCCATGCCGTGCTGACTGTTCGCACCGATCACGGCGATTTCATCCTCGACAACATGCGCAACAAGGTGCTGCTGTGGTCGGATACCGAATACACCTATCTGAAGCGCCAGTCCGCCGACAATCCGGCCCGCTGGTCGAAGCTCCAGGACGGCCGCGCTGTCGCGGTTGGTAGCGTCAAGTAAGAATAGCCTGCGGCCCGGTCAGTCCCCGCATCCCGTCCCCGACCGGGCCCCAAGAGCCGTTCCCGCTGTCCCGGGAACGGCTCGCTCTTTTTCGGGGCAGGCTTTCGTCCCAAGACGACCCACACCCCTGACGTCTTAGCGAATTATTAACCGTGCCGGTCTGATCATGCCGATCAGATTCATCATCGGCACCGGCGGCTCATGTTCTTCCTGCGGCGGACCGAAACACGAAGCACCGCCATGAGCCACGCCGCGCACAGCGCACCCGACGAGCAGCCGCTTTTTTCCATGGGCCTTCTCCTCCGCACGATGGCGGTGATCGCCGTTCTTGCGGTCCTGACCGTCGCCATCAGCATCGGCGGCCGGTGGTTCGGCCGGCATATATCGCTTGCCGGCAACACCGACAGCACGGCTGACATCACGCTGGCCATCGGCCGCGACACCGTGAAACTCCCCGAAAACGCCATCCGCTTCCCCAGCCAGCGGCATGACGGTGCGGCCGAGCGTGTCGATCTCTACCTCGCCTGGCCTGAGATGCAGGGCTACGGCAAGGAAAACCACCTTCGATTCGACGATATCGGCCAATCCTCCGGCCTGATCTTCCTGCAGATGACCCAGAGCACCATGTCGCGCGACATGTCCGGGCGGCTGGAGCCGATCTATTCGCACCTGCTCGAAGGCCCGGCCGAGCCCTTCCGCGATAGCCTGACACTGCACCGTCTTCGCGCCGACGCGGGTTACGGCGACGAGGTGCTGCTGACGGCGCCCGTCAAAAACGGGCCGGATTACGTCGTGCGCTGCATCTTGCCTTCTGTCCCGGACACGGCGGCGAGCGGCGATTGTCAGCGCGATATCAAGGTCGGCAGGGATCTCAGCGTTCTCTACCGATTCTCAAGCAGCCATTTGAATGACTGGGAACATATTGATGCCGCTATCCGCACCTTTGTGGAAGCGCGTCTAATGAACCGTTCTGCGACAAGTCCCTAAAATGCTTCCCGGACAGCGAAATAAACGATTCATCATAAACGGATTGGTAACGCCCAATCGGTAAATTCTAAAGACGGGCTGTGCTGCGGGAGGCGTGCCATCCCGGCGCCGAATATCCGAATGCCAAACAACTGAAATGCAAGCGAAGAGTGGAATAGTGTCAAGGTCAGTCTCCTCCGTATCATCGTCCCGATCCGGCAGCTTTTTTGCAAAGCTCATGGCGATTCTTTCGGTGGCCCTCACGGTCGTCCTGGTCGATTCGGTCAATGCCGAAGCGGAAGCGGCGAATTCGAAATATGCGGGCATCGTCGTCGACGCCAAGACCGGCAACGTTCTCTACAGCGAAAATGCCGACCGGCTGCAATACCCCGCCTCCCTGACCAAGATGATGACCATCTACATGACCTTCGAGGCGCTGGAGCAAGGCCGCATCCGCTTGGATACGCCGGTTCCCTTCTCCGCCCATGCGGCAGCCCAGGCGCCGACCAAACTCGGCGTTCGCGCCGGCGGCACGATCACCGTCGAACAGGGCATTCTCGGCCTCGTCACCCTCTCGGCCAATGACGCGGCAACCGCGCTCGGCGAAATGCTCGGCGGCGGCAGCGAGGATCGTTTCGCTCAACTGATGACCGCCAAGGCGCATGCGCTCGGCATGACGCGCACGACCTATCGCAACGCCAACGGCCTGCCGAACACGGCACAGATGACGACGGCGCGCGATCAGGCCCGTCTCGGCATCGCCCTTCGCCAGCATTTTCCGCAATATTACGGCTATTTCTCCACCCGCGCCTTCAAGTTCGGCACCCGCACGATCCGCAGCCACAACCGCCTGGTCGGTTCGGTGCGCGGCGTCGACGGCATCAAGACCGGGTATACCCGCGCTGCCGGCTTCAATCTCGTGAGCTCTGTGCAGGTGGACGGCAAGTCGATCGTCGGCGTTGTGCTCGGCGGCGCCTCGACGCCTGCCCGCGACGCCCAGATGCGCAATCTGATCGCCACCTACCTGCCGAAGGCATCGAGCCGCGGCGGATCGTCGGCGCTGATTGCTGAGGCAGCCCCTGCCCCGGCGATGATCGTGACGCCCGCTCCGGTCATGCCGCAGAAGGCTCAGCCGCAAGTGGCAAAGACGATCACCGCAGCACAGCCGCCGATTTCGGCAGCCGCCGCCGATCTCAGCCTGCCGCACAAAGGCCCGCTGCCGGATGCGCGCTATCAGGTCGCCGAGACCGAGGTCGCCTATACCGAGACCGCTCAGCCGAAATCCGACAATCCGCTGGTAGCCCAGCCGATGCCGGCGCCGACCAAGGTCAAAACCATGACCTTCAAGCAGCAGGCGAAGCCGGCACCCGCTTCCATGCGGCCGGAACAGGCCGATACGGCAGTCGACAACGTTACCACCGCCTCGACCACGCCTACCTCGGCCAGCGCCGCTTCAACCGATAATGGTCCGACCGGCTGGGTCGTGCAGGTCGGCGTCTCGCCGAGCCGGCAGATGGCCATGGATCTGCTGGAAAGCGCCAAGAGCAAGGGCGGCAAGGCGCTGGCCTCGGCAAAGCCTTTCGCCGTCGCCTACGCCGCCGGCGGTGACCAGCTTTACCGCGCCCGCTTCGGCGGTTTCGAAGACCAGCGCGATGCGGTCAATGCCTGCAAGGCCTTGAAGAAGGCGGGAATCA
The DNA here is from genome assembly GCF_002211295.1 of Rhizobium sp. N122. Lineage (NCBI taxonomy): Bacteria > Pseudomonadati > Pseudomonadota > Alphaproteobacteria > Hyphomicrobiales > Rhizobiaceae > Rhizobium > Rhizobium sp. N122. Next base: position 316,036 of record NZ_LOKU01000023.1, on the reverse strand, counting down.
AGTGCTGGGCGGCTGCCCAATGAGCTATTCGATGCTGCCTGCAAGATGGCCGGCGGCGTCGGTAACGGCCGGAATCGGTGTTTGCGTTTCCGGCCACCGTTCTTGAACTCGATCAGTATGGCGTACGGGGAAAACAATGGCGATCAATGAGAATGTTCCGGGAATGCCTTCAGACCGCCGCATGGCGGCCAAGGGGCGTTCGTCGCTGCATCCGTTGCACGAGGCGGCGATGCGGCTGGCCGAGATCGGCCTGCAGCGGCCCAAGGCTAAATCTCCGAAGACCCGCGACCTCATCAACCTGCTGCTTTGCCATGGGGCCCGCGCCTGGCGCTATTCCCAGCCCGAAGCCCGCATCCATCTGCATGTGACCTCGCCTGACGGCAGCGCGCCGGTGCAACTGCGCCTGCGCTGAAATTGGTGCTACCGCGCAGAACCAGGACGCGTTTTGGGCGGCAGAGGTTAGAGTAGACCGAGTTCCGTCAGCTCGCGGCGAAGGTCCGCGGGCATTTCGACAATACCGGCGCCAAGGCTCATCAGGTCGCGCGGCACGTCGTCTTCAGTGTAATAACGCCAGCCCTGGAAGGGACGCTTCGGCTGCACAGCCGTCTCGATGACCTCCGGGCCGAGCATCAGGCGGCAGCGTGAAATGCCTTCGCCGTCGGTGAAGGTCTCGATGCCGAGCAGCTTCTGCCGCGCCTGCACCTGCCCCTTGATTACCCAGTAGAGCGAGCCGCCATCGAGCAGCTCTTCCATGCGTTTCGGCACCATGCGCGTCGTGTGCACCGAATGCGGCTCGAGCCCGGCGGCGATGGCGCTGAGCGAGCGTTCCGCCACCCATTCGCGCAGATCGTCTATCGAGTCGGCGCCGACACAGAGTTTGATGAGATGCAATGCCATGCCGCCGTTGAAATCCTTTTGGCGGCGGGCGTCAAGCACCTTCGTCAATGTTCCTGGCCTTCTTCTCACGGCCGAAGCGATTGCAATGATACAGGCCCGCCCGCCCCTCGGCTGTCGGCAACTGGCTTGCCATCCGGGCGGGTCGGCGCGCTCTGAGCGATCCGCGCGCTGCTCCCCATGCGACAGATATATTCCCGATCTATCGGGATTTGCTCTTACTCGACTGATGCAGGGTCGGGAACGGCGACGGCCCATACCGCCATTGCGTCCAGTATTGCCTTTGCCTCATAGCCCAACGGGGTGAGTTCGTATTCCACCCGGGGCGGAACTTCGGCGTAGATCGTGCGAGTGACAATCCCGTAGGTCTCAAATTTGCGCAGACGACTTGTCAAGGTATGAGGACTGATCCCTGGAAGCGCGCCACGCAGTTCGTTAAAACGCCGCGTGCCGGCAAGCAACTCGCGCACAATCAGCGTTGCCCAGGGCCCTTCCAGGAGAACTAGAAACCGCGCCACGCCGCATTCCGGAAGTTTCGTGCTCACGTGTAAAAATTTCCCGATAGTGCATTTGATGTAACTGATGCATTCCCTGTAGCACGGGGCAGCGTCCGACACAATTTGCCGTTCATAGACGGTACGGGGTCGCGCGCGTCACTCTAAGTACAGGAGATCCACTCTGTGACCTATGTTATCCATGGCGCATCTGGCGCCCAAGGCGGGCCTGTTCTCGCGGCCTTGAAATCCTCCGGAAAACCGGTCGTCGCCGTCGGCCGTCAACCGGGTGCGCTTGGTGACGGTACGCCGGTCATTGGTGCCGACTATCATTCTATCGAGCAGATAACGGGTCTCTACCAGCGGGCGAGCGGTGTCTTCGTCCACCTCCCCATCGGCTCACCCGACGAACAGCGCACATATGCAAGCAATATTGCAGCGGCACTTGCACAGGCGCGTCCGCCCCGCGTGGTCATCTCAACCAGCGGTCATATCATCGACCGGCCAAATTCCGTTCTGCAGCAACCTCGGGATGGCGCGATACCCTCCCTCCTAAGGGAATTGGCGGAGGCAGGGTTGAATCATGTCGCTATAGCGCCCCGGCTGTTTCTGGAAAACCTGTTGCTGATGCTTGGCGGAATTCGTTCAGAGCACAAGTTGCGCTACCCGCTGAGGGCGGATATTCCGGTCTCGTGGGCCTCCCATCTTGATGTCGCGGAGGCGGTCAATAACCTGTTCGATCGCATCGATATAGGCGGCGTTATCGCCATCGGTCAGCATCCGGGGATAACAGGCCACGATCTGGCGCAAGCGTTTTCCGACCATCTGGGAAAGACCGTCGTTTACGACGCGCTTGCGCCTGAACAGTTCGGAGCGTCCATAGCTCAGTACGTGGGTGAAGGTGCCGCAGCCGGCATTGCGGCTTTCTACACCGCGATCAACTCTCAATCCGACCACAGCTTCGAGATCACGCAAAGTGCTCAGCAGCGCCTGGGCCTGACGCCACGCACGACGGCTGAATGGTTGAATAAACTGACCGTGTAAAGATGCTTCACGCGAGGGGTCTGTCTCAACGACACAGCCCCCTCTTTTAGGCCGCACGCCACCGTGTGCCCTGCCGGGAAACGGGGTTGCCGGGCATCACTTCGGATCCTCGACGACGTGCGCGGGCTTCCCCTGTAAGCGCATCCTAAGCAGGCATTACAAGCTCAGCACTCGACGACGTTGACGGCAAGGCCACCCGTCGAGGTTTCCTTGTATTTCTCGCTCATGTCGTGGCCGGTCTGGCGCATCGTCTCGATACAGGCGTCAAGCGGCACGAAATGCTGGCCGTCGCCCTTGACCGCAAGGGAAGCCGCGGTGACCGCCTTGACGGCGCCGAGTGCGTTGCGCTCGATGCAGGGAACCTGCACCAGGCCCGCGACCGGATCGCAGGTCATGCCGAGATGATGTTCGAGCGCGATCTCGGCGGCGTTTTCGATCTGCTCCGGCGTGCCGCCCATAACGGCGGCAAGGCCCGCGGCCGCCATCGCCGCCGCCGAGCCAACTTCGCCCTGACAGCCGACCTCGGCGCCCGAGATCGAGGCATTGTGCTTGATGATGCCGCCGATCGCCGCAGCCGTCAGCAGATAATCGCGGATGCCGTCCTGGTCCCAGTCCTCGTGGAAATGCTCGTAATAGCGGATCGTCGCCGGAATGACCCCGGCCGCACCGTTGGTCGGCGCCGTGACGACGCGCCCGCCGGCTGCATTCTCCTCGTTGACGGCCATCGCATAGACGCTGAGCCAGTCGTTGGCGAGCAGCGGGTTGACCCGGTTGCTGCGCCACTCCTCCTCCAGCTTGTCGTGAATTCTGCGGGCGCGGCGCTTGACGTTGAGGCCGCCCGGCATGATGCCATCGACCTTGAGGCCACGCTCGATGCAGGAGCGCATCGCCTCCCAGATCCGGTCGAGCCCCTGATCGAGTTCCTCGCGCGATCGCTGGCTCTCCTCGTTCGCCCGCTTCATCTGCGCGATCGACAGCCCGGAACGCTCCGCCATCTCGAGCATCTGCTTCGCGGTGGAGAAAGGATAGGGCACGCGCGTGCCGCCGGCCGCGTTCTTCTTCGCCCGCATCTGTTCCAATTCGGTGTCGGTGACGACGAAGCCGCCGCCGACCGAATAATAGACGCGCTTGATGAGCAGCCGGCCGTCCCGGTCAAAGGCGGAAAAGACCATGCCGTTGGCATGGCCGGGCAGCGGCTGCTTCTTGTCGAAGATCAGGTCGGTCTTCGGCTGGAACTGATAGGCGGGATGACCCTCGGGCGTGATGCGGCCGGTGCGCTCGACCGTATCGATGATGCCGTCCATCCTGTCGGGATCGACACTGTCGGGCGCCTCGCCCATCAGGCCGAGAATGACCGCCCTGCCCGTGCCGTGGCCGATGCCGGTATGGGCAAGCGAGCCGTGCAGGCTGACCTTGATCGCGACGACCTGCGCACCCGTGGATGGGCGCGGCCATTCGTCCGACAGAATCAGTGCGAGAAACCGGTTGGCGGCCGACATCGGACCCATCGTATGCGAGCTCGACGGCCCGACACCGATCTTGAAGACATCGAATACCGAGAGAAACATGAATGTGCCTTCTGATTACGAGGATGCAAGCTTAAGCGACGCCGGTTTTCGATCCGCGCGGGCCACCGACATCGCATGCAGCCGGTGCGACATCGGGACTGCACACTAAAACGATGAGGCCCGCCTTACCAGTCATTGCAGCATTTCGATGCATATGTAAGGTGGCCGCACTTCATGCGGAGACTGAATCACCGATGACGACGGCGGACTATATCGCTCTGGCCTTCTTTGCCTGTGTCTGGATGGGCTATTCCTGGCTGCTGAAGGGCCGCACCTTCTTCGGCCGCACCAGCCTGACCCATGCGATGACCGAACGGCGGCGCGAATGGATCTACAATTCGCTGCGCCGCGACCTGAAGATGATCGACACCCAGATCATGGCCGGCCTGCAGAACGGCACCGCCTTCTTCGCTTCGACCTCGATCTTTGCGATCGGCAGCTGCTTCGCCTTGCTCGGGGCGACGGAGAAGGTCGACGCCGTCTTCGCCGACCTGCCCTTCGTCCTCCATGGCGGCCACGCCGCCTTCGAGATGAAGGTCGGCGGGCTGGCGGCACTTTTCGGTTATGCCTTCTTCAAGTTCGGCTGGTCCTACCGGCTGTTCAACTATTGCACCATCCTGTTCGGCTCGATCCCGATGCTGCGCGACGCCGAGGGCGACATAATCGCCGCCGAGCGGGCCGCCGAACGCGTCATCCGCATGAATGTCATTGCCGGCAGCAATTTCAACGAGGGCCTCCGGGCGATCTTCCTGTCGATCGGCTATCTCGGCTGGTTCATCAACCCCTATGTCTTCATGATGACGACGGCGATCGTCATCTTCGTGCTGGCGCGGCGGCAATTCTTCTCGCAGGCGCGACTGGCGATCATGGATGCCGGTCCGCCATCGAATCTCCACCTTTCCGCTCTCCGCCGCGACATGCCGTCGAGCGACGGACGTGATTTGCCCGAGGGACTGTGATGACATTGCCGACAATCGAAGCCGACGCGGCGGCAACACCGCCGCGCATCGGCCTGTTGGACACGGCGCGCGGTGTCGCGCTGATCGCCATGGCGAGCTACCATTTCAGCTGGGATATGGAGTTCATGGGCTATCTCGCGCCTGGCACGGCCGAGACAGGCTGGCTGAAAATCTATGCCCGGGCGATCGCTACGACCTTTCTCTTCATCGTCGGCATCAGCCTGGTGCTGTCGAGCAAGCCGGAGATCCGCTGGCCGTCCTTCTGGAGGCGATTCGGCATGATTGCCGCAGCCGCCGCCGCGATCTCGATCGCGACGCGCATCGCGATGCCGAACGAGTGGATCTATTTCGGCATCCTGCATTGCATCGCGGTGCTGACGCTGATCGGCATCGTCTTTTTGAGGCTGCCGCTCGCCTTTACGCTGATCGCCACGCTGGCGCTCTTTGCCGCCTGGTTGACCGATAATTTCGGCCCGCCCGGGCTGCTGCGGTCATCCTTTTTCGATCCGAGATATCTGGCCTGGATCGGGCTCGCCGCGATGCCGGAACGCTCGAACGATTACGTGCCGCTGTTTCCCTGGGCGACGCCGTTTTTCGCTGGATTGAGTTTTGCCTCGATCGCCATCAGAACCAGGCTGCTGCATCGGCTTGCTGCCATCGGCACCGGTTCCTGGTGGCCGGCAAGGCTCGGCCGCCACAGCCTTGCCTTTTACCTCATTCACCAGCCGGTGCTGATCGGCGTCGCTTACGGGCTGTCCCTTCTCGTCCCGCCGCCGCAGCCGGATCCGGCCGAAACTTACCTAAAGCAATGCAACTCCACTTGCGTCATGCAACAGGGAGAAGCGCTCTGCCGCAGCTTCTGCCAGTGCACGCTGGAGAAATTGCAGGGCCAAAACCTGTTGGCTCAGCTACAGGCCAACGAAATTGACGTCGAGAAGGATGAGCGGGTCCAGACGATCGCCGGCGAATGCAGCGCCGAGGTCGAGCCTGCGCCACCGTCTCCGCAGTGATCAGGTGGTGACGCCGATTTCGGCGAGACGGCCGAGGCAGGCCTCTTCGATATTGTCGAGCTCCACCAGCGTGTCGTCGATATCCTTGCGCTTCTGGCGCAGGTCATCGCGCTTCTCGTCGACGCGCTTCATCAGGAGCTTCAACTGACCGAGTTCGCCCGGCGGCTCCTTGTAGACCTGGATGATCTCGCGGATCTCCGCAATGGTGAAACCGATGCGGCGGCCGCGGAGGATTTCCCCGATAAGCCGTCGGTCGGCCTGCCGGAAGAGACGGGTGCGCCCGCGCCGTTCCGGATGGATCAGTCCCTCGTCCTCGTAGAAGCGAAGCGTGCGCGTCGAGACCCCGAATTCCCGCGTCAGCTCCGTTATGCTATAAAATTTGTTCACCAGCATGTATTCCCCGTCATGAACCGGCAATAATATTGACTTTTACGTAATAGTCAATTTCGTCGGTCGCTCAGATGCCGAACCACCATGTGGCGATGCCGAGGAAGGCGAAGAAGCCGGTACAGTCGGTCACCGTCGTCACGAAGACCGACGAGGCGATCGCCGGATCGGCGCCCACCTTGTCGAGCAAAAGCGGCAGCAGGATGCCGGCAAGGGCCGCCGCCATCAGGTTGATGATCATCGCCGCCGCGATCACCCCGCCGAGCTGATAGTCGTGGAACCAGGTGCCCGCGATCAAGCCCATGATCGTCGCAAAGACGATGCCGTTGAGGATGCCGACACCGGCCTCCCTGCGGATGATGCGGCCGGCATTGTAGATGTCGAGATCTCGGGTGGCGAGCGCCCGCACCGTCACCGTCATCGTCTGCGTGCCGGCATTGCCGCCCATCGAGGCGACGATCGGCATCAGCACCGCAAGCGCGATCATCTTCTCGATCGAGGCGTCGAACAGGCCGATGACGCTGGCCGACAGCATCGCCGTGGCGAGATTGATCAGAAGCCAGAGGAAACGCGAGCGCGCCGTCGACAGCACATTGTCCGACAGCTCCTCGTCGCCGACGCCGCCAAGGCGCTTGATGTCCTCGTCCGCCTCCTCGTGGATGACGTCGACGACATCGTCGATGGTCAGCACGCCGACCAGCCGGCCGTTCTCGTCGACGACGGCGGCCGACAGAAGGTCGTACTGCTCGAAGAGCTGGGCGGCCTCCTCCTGGTCCATCTCGGCCGGCACCGGATGGTTGGTCTCGCGCATGATCTGCTCGATCTTCGTCTGCCGTTTGGTGCGCAGGATCTGGTCGAGATCGACGGCGCCGAGCAGCTTGAAGGTCGGATCGATGACGAAAATCTGCGAGAAGGAATAGGGAAGATCCTCCTCGTCGCGCATGTAGTCGATCGTCTGTCCCACCGTCCAGAACGGCGGCACGGCGACGAATTCCGTCTGCATTCGCCGCCCGGCCGAGCTTTCGGGATAATCGAGTGCCCGGCGCAGCCGGACCCGCTCGGTAAACGGCAGTTGCGCAAGGATCTCTTCCCGGTCTTCCTTGTCGAGATCTTCGAGAATGTAGACGGCATCGTCCGAATCGAGATCGCCGATCGCGGCGGCAATCTGCTCGTTCGGCATCTGGTCGACGATCTCGCGGCGAATCGCCTCGTCGACCTCGGTCAGCGCCGTCATGTCGAAATCTTCGCCGAGCAGACGCACCAGCGCCAGGCGCTGATCCGGCTGGATCGATTCCAGCAGGTCGCCTATTTCGGATTCATGCAGGCGGGCAACATTCTGGCGCAGGAACAGCGTGTCGCGGTCGGCGATCGCGGCGCCGACCAACGCCAGGAAATCGCTGCGGACATTGCCGTCCTCGTCGTAGATATCGGCTCCCTCGTCCTCGGGACGCCTGCGGATGCGCTCTTCCCCATCGGTCGTCGTCATCTGCCGCCCTCGCATCTGGTTCGAATTTCAACGACTACAGCGCCGCATTCGCGAATGTCGGCGGAAAACATATTGTCAACAAGCAGATAAGCAAATCCCCGCGCGAGGTTCCCGCGGTCGGAATTCATGGCTCCTGCTAGCCCAAAGCATCCCTGCCGTAAAGCAGCAAACCTGCCTCTTGATGACAATGCCCGCGGCCGGCGATAGTTTCGCCGCCCATCCGAGCCGAGGAAGATCGCCCCATGCCCATTCGCCCGATCCTGCGCTATCCGCATCCCGGTCTGAAGACCGTCTGCGCGCCGGTGACAGTCTTCGATTCGTCGCTTGCCGGGCTTGCCGACGACCTGCTGACGACGATGCGCGCCGCCCCCGGCGTCGGCATCACAGCCGCTCATATCGGCGTCTTCAGCCGTGTGACGGTGCTGGAGCTCGACAAGACCGACGGCGTGCGCCTCTACGTCAATCCGGAAATCACCTGGTTCTCGAAGGAGACGATGCCCCATGCCGAAGGCAGCGTCTCGATGCCGGGAGCGACGGACGAGGTCACCCGGCCCCGGTCGATCCGCTTCCGCTACCAGGACGCCGCAGGCCGCCCGCACGAGGACGTCGCCGAAGGTTTCCTCGCCATCTGCATTCAGCACGAGGTCGACCAGCTCGACGGCATTTTCTGGCTGCAGCGCCTCTCGCGGCTGAAACGCGACCGTCTCGTGAAAAAATGGGAGAAGGCGCAAACCTGACGACCAGGCCTGACGATCGGGCTGACAAATGGGCTCCCGCGCCGAACCATTCGCCGCCGCTGGCGTTCTCCCGCAAAGAAACCCAGCGATCTCTAGCAAAACGGAGCGACTGCAATGGCAAGGATCGGTGACAAGCCCCCGATTTCACGCGAAGGTCCAAAGCTTTTTGATGAAAAGGCGGAGCTTTCCCGTGAAGAAGATTATCGCGACCTCGAGGAACGCAATCTCGACGACGGCTGGCCCTATGCCGACGGAAGCGGCGCCGACCCGGCCAACCGCCCCTATGGCGAGACGGCGGCAAATTTCGACAGCGACCCCAACAAAGGCTTCCGGATCGACGGCATCGATGCAGACGGCAACGAGAACCGCCTGAAAGACTCACTGCGGGCCGACTCCATCGACCGCGATGAAAGCGACGAACTCGAAGCGCGGGTGAACGATCATCTCGAAACCATTCCCGAGGTCGACATCAACAGCATCGAGGTTCATGCCGACGGGCACGTCATCACCCTGGAAGGCTCGGTGGAGACGATCGGCATCGCCCGCAAGGTCGAACTCAGCGCGCTTTCGGTCGACGGCGTCGGCCATGTCCGCAACAGACTGCAACTCACCGGCGTCGACGCCCATATCCCGAACGAAGACTGATTCACGCGGACGATACGAATAGCGGCGGAGGGTGCCGATGCCCCCCGCCGCCTTTGTCTGCCGCCTGCCCAACATTACCAAAAGTTAACAATTACAGATTGCATCGCAATATGGCTGTTTGCCAGCCATATTTTAGAATTACGCTTAGGCGGCTTCCGTAACGCGAACGTCAATTTCGGTGACAACACTGTGATTTCATTTGGACAAAAGGTCGCGGCTGCGCCGCTATGCCATCACAAAATTGCCTGAATTGGGGCGCGAACTCGGATGCGCCAGGGGTTGGTTTTGTGTTGTGAAATTCAACAGCAGATTGAGGAGATAGACCCATGCGCATCAAATTCGCCCTTGCCGCGTCCCTGTTCGCCGTCAGCCTTGCAGGCGCCGCCTTCGCCCAGCCGACCTATTCGGACGACTACACCAACGATAGCGACGGCTTCTCACCGAGCCCGGTGGCCAAACCTGCTCCAGTTCACTACACGAACCACAAGGCCCCGGCCTATTCCAGCGACTACACCAATGACAGCGACGGATTCGCCCCGAGCGCTATGGCGGCCCCTGCCGTCGACAAGACCGCAACGGCGAGCATCACTCCGCTGCCCCCATGCCACAGCATGATTGGCCCAAAGGGCTCCCACACCAAGGGTGCCGACAGCGGCGCCTCCCGCACCGAAGCGTGCCGCGCCACGCATTGATCCAACAAAAGAAAGGGCCGGTAACCGGCCCTTTCTTTTCAATCTGCTTCTTTTCGCCTCAGAACACGAATGGAACAAGCCGGTAGCGGGTCGTGGTCATGAAGGCCGCGTAAGCAGGATCCTCCTTGAGAAGACGCTCCTCCGCCAGGAGGCGGAAACATTGGGCGGCAAGAGCCGCCGCATAGATGGCGAAATTCAAGAGCGACGGATTGGCCAGGAAAAAGCTGACATGCGTCATCAAATAGCCCGCATACATCGGGTGGCGGACAAACCTGTAGGGACCGCCGATCTTGACGCCACGATTGGCCGGCACCAGACCGAAGCTTCGCCGCAATACCAGCTTCGCCGATATTTGCAGGATGAAGCCGAGGCACATCACTATTCCACAGAGCCAGAGCGGCGCAAGCGGCTCCAACGTCGTTGGAGAGACGAGCAGCGGAAAGAGCGTGCCGATGGCGGTGACAGTCCAGTCATAGACCCGTAGCGACGCATTCCTCGTCGGTCGGCGAGTCAGGATCAGAAAGGCGGCAGCTCCTTCCGAAACGATCAGCAGGCCATCGATGATCGCCCTGTTGCCCTGCATCTGCGGCCAGATACGCATGACGATCGCAACGAATAAATAGCAGATCAGGACCTTTTCGACGATATCCAGAACGAAATGGATATCGAGAAATGACCAGCTTGCCGCTGCCTGTTTTTTCATAGTTTGCAAGACTTCCACATCATAAGATTGCGGCAATCTATATCTGCGTGGTCGCTAATTATAGGTTAAGGCATTCGCTCAGATCTGAAGGAGCGGCGGTTGTTGCTTTGCCGATCCTGACTGCAGAGTGCCGCAGCTTGAGGTCCGATCGCCGTCAGCTTTCGTTCGTCGTTTCGCCGAAAACCGCCTCGAAGGCGGTTCGCAACCGGATATCGACATCGGTCATCATCACCGGCAGACCGAGATCGACCAGGCTGGTCACGCCATAGGCCGAGATCCCGCAGGGCACAATGCCGCCGAAATGATCGAGATCGGGATCGACGTTGAGCGACAGTCCGTGGAAGGTCACCCATTTCCGCAGCCTGATGCCGAGGGCGGCGATCTTGTCCTCGGTCATCGTTCCATCCGCAAGCAACGGCTTGTCCGGCCGCCGCACCCAGACGCCGACGCGATCTTCACGCCGCTCGCCGCGCACATTCATCATGTCGAGCGTCCGGATGATCACATCTTCAAGGGCGGCGACAAAGGCGCGCACGTCCTGGCGCCTGCGCTTCAGGTCGAGCATGACATAGGCGACGCGCTGGCCGGGTCCATGATAGGTATATTCACCGCCGCGCCCCGTCGCAAACACCGGAAAACGGTCCGGCTGGACGAGGTCCCCGGCCTTGGCGCTGGTGCCGGCGGTATAAAGCGGCGGATGCTCGACGAGCCAGACGAGCTCGTCGCCGCCATCCGATATCCTTGCCACCTCGCGCTCCATCGTCTCCACGGCCTCCTCATAGGCAACGAGGCCGTCGGCGATGCGCCAGCGCACCGGGCGGGCGTCGGGATTCGGGAGCATGGAGAATTCGAGATCGGTGCGAAGCATGGCCATTCCTTGCCGCCCTCCCCGAAATGCCTGAAAAAAGGGGCGGCAGGAGACCTATATGGACCCGTTTCAGGGCCAATTCAAATGCTGTGACCGGTTTTGAAAAAAACTGTCATATCGCCCTTGTGCACCCCAAATGCTTTTGCTACATGCTGCCCCGCCGACGCAAATCGGCACCTACCACGATGCGGTCGTGGCGGAATTGGTAGACGCGCAGCGTTGAGGTCGCTGTGGGGCAACCCGTGGAAGTTCGAGTCTTCTCGACCGCACCATTCCCTTTTCAGGGAAACGCTCGCTAGGCGACGATTTCGATTTCACCTCGACGCTATTTGCCCCTGTTCGGCTTGATCGGCCGGCTTTCGCATGATTGATGGCGTCATCCCCTCACGAATCGGCCGCCATGTCAGAGCATCCAGCCCATCAAAACTCCCTGCAGGGTATGGCGATCATGTCCGGCGCCATGCTGATCCTGCCGACCATGGATGCCATCGCCAAATATATGGCGACCTTTGAGGCGATGTCGCCGGGTCAGGTGACCTTTTACCGATTCTTCTTCCAGATCGCCTGCACCCTGCCGATTCTTTTTGGCCTTTTCGGGCTGAAGGCGCTTTCGGCCAAACGTCCGTGGATGAACCTGCTACGCGGCGTGCTGCATGGCGCTGCGAGCCTGCTTTTTTTCGTCGCCGTCAAATACATGCCGCTTGCCGATGTCTTCGCCATCTATTTCGTCGAGCCCTTCATGCTGACGGCCATGTCGGCGCTTTTCCTCGGCGAGAAAGTCGGCTGGCGGCGCTGGATGGCGATCGTCGTCGGTTTCGGCGGCGCGATGATCGTCATTCAGCCGAGCTACGAGATTTTCGGGCTGAAGGCGCTGCTGCCGGTCGCCTGCGCCTTTCTGTTCTCGCTCTATCTCTTTCTCAACCGCGCCATCGGCGAGGCTGATTCGCCGCTGACCATGCAGACGATGGCCGGCATCGGCGGAACGGTCTTCATGGCCGCCGCTCTCCTCGTCGGCAACGGCTCCGGCAGTGCCGATTTCGCCGTCTCCCTGCCCGCCTCTGGTCTTGGTCTGGTGCTGCTTCTCGCGCTGGGTTCGATCTCCGGATATGCGCATATGCTGATCGTCCGGGCTTTCCGGCTGGCACCGCTGTCGCTGCTTGCGCCGTTCCAATATTTCGAGATCATCTCGGCGACCGTTCTCGGCTATGCGCTGTTCAACGATTTCCCGAGCTTTTCCAAATGGATCGGCATCTTCATCATCGTCGCATCGGGCCTGTTCATCATCTGGCGCGAGCGGCTGCAGGCGCGATCGCTAAAATCCTCCTGATCCCGGGAATATCGGATTAACTCCGCTTCTTGAGGGATCGTCAATTCGCAGACGGTAAAACTGTCTCCGGCTTCATGATGAAGCCTGGAGCTAAAACATGAGCGAATTTCGTCTCGCTTTCCCGGCCTGTGTCGTGGCCGGCAAGCATCGGCTGACGGCCGAAGATATAATCCTATTGCGCAAACATGCCTTTCCGGAGGGCATCCGGACATCCGACGATGTCGTGGCGATGTTGGCGCTCAACAATTCCTGCCCTGAAAAATGTGCCGCGTGGAACGCGTTCTTCGTCGAGCAGCTCGCCGGTTTCATCGTCCATTACACCTATCCGCAAGGCTCGCTCGATGAGATCAACGTCGCCTGGATCATGCGCATGTTCACGACCGACGGTGTCGTCAACTCGGCGCTGGAACTCGAGCTCATTCTCCACGTCATGGAGATTTCAGCCGATGTCCCAGGTGAATTGAGAGCGCTGGCGTTGGATCAGCTCCGCCTGGCGATCACCGATAATATCGGTGGCTACAAGCTGTCGCGCGCCGTCGACCGCCGGGGCATTACCCGCCAGGACGTCGATTTCACCATGCGCATCTTCCGCAGCATCGCCGAAGGCGGTGTCATCCCCGTCTCGTCGGTCGAATACGGCGTGCTCCAGCAGATCGATCAGGCAACGCTGCCCGGCGCCAATCATCCGCACTGGGCCGGCATCATGGCTGCCGCCGAGCTGCGCGACTATGCCGAGCCGCGGCGCAGCCGCTGGCTGCGCATCGTCGACGAGGAACCCGTCTCGGAAGCCGCCGTCGCCTGAAGCTCCTCAAACCTGCCATTCCTCAAGCCTGCCACTCCTCAGCCTGCCACTCCTCAAGCCTGATTGTGCGTTCCGGTGTTTTGTGCGTAAAACTCCGGAACGCATTTCTGGGTGGAGTCTCGATGTTCAAGAAAATCCTGATCGCGAATCGCGGCGAAATTGCCTGCCGCGTGATCAAGACTGCGCGCCGCATGGGCATTTCGACCGTCGCGGTCTATTCGGATGCGGATCGGGACGCGCTGCATGTCGAGATGGCCGACGAGGCCGTGCATATCGGCCCGGCCGCCGCCTCCGAGAGTTACCTGGTTGCCGAAAAGATTATCGCCGCCTGCAAGGCGACCGGCGCCGAGGCGGTGCATCCGGGCTACGGCTTCCTGTCCGAGCGCGCCTCCTTCTGCGCTGAGCTGGAAAAGCAGGGCATCGTCTTCATCGGCCCGAAGCCGAAGGCGATCATGGCGATGGGCGACAAGATCGAATCGAAGAAATTCGCCAATGCCGCCGGCGTCTCCACCGTACCAGGCCATCTCGGTGTCATCGAGGATGCCGCCCATGCGGAAGTGATCGCGGGTGGCATCGGTTATCCCGTCATGATCAAGGCATCGGCCGGCGGCGGCGGCAAGGGCATGCGGATCGCCTGGAATGAGGCCGAGGTGCGCGACGGCTTCGAGCGCGCCCGCTCCGAGGCGAAGAGCTCGTTCGGCGACGACCGCGTCTTCATCGAGAAGTTCATCGTCGAGCCGCGCCACATTGAGATCCAGGTGCTGGCCGATGCGCATGGCAACGTCGTCTATCTCGGCGAGCGCGAATGCTCGATCCAGCGGCGGAACCAGAAGGTGGCGGAAGAGGCGCCCTCGCCCTTCCTCGACGAAAAAACCCGCAAGGCGATGGGCGAACAATCGGTGGCGCTGGCGAGAGCAGTCGATTACCAGAGCGCCGGCACCGTCGAATTCATCGTCGACCGCGACCGCAACTTCTATTTCCTCGAAATGAACACCCGCCTGCAGGTCGAACATCCCGTCACCGAACTCGTCACCGGCATCGATCTCGTCGAGCAGATGATCCGTGTCGCCGCGGGCGAGCCGCTTGCCCTGGCCCAGGAAGAAATCAGGCTCGACGGCTGGGCGATCGAAAGCCGGCTCTATGCCGAAGACCCCTACCGCAACTTCCTGCCCTCGATCGGCCGCCTGACGCGCTACCGCCCGCCGGCCGAAGGCCGGACCGGCAATGTCACGGTCCGCAACGATACCGGCGTTTTCGAGGGCGCTGAGATCTCGATGTATTACGATCCGATGATCGCCAAGCTCTGCACCTGGGCGCCGACGCGGCTGGAGGCGATCGAGGCCATGGGCCAGGCGCTCGACGGCTTCGTCGTCGACGGCATCGAACACAATGTCCCCTTCCTGTCGGCGCTGATGAAACATCCGCGCTGGCGCGAGGGCCGGCTGTCCACCGGTTTCATCGCCGAGGAATATCCCGACGGCTTCGCGCCGATGAAACCGGACAGGACGGAAGAGGCTGTGCTGGCCGCCATTGCGTTGTCCGCCTCGCTGATCGAGACGAACCGGCGCGAGCGTTTCGCCGATCGCCTGCGCGCCGCATCGGGCGCATTGCGCGAGCACTGGGTGGTCAAGACAGGCGACAGCCACGTCGCCGTCCAATTGCTCGACGGCCTCGTCACCATCCCCTTCGATATGGAGATGGCGATAGAGGGCGAGAACAACAGCGTTGTCACCGATTGGAGACCCGGCGATCCCGTCTGGAGCGGCAAGGTCGGCGGCCGGGATATCATCGCGCAGATCCGCCCCGTCCTCAACGGGGTGCGCATCGACTGGCAGGGGCTTTCGGTGACCGCCAAAGTCTTTTCTCCGCGTCATGCCGAACTCGACAGGCTGATGCCGGTGAAGCTGCCGCCCGATACCTCCAAGCTGCTGCTCTGCCCGATGCCCGGCCTCGTCGTGTCCATCGCGGTCGCCGAGGGCCAGGAGGTCAAGGCAGGCGAGACGCTGGCGATCGTCGAGGCGATGAAGATGGAAAACGTGCTGCGCGCCGACCGCGATCTCGTCGTCTCCAAGATCAATGCCGCGGCCGGCGAAAGCCTGGCCGTCGATGCCGTGATCATGGAATTCGCCTGAGAGCAAGAGGCCGCCGGGCCGTTTTCGCTTGAGCCCGGCTGACCGGCCATGCCAAGGTCAGCCCAATAAAATTGTCAGGGAGATTGTCAAAATGGACGTTCGCGCCGCCGTAGCCGTTGCCGCCGGAAAACCGCTCGAAGTGATGACCGTGCAGTTGGAGGGGCCGAGGGCCGGCGAAGTGCTGGTCGAGGTCAAGGCGACCGGCATCTGCCACACCGACGACTTCACCCTGTCGGGCGCCGATCCGGAAGGCCTGTTCCCGGCCATCCTCGGCCATGAGGGTGCCGGCATCGTCGTCGATGTCGGCCCCGGGGTTACCTCGGTCAAGAAGGGCGACCACGTCATCCCGCTTTATACACCCGAATGCCGCGAATGTTATTCCTGCCTGTCGCGCAAGACCAATCTCTGCACGGCGATCCGCTCGACCCAGGGCCAGGGTCTGATGCCGGACGGTACCTCGCGCTTCTCGATCGGCAAGGACAAGATCCACCACTATATGGGCTGCTCGACCTTCGCTAATTTCACCGTGCTGCCGGAGATCGCCCTTGCCAAGGTCAATCCCGACGCGCCGTTCGACAAGATCTGCTACATCGGCTGCGGCGTCACCACCGGCATCGGCGCGGTGATCAACACCGCCAAGGTCGAGATCGGCTCGACGGCCATCGTCTTCGGTCTCGGCGGCATCGGTCTCAACGTCTTGCAGGGCCTGCGGCTCGCCGGCGCCGACATGATCATCGGCGTCGACATCAACAATGACCGCAAAGCCTGGGGCGAAAAGTTCGGCATGACGCATTTCGTCAATCCGAAGGAGGTCGGCGACGACATCGTGCCGCATCTCGTCAATCTGACCAAGCGCAATGGCGACTTGATCGGCGGCGCCGATTACACCTTCGACTGCACCGGCAACACCAAGGTGATGCGCCAGGCGCTTGAGGCCTCCCACCGCGGCTGGGGCAAGTCGATCATCATCGGCGTTGCCGGCGCCGGCCAGGAAATCTCCACCCGTCCGTTCCAGCTGGTCACCGGCCGCAACTGGATGGGCACCGCCTTCGGCGGCGCCCGTGGCCGCACCGACGTGCCAAAGATCGTCGACTGGTACATGCAGGGCAAGATCCAGATCGACCCGATGATCACCCACACCATGCCGCTCGAAGACATCAACAAGGGCTTCGACATGATGCACAAGGGCGAAAGCATCCGCGGCGTGGTCGTGTACTGACCACACATGGATTTCCTGAAGAACTGGAGATTGAAGCTACGATACGGAAAGTTGAAAACGGCTTTCCGTCATTTTGCCGTCATTGCGGACGGAGAGGTCGTCACATCCAATGTCGATTTCGGCACGACGGCCGGTTCAGCAGCTTTTTTCTCCATGCAGGCTTGGGCGATCGACAGCGAACAGGCCACTGATATGGTCGTGAGGATTGGCCGGGACGTGGGATTTGAAGCGTCCGGACGGGTCTATGTCTACTCGACCGAGCCACAGCAGCCTCCAGGACAAAATCCCCATGCCTACGGCCTGAATTTTCGTCAATATCTGCGCTAGGGCGAGCCGGTCTGCAGGCAACCGGCCGCATCCGGAAGCAACCATTTCCTTTCTTGAAGTCAGCCGTTCTGTCGTACATATACGGAAAGCTTAACAGCTCCCGCATCCGGCGGGAGGATCCCTGGCGTGGTTTTATCAATGGCTTCGATTCCCTACACGGCCGACCTCAAGGGCCTCGACGAGCTCTCCCCGCGGGAGCTCTACGACCTGCTCAAGATGCGCGTCGACGTCTTCGTGGTCGAGCAGAGCTGCCCCTATCCGGAACTCGATGGCAAGGATGTCGACGCCCTGCATCTGCGGCTGCTCTCCGGCGGGGAACAGCTAGCCTCTGCCCGGCTGCTGAAGCCGCACAATACGCAGGATTCGGTAAAGATCGGTCGAGTCGTCGTCTCGCCGGCCCATCGCGGTAAGCGTCTCGGCGATGCGTTGATGAGCGAAGCGACCATGGCTTGCGAACGGCTTTATCCGGCCAATCCCATCGCCCTGTCGGCGCAGGCCCATCTGCGGCGATTCTACGAAGCCCTCGGCTTTGTCAGGACATCGGAGGAATATCTGGAAGACGGCATTCCCCATATCGATATGGTCAGACAGGCGGCGCGGCCGGCATGAGGATATCGCCATGATCTACGTCGATGCCGATGCCTGCCCGGTGAAGCCGGAAGTGCTGAAGGTGGCAGAGCGCCTCGACCTCGAAGTCACCTTCGTCGCCAATTCCGGCCTGCGCCCCTCGCGCGATCCGATGGTCCACAACGTCATCGTCTCCAACGCCTTCGACGCCGCCGACAACTGGATTGCCGAGCGCGCCGGCCCGGGCGATATCGTCGTCACCGCCGACGTGCCGCTCGCCGTGCGCTGTGTCGCCACCGGCGCCTTCGTCAGCAGCCCGACGGGCCGCGTCTTCGACGAGACCAATATCGGCATGGCGAGCGCCATGCGCGATCTCGGCGCGCATTTGCGCGAAACCGGTGAGAGCAAGGGTTACAACGCCGCCTTCAGCCCGAAAGACCGCTCGCGCTTCCTCGAGACCTTCGACCGCCTCTGCCGCCGCGCCAAGAGCCTTTCCGCCGACGCTGGTGGGAAGTAATCCCGCTCAGGCCGGCAAGAAACGGGTGGCATGGCAGCCATGTCGATTCCTACCTTGAAGTCCGCCGTCTCCTCTCGCATATAGACGTCATCGCAGACGACTGCGGCATCTTCCGGATGCAACCGTCGCGGGGACGGCCTCGCTCTTGAACAAGGAGAGTCGTATGGCCTGGTTTCTGCTTTTTCTCGCTGGTCTTTTCGAATGTGGCTGGGCGATCGGCCTTAAATACACCGATGGCTTCACACGGCCGCTGCCGACAGCGCTGACCGTCATATCCATGGTAGTCAGCATCGTGCTGCTCGGCCTGGCGGTGAAGCACCTGCCGATCGGGACCGCCTATGCGGTCTGGACCGGTATCGGCACGGTCGGCACCGTGCTGCTGGGCATCTGGCTGCTTGGCGATGAGGCAAGTGTCTCCCGTCTTGCCTGCATCATGCTGATCGTCGGCGGCATCGCCGGTCTCAAGCTCACCGCCTGATATAAGGCTGAGGGGCGCCTACAACGCCCCTCGTTTATTGCTCAGGCTGCCTTGCGGTTATCGACGGCAAACGCGCCGGGACCCGAGAAGAACAGGTAGAGGAAGACGAAGCAGAACAGGATCGCGGCATCGCCCTCATTGACAACGGGGAAGAAGCTACGCGGCGCATGCGCCATGAAATAGGCGACCGCCATTTGGCCGGCCAGCACGAAGGCGACGGGACGCGTCAGCAGGCCGACGAGAATAAGGATGCCGCCGACCAGTTCCAGAAGGGCTGCGAAAAGCATCAGCGGCGGCAGCGAGCCCTCCATCGCCGGAATCGGGAAACTGAAAAGCTTCATCGTCCCGTGTTCGATGAACAGCAGCGCGGTGATGATTCTGAGAGCGGCCAACCCGTAGGGGCGATAGGCAGAAAGACGCTCGAAACTTGACATAAAACCTCTCCATTTAAAACAATGCAGCCGAGCGTTAGCCGGTCCCCGACAGGGATTGAACACACGGATCGCTGACGGCCGTTCACTTTTTCGACAGCAGGTAAACAGTTGAACGGATGATTTTATTCACCGGCCAAATCTCAGAGCGGAATGTTGTCGTGTTTCTTCCACGGATTGGCGAGATCCTTGTTGCGCAGCATCTTCAGCCCCCGCGCCAGCCGCCGCCGGGTCGAATGCGGCATGATCACCTCGTCGACATAACCGCGTTCGGCGGCGACGAAGGGCGAAAGGAACCGGTCCTCGTACATTTTCGTATGTTCGGCGATCTTCTCGGGATTGGCGATGTCCTTGCGGAAGATGATCTCGACCGCGCCCTTGGCGCCCATCACGGCGATCTGCGCCGTCGGCCAGGCATAGTTCAAGTCGCCGCGCAGATGCTTCGACGCCATCACGTCGTAGGCGCCGCCGAAGGCCTTGCGGGTGATGACGGTGAGCTTCGGGACCGTCGCCTCGGCATAGGCAAACAGCAGCTTGGCGCCATGCTTGATCAGCCCGCCATATTCCTGCGCGGTGCCCGGCAGAAATCCCGGCACGTCGACGAAGGTGACGATCGGAATGTTGAAGCAGTCGCAGAAGCGCACGAAGCGCGCCGCCTTGCGCGAGGCATCGCTGTCGAGCACGCCGGCCAGCACCATCGGCTGGTTGGCGACGAAACCGACCGTGGAGCCTTCGACGCGGCCGAAGCCGCAGACGATATTGCCGGCAAAGCTTGACTGGATCTCGAAAAAATCTCCCTCGTCCGCCACCTTCCGGATCAGTTCCTTGATATCGTATGGCTTGTTGGCGCTGGCCGGCACCAGCGTATCGAGCGACATGTCGACCTCTGTCACCGACTGGTAACATTCGATTTCGGGTAGCGGCGCCGTGTTCGAAAGCGGCAGGAAATCGATCAGCCGGCGCACCTGCAGCAGCGTTTCAACGTCATTGTCATAGGCGCCGTCGGCAATCGACGAGCGCGTCGTATGCACCTTCGCGCCGCCCAGCTCCTCAGCGGTTACCGTCTCGTTGGTCACCGTTTTCACCACGTCGGGCCCGGTGACGAACATGTAGGAGGTATCGCGCACCATGAAGATGAAATCGGTCATGGCAGGCGAATAGACGTCGCCGCCGGCGCAAGGACCCATGATCACCGAGATCTGCGGGATGACGCCGGAGGCGAGCACATTGCGCTGGAACACTTCGGCGTAGCCGCCGAGAGCGGCCACCCCCTCCTGGATGCGGGCGCCACCAGCATCATAGATGCCGACGATCGGCGCGCGGTTCTTCAGCGCCATGTCCTGCACCTTCATGATCTTCTCGGCATGCGCTTCCGAAAGCGAGCCGCCGAAGACGGTGAAGTCCTTGGCGAAGACGAATACCGTGCGGCCGTTGACCGTGCCCCAGCCGGTGACGACGCCGTCGCCGGCGACACGGCTCTTGTCCATGCCGAAATCGGTGGAACGGTGTTCGACGAACATGTCGAACTCCTCGAAGGAGCCTTCGTCGAGAAAGAGATCGATGCGCTCGCGCGCCGTCAGCTTGCCGCGCTTGTGCTGGGCATCGATGCGCGCCTTGCCGCCGCCGAGGCGGGCGACGCCGCGGCGCCGTTCCAGTTCTTCGAGAATTTCCTTCATGCGATCTCCCTCGCCTTTATTTCTAGCATGTCGTTATCACCGCGACATGCTTTAGAGCCCACGCCCGCTGAGCGAGAAAACCGAGCGTATCCTTGCCGCGACGTCCTCGGCCAGGATCTCATCCGCAAGCTTGGGATCGGCGGCGATGCTGGTCACGTCGAAGGCACTGACGGCGATGACCGAGCCATCCTCGACGGAGGCTGCGTCGATACTGACCTTGGCGATGTTGCGGTCCTTCTGGAAGCCGAGCCCCTTCTCGATGGCGACGACGCGGATCGTCAGCACCACTCGCGGCAGCACCGTGTCGCGCACCGTGGCGTTGATCGCGGCGTTGACGCGGTCGTTGATGCCGGAAAGCAGTTCGGCCGGCATGTTCGGGCCTGAGACGACGACGGCGCTGCGCACATCATAGACCGGCGCCGGTGGCTTCGTGCCCGAGAGGCTGACGCAGGCCGTCAGCGCGACACAGACGAGTGCGGCCTGGCAAAAACACGACCTCAGCCAATTCATTGCAAAATCCCGCACAACCCCGTTGGAGTCGCAGACTTCGTTATAATGGCGGGGAAGGCAATATGTTTCAGGCGCTTAGGGCGAAAAAAACGTCGGTCGCCGCCTTGAACTCGGCAAAGCGCTTGGCCCGCCGCTCCTCGGCTTCCTCGTCGCTGCCCCAATGCTCGATCGTCCAGTCCTCGTCGAGATGCGCAAGCGACCAGGTTTCCTCAGCCGTCACCCGGCCGCAGGCGAAGGCGAGCGCCAGGATCGCCGAACCAGTGAGCGTGGTGACTGTGTGGAGTGCGGCGAGCGCGATCGGGTTATCATATCTGGCGAGCGTGACGGCGAAGGCGGCTGTCGCCTCGCGGGGCTGCTCTCGCGGCATCACGCCTTCAACAAGGATGAAGCGGGCGCCGAGATCGTTCGCCGCCCAGTCGACCACCGGGTCCCAGCGCTCGGCCTGGCGCTCGACCAGCAGTTCCGGCCCATCGGCGCGGTAGCAGATCAGGTCGCTCGAGGAAAAGCGCAGGATATCTTCAAGGATAGCCTGTGTGTTGCCGGTAATGCCGTCGAGCGCGGTGTTGACGAGCCGCGTCATGGGCATCGTCATGGGATCGATTTCCTCACCCTGCCCCCGCCATTCGGCCGCGACAAGCTGCGCCAAGGCCTGCGTTGGAACCGCGAGCACCTGGCGCGCCGGCGTGCGCACCATCTTGCCATCGAGCGTGATGGCAAAACCGCCCTCGTGCTCGGCAACGTCGACAGCGGTGTAGAAACGCTTCGGCAACGGCTTCTTCATCTGGATCTGCGCCCGGCGGATCGGATCGGGATGGCTCAGGCCTTCGGAAAGATCGTTCAGCAGATCACGCATGGCACTACCTCAGGAAAAATGGCGCAATATCTCGTTCGGATGATAGGCGATCGCATCGGCGCCGTTGGCGATCAGCTCGTCCACGCTGGCATAGCCCCAGGCAACGCCGATCGCCTTGGCGCCGGCAGCCTTTGCCATCTGCATATCGTAAATCGCATCGCCGATGACAATGGCATCCGCCGCATTCATGCCGGTTTCGTCGCAGCATTCCGTCACCATCGCCGGATGCGGCTTGGAAGGGCAATCGTCGGCGGTGCGCGCAACGGTGAAATATCGGTCGAAGCCGTGCGTCTCCATCACCAGGTTCAGTCCGCGCCTGGATTTGCCCGTCACCGCGCCGATCAGCAGATCCTCGCGCCCGGTAATCGCGTCGATCATCTCACGAATGCCGGGAAATAGCGGCTCGCGGTAGTCGAGATCCTGGCGCACGACCGAGAACAGCGATTTGTAATGCGCCGTCATCTCGATATCTTCCTGCTCGACATGCGGCCTGCCCTGCATGCGGGCAATCGCGATATCCAGCGACAGGCCGATGATGGCCTTGGTGTCCTCAAATCGCGGTTCCGGCTTGCCGAACTTTTCGAAGGTGCGGCGCATGGTTTCGTGGATTAGGCCGGCGCTGTCGACCAGCGTGCCGTCGCAATCGAAAAGAGCGAGTTTCATTCGCTGTCCCTTTCGGCGCCGGCAAGGTCGAGACCGAGCAGGTTCCAGGTCTGCACCATATGCGGCGGCAGCGGCGCGCTGACGCGCAGGCGGCCGCCCGATGGATGCGGGATGTCAATGTGGCGTGCGTGCAGATGCAGCTTCTTCTGGACGCCGCCCGGAAAATCCCAATTCGGATCGTCGTCGAAATATTTCGGATCGCCGATGATCGGGTGGCCGATATGCAGGGCATGCACACGCAGCTGGTGGGTGCGGCCGGTATAGGGCTCCATCTCAAGCCATGCGAGATTCTGCGCCGCCGTCTCCACCACGCGGTAGAAGGAAATCGCATGGTCGGCGCCGTCCTCGCCGTGCCTGGCGATGCGCATGCGGTCACCATCGGCTGTCGGTTCCTTGACGAGCCAGGTCGAGATCTTGTCCTCGTGCTTGCGCGGCACGCCCTTGACCAGCGCCCAATAGGTTTTCTTGGTGTCGCGCTCGCGGAAGGCGGCGGTCAGCTTCTGTGCGGCGCCGCGGGTGCGGGCGATGACGAGAACACCTGAAGTGTCGCGGTCGAGGCGGTGAACGAGCCGCGGCTTTTCGCCCTTCGGGCTGGTCCAGGCTTCGAGCATCTGGTCGATATGCCGGGCCACGCCGGAGCCGCCCTGCACCGCAATGCCGGGCGGCTTGTTGAGCACGATCACCTTGTCGTCCTCATGCAGCACCATGCGCGACAGGAGCTCGAAATCGGAGGAATGCTTGAGATCCTTGCCGGCGATCGGTCCGGATTTCAGCTTCGCATCGACATCGAGCGGCGGCACCCGTACCGTCTGGCCGGGCTGCACCCGCGCATCCGATTTGACACGGCCGCCGTCGACGCGCACCTGGCCGGAGCGCAGGAGCTTCTGCAACGGGCCGAAGCCGAGCCCGGGAAAATGTAGTTTGAACCAGCGATCGAGCCGCATGCCCGCTTCGTCGGCTTCAACCTTGATATGTTCTATGCCAGCCATAAAAAATCTTTCGGAAATTGCAGCACGGGCCAAGCCGGCGTTCTTGCCGCAGCCTTTAGAGCATTTTCTCGCAAAACGGAAACCGGAAAAGAAATCAGGCCAAAGCGCGCATGACGGCAAGGCCCGCCACGACGGCGGCCATCGACAGCCCGACGCTGGCGACGATATAGAGGCCGCCGGCTACCGCCTGCCCACGCTCGAACAGCGAGATCGCATCCAGCGAGAAGGCCGAGAAGGTGGTGAACCCGCCGAGAAAGCCGGTGATCAGCAACAGGCGCAGCTCCACCGAAGCGTTGAACCGGCGCGCGATCAGCTCGGCGAAGACGCCGATGACGAAGCAGCCGACGACATTGACGGCAAGCGTACCCCAAGGAAAGGCCGGGCCCATGGTCCTGAGGGTCCACTGGCCGACATAATATCTGAGAAGGGAACCGATGGCGCCGCCGACGGCGACGAGAAGAGCCTGGATCATCCGCCGGATCTATCGCAACTCCGCGGGGATTCCAATCATCGCGGAGCGGATTCTTACCATCCGGTAAAATGCCGATGATTTTCTTATGATGGCGCCAAGGTCATGCCGATACGCTGACGGCATGACCCAGCTCCTGTCCATATCGGCCAACACCGCTGCCGTTGCCTTCGAATCGCTGAGGATTCCCCAGCGTGTCGCGACCAGCACCGCCGCCCGCGATGCGCGCCGTATTGCCGACCGGCAATTGAAGGCCGATAGCCCCGACCAGGTCGAGGAGCCCTCCAACATCATACAGTCGACGGAGGTGGCGCTCGACCTGATGGCCAAAGGCAACCGCCAGCCGCAGGCCGGCCTCAAGCAGGCGCTGCAATCCTACGAAGACGTCTGAGGCAACCGCCCCCAAAATGAAAGCCCGCGGCTGCGATCACAGCCGCGGGCTTTGCTGTTTCGATCCGAGCGCGCTTATTTGCCCTGCGCCGACAGCACCTGCAGCACCAGATCGACCTTGCCGGCCTTTTCGAAAGTCAGCGTCACCGGCACCGTATCGCCCTGCTTGAACGGCGTCTTCACCTTCTGGAACATCAGATGCAGGTTGCCCGGCTCGAGCTTGAGCGTCTGGCCGGCAGCGATGGCGATACCGTCCTTCAGCTGGCGCATCCGCATGACATTGTCCTTCGTCACCATCTCGTGGATCTGAACCTCGCCGGCTGCGGGCGATGTCACCGACACCAGCCGATCATCCGTCTGGCCGTTGTTTTTCACCGTGAAGAAGCCGCCGCCGACCGGCTGGCCAGGCAGCATCGCCTTGGCGAAACCGCCGGAGACTTCGAGATCGCCGGCCTTGACCGCTTCGCCGGCCGGCGCCGCGGCACCCATACCGCTCATATCCATGCCGGTTTTGCCGGACATATCCATGCCGGCCATGTCGTCATGACCGTGACCATGGTCTTCGCCGGCAACGACCTTCAACAGCGGCGCCGGGCTTTTCATCCCGTGGGCGTCGCCGCCTTCCTTCGCCACCTGATCCCAGGCCTCGACCGTGTCGCCGCACATCTGCGTTACCGGAAAGGCGAGCGAGGTGCCGGCTTCGACACCCGATACCTTACCCTGGATGACGAAGGTGTCATAGAAATCGTCGGAAAGATTGCCGTTCTTCCAGCGGATCTCGACCGCGCCCGTCTTCACCTTGTCGCCGTGATTGTCGTAGGTCTTCTGGTAGTCGCCCTTGATCACCTCCAACTCCCAGCCGGCCTTCGGCTGCGGCTTGGCGAAGACGAAACCTTCGGGCAGCTTGACCCGCACCTCAGTGGTCGCCTTGCCGTCGCAACCATGCGGCAGCTGCAGCGTGGCGAGAATGGTGCTTTCCTGAGTCGCCTCCTTGTCCAGGAAGGTCACATGCGCCTCGGCGCCGGCAATGGCGGTCGCGGAAAGAAGGGCGGCAAGCGCGAATGTCTTGCCAAATGTCTTGCTAATCTTCATCGGATATCTCCTCGCCGGCCGTAACTCTCTCGGGCGGACCGGCATGCTGCATCATGGGTTGCGAAGGCAGATCAGCCGAGGACGGGCGGCGCGCGGGAATTCGGCCGGCTGACGGCTCGCGCGCCGGTAAAGGTGAACGCCTCGGCGGGCGCGTTGATCAGCGAGGCGAGTTTGCGCTCGAGCCAGGAGCCCGCATCCGGCGCCGGCAGGACGACGGAGGCCGAGAGCCGGCAGGCTTCGCAAGTCGGCTTGAAGGCGACGCTCTTGCCGTCGGCATCCTTGACCGTGATGCAGAGCGAGGCGAAGGTACCGTCAGGCAGCACATAGGCGCTCGCATCGTAACTTTCGGACGCGACAGCCTGCGGCGCCTGATGGGCAAGGCCGAGCAAAGCCAAGCTCAATGCGCAAAACATGCGCAGAAAGAGCGTCGCTTTCAGTCCGGTCGGCCGCATGAGATCCCCTTCGACAGCAAGCCGCGATAGCCGGTTTCGCCCCCGAATGCAAAAGCAGATTTGCCGCAGTTTAGGGCCTGATTGGAATAAGGCGACAAAAATTTGTTCGGCGACGACATTTGCCGCTTGCCAAGTGCCGCGGCCGCCGGATAATTGCGCCAACCTTGTTGGGAGAATCCGGTGCTTGTCGCCACCGGTGCCGAAGGAGCAACCGCCCCGGAAACTCTCAGGCAAAAGGACCAGCAAGGGGCAGACGGAACTCTGGAGAGAAGCGTTCTCGAAACGCTCGCCGAAGGGATAACAATCTCAGGCGTCAAGGACAGAGGGGGCTCAGGAGAGAAGTGCGCAGCCGCGCCTTCAGATTTGAGCCCGCGCCTTTCGTGAAGAAGGCGCAAACCCCGGAGGCGTCTTTTGGACGATACTGCTGCGCTGAAGAAAACCCCGCTGCATGCCCTGCATCTCCAGCTCGGCGCCCGCATGGTGCCGTTTGCGGGTTACGACATGCCGGTGCAATATCCCGCCGGCGTGATGAAGGAGCATCTTCATACCCGCACCGAAGCCGGCCTCTTCGATGTCTCCCATATGGGCCAGGTCATCGTGAAGGCGAAATCCGGCAGCTACGAGGACGCCGCGCTGGCGCTCGAAAGCCTGGTGCCGGTCGATATCCTGGGTCTTGCCGAAGGCCGCCAGCGCTATGGCTTCTTCACCGACGACAGCGGCTGCATCCTCGACGATCTGATGATCACCCATGTCGACGACCATCTTTTCGTCGTCGTCAACGCCTCGTGCAAGGAAGCCGATCTCGCCCATCTGCAGGCCCATATCGGCGACACGTGCGACATCACCCTTCTCAACCGCGCGCTGATCGCGCTGCAGGGACCGCGCGCCGTCGAGGTTCTCGCCGAACTCTGGGCCGATGTCGCGTCGATGAAATTCATGGATGTGCGTCACTGCCGGCTGCACGACGTTTCCTGTCTGGTCTCGCGCTCCGGCTATAGCGGCGAGGATGGTTTCGAAATCTCGGTCCCGGCTGATAAGGCCGAGGATGTCACCATGCGGTTGCTCGAGCATCCCGATGTCCAGGCGATCGGCCTCGGCGCGCGCGATTCGCTGCGCCTGGAAGCCGGCCTCTGCCTCTACGGCAATGATATCGACACCACCACCTCACCGGTCGAGGCGGCGCTGGAATGGGCGATGCAGAAGGCGCGACGCGCGGGCGGCGCACGCGCCGGCGGCTTCCCGGGCTCCGGCCGCATCCTGTCCGAACTCGAAAACGGCGCCGCCCGCCGTCGTGTCGGCCTGAAGCCTGAGGGAAAGGCGCCGGTGCGCGGCCATGCCAAGCTCTATGCCGATGCCCAGGGCAAGCTCGAAATCGGCGAAGTCACCTCGGGTGGCTTCGGCCCCAGCGTCGAAGGCCCCGTTGCCATGGGCTACGTCCCGGTCTCGCATGCTGCGGCCGGCACGCTCGTCTACGCCGAGGTGCGCGGCAAATATCTGCCGATCACCGTCAGCGCACTGCCCTTCGTCACGCCGACCTACAAACGCTAAACCTTTTCCAGAGAGGACGAACAATGCTGAAATTTACCGAAGAACACGAATGGCTGCAGATCGAAGGCGGCGTTGCGACGGTTGGCATCACCAATTATGCCGTCGATCAGCTCGGCGACCTGGTTTTCGTCGAACTGCCGGAAGTCGGCGCGACCTTCTCCAGGAACGGCAATGCCGCGACCGTCGAATCCGTCAAAGCGGCGTCAGATGTCTATTGTCCGCTTGACGGCGAGATCACCGAGGTCAATCCGGCCATCGTTGCCGATCCGTCGCTGGTCAATTCCGATCCTCAAGGGGCCGGCTGGTTCTTCAAGCTGAAGCTTGCCAATCCCGCGGATGCCGACGGCCTGCTCGACGAGGCCGCCTATAAGGAGCTCACCGCGTAATGACGACGCCGACCGAATTCCAGTTCACCGACTATCAGCCCTACGATTTTGCCAATCGCCGTCACATCGGCCCGTCGCCGGCCGAGATGACCGACATGCTGAAGGTGATCGGTTACAACAGCCTCGACGGCTTGATCGACGCGACGCTGCCGCCCGCCATCCGCCAGAAGGCGCCGCTCGTCTGGGGCGCGCCGATGACCGAGCGCGAGGCGCTCGACAAGCTGCGCGAGACCGCCAACAAGAACAAGGTGCTGGTCTCGCTGATCGGCCAGGGCTATTACGGCACGATCACGCCGCCGGTCATCCAGCGCAACATCCTGGAAAACCCCGCCTGGTACACGGCCTATACGCCTTACCAGCCGGAGATCAGCCAGGGCCGCCTGGAAGCGCTCTTGAACTACCAGACGATGGTCTGCGACTTGACCGGCCTCGACGTCGCCAATGCCTCGCTGCTCGATGAGGCGACCGCCGCCGCCGAAGGCATGGCGATGGCCGAGCGCGTCTCCAAATCGAAGGCCAAGGCCTTCTTCGTCGACGCCGACTGCCATCCGCAGACCATTGCCCTGATCCGCACCCGCGCCGAGCCGCTCGGCTGGCAGGTGATCGTCGGCAATCCCTTCACCGATCTCGATCCCGTCGATGTCTTCGGGGCGATCTTCCAATATCCCGGCACCCATGGTCACATCAATGATTTCACCGGCCTGATCGCCCGCCTGCACCAGGCCGGCGCCATAGCGATCGTCGCTGCCGACATCCTGGCGCTGACGCTGCTGAAATCGCCCGGCGAAATGGGCGCCGACATCGCCGTCGGCTCCTCGCAGCGCTTCGGCGTCCCGGTGGGTTACGGCGGCCCGCATGCGGCCTATATGGCGGTCAAGGACGCCGTCAAGCGCTCGATGCCCGGCCGCCTTGTCGGCGTTTCCGTCGATGCCCGCGGCAACCGCGCCTATCGCCTGTCGCTGCAGACCCGCGAACAGCATATCCGCCGCGAGAAGGCGACGTCGAACATCTGCACCGCCCAGGTACTGCTTGCCGTCATGGCCTCGATGTATGCGGTCTTTCACGGGCCCGATGGCATCAAGGCGATCGCCCAGCAGGTGCACCAGAAGGCCGTGCTGATGGCCAAGGGCCTGGAAAAGCTCGGCTATAAGGTTGAACCCGAAAGCTTCTTCGACACGATCACTGTCGATGTCGGCCACATGCAAGGCCTCATCCTGCGCGCCGCCGTCGCCGAAGGCGTCAATCTGCGCAAGGTCGGCGAAACCATGATCGGCATGAGCCTCGACGAGCGCACCCGACCGGCGACCCTCGAAGCCGTCTGGCGCGCCTTCGGCGGCAATTTCACCATCGCCGATTTCGAGCCGTCCTACCGCCTGCCCAAGGGCCTGCTTCGGACCAGCGACTACCTCAGCCATCCGATCTTCCACATGAACCGCGCCGAAAGCGAGATGACGCGTTACATCCGCCGGCTCTCCGACCGGGATCTGGCGCTAGACCGTTCGATGATCCCGCTCGGCTCCTGCACGATGAAGCTGAATGCGACGGCGGAAATGCTGCCGATCACCTGGCCGGAATTTTCCGACATCCATCCCTTCGTGCCATCAGACCAGGCGCTCGGCTACCGCGAGATGATCGACGACCTGATCGAAAAGCTCTGCGTCGTCACCGGCTACGATGCCTTCTCGATGCAGCCGAATTCCGGCGCGCAAGGGGAATATGCCGGCCTGCTGACGATCCGCAACTTTCATATCGCCAATGGCGAGGGCCATCGCGACGTCTGCCTGATCCCGACCTCGGCGCATGGCACCAACCCGGCCTCGGCGCAGATGGTCGGCATGAAGGTGGTGGTCGTCAAGGTGCGCGAGAACGGCGACATCGATCTCGACGATTTCCGCGCCAAGACGGAGGAGCATGCGGCAAACCTCTCCTGCTGCATGATCACCTACCCTTCGACGCACGGCGTCTTCGAGGAGACCGTCAAGGAAATCTGCGATCTGGTGCACGCCAATGGCGGCCAGGTCTATCTCGACGGCGCCAATATGAACGCCATGGTCGGCCTGTCCCGCCCCGGCGACATCGGCTCCGACGTGTCCCATCTCAACCTGCACAAGACCTTCTGCATCCCGCATGGTGGCGGTGGCCCCGGCATGGGCCCGATCGGCGTCAAGGCGCATCTGGCGCCCCACCTGCCCGGCCATCCCGAGACCGACGGCCGTCCCGGCGCAGTGTCGGCCGCAGCCTTCGGCTCCGCTTCGATCCTGCCGATCTCCTGGAGCTACTGCCTGATGATGGGCGGTGAAGGCCTGACGCAGGCGACGAGGGTGGCGATCCTCAACGCCAACTATATCGCCGCCCGGCTGAAGGGCGCCTACGACGTGCTCTACAAGTCGAAGACCGGACGCGTGGCGCATGAATGCATCATCGACACGCGGCCGCTGGTCGACAGTTCAGGCGTTACCGTCGACGACGTCGCCAAGCGGCTGATCGACTGCGGCTTCCATGCGCCCACCATGAGCTGGCCGGTATCAGGCACGCTGATGATCGAGCCGACGGAAAGCGAGACCAAGGCCGAACTCGACCGTTTCTGCGAGGCAATGCTAGCGATCCGCGAGGAAGCCCGCGCCATCGAGGACGGCCGGATGGACAAGGTCAACAACCCGCTGAAGAACGCCCCGCACACGGTGGAAGACCTCGTCGGCGAATGGAACCGGCCCTATAGCAGAGAACAGGCCTGCTTCCCGCCAGGGGCCTTCCGCGTCGACAAATACTGGTCCCCGGTCAACCGCGTCGACAACGTCTACGGCGACCGCAACCTGATCTGCACCTGCCCGCCTGTGGAAAGCTACGCCGAGGCTGCGGAGTAACCCGCTGTCCGGATTGTAACCAGTATCTGCCCCTCACCCTAACCCTCTCCCCGTTTTACGGGGAGAGGGGACATGCCTTGCGAGACCTTAGTGAGGGACGGAGAGATCGCGGCATTCCCCTTCTCCCCGTCAGAACGGGGAGAAGGTGGCGGCAGCCGGATGAGGGGCCGACCTCGCCGATTGGAAGCGTTGCCATCGGCGATCTCAATGCCCGTTTCGAGGCAATAGGTTCAAATTTAACCTTTCTTAGCAAGTCTCTGTTAGCAATTGAAAATGGGCGGTTTTTTCCAGCGGGAATAGAGCCGTCGACCTTTTTGTTTTGCGTGCAGGTTCTCATGCGTCCATCGGCTTTGCCAGCAATCCTCCTTGCCGCCTTGGTCCTGTCGGGATGCGCCGCCAGTTCCGGCGCCGAAGATGTGCTCATGCCTGTGCCGTCGGCGGAAACGACCAATGCGATCACCAAGCCGAACGGCCCGATACCGGCCGCCGCCGTCGGCGACACGGCGCAGACAAGCGCGCCGCAGGAAGCGTTGAGCTGGACCGGGCCGGTTGCCGAACCACAGGCGCTCGTCCCCGCGGACCGGCCGGTCGGTATGCCGATGCCGACGGAACGACCGGTGGCGATGCTGATGCCCGCCGAGCCGGAGACAGATCCAGACGCCGGCCCGAAAGCGCCGACAGGCTCGCGAATCTATGGCCACCGCTTCCGCGACGCCAAACCGATCAATTTTGGTTCCACCTCGCCGAGAAAGCTTGCGGTGCACGGCGTCGACGTATCGCGCTGGCAGGGTGAAATCGACTGGGATACCCTGCGCCGGCAAGGCGCAAACTTCGTCTACATCAAGGCGACGGACGGCGGCGATCATCTGGATCCGATGTTCAGGAAGAACTGGCGCCGGGCCAAGGAAGCCGGCCTGAAACACGGCGCCTATCACTTCTTCTACTGGTGCCGGACGGCGGGCGAACAGGCCGACTGGTTCATCCGCAACGTGCCGAGAGAAGCAAACGCGCTTCCGCCCGTGATCGATGTCGAATGGAACGGCGAATCGAGCTGCAAGCGGCGCATTTCTCCCGCCCGTGTGCGGGAAAAGATGCAGGTCTTCATGGACAAGCTGGAGCGCCATTACGGCCAGCGCCCGATCATCTACACGGCACCGGATTTCTACCGTGACAATTTGAAGGGCCAGATGCTTGACTATCCCTTCTGGCTGCGCTCGGTCGCCGCCCACCCCTCGAAGGTCTATCCGGGCCGCAAGTGGCTCTTCTGGCAATATTCCGGCTCCGGCCTTTCCGACGGCGTCGACGGCAAGATCGACCTCAACGTTTTCAACGGCAATGAAAGCGATTGGCACGACTGGGTGGCGTCGCGATAGCGAAACAGGTTCCGTGCCAATCCGAGACAGGCGGAACGGCAGGACGCACATCCTGTAGGTCTTTGCTAACGCAACGCCTTCAGCATTCTCTAAATCCTTGCGGGTAAAAGACGATCATCCAGTTCTGGGGAAACGGCTGATGAGCATATCGGGCATCACGAGCACCGCCCTTTCGGGCATGCGGGCGCAGACGACGCGGGTCGGCGCGATCGCCAGCAACGTCGCAAACAGCAGCACGTCAGGTTACGCCAGGCTGAACACCAGCCTCGCCTCCGTCGCATCGGGCGGCGTTCAGGCGAGCGTCAGCCCGGCGGCGTCGGATGTCGACCCGGCCACCGAACTGACCGACCTGATCGAAGCCGAACAGGCCTACAAGGCGAACGCAGTGGTCTTCGAGACTGGCGCGGATATGTGGGAAATGCTGATAAGCATCAAGCGCGACTGAGCACTGCCGTAAGATGCTGCGTCGCAGATAATTTAACTCTGCCCGGAAATTTAAAGACAGCCCGCCGGGTCAGGAATGCGCCGGCTCGCTTTGGCGCTGTGCGGCAAGGGCTGCCAGATCGGCGGGTTTCAGCTCAACGGATTCGCCGCAGCCGCAAGCCGATGTCTGGTTCGGATTGGTGAAGGTGAAGCCGGAGCGCAGTGTCGTCTGCTCGAAGCCCATTTCAGTGCCGAGAAGATAGAGAACGGCTGACGGTTCGACCCAGACCCTGGCACCATCGCGCTCGATCAGATCGTCCTTGGCATTGGGCTCGGTCACCAGATCGATGGTGTATTCCATCCCGGCGCAGCCGCCCTTCTTGATGCCGACGCGCACACCCTTGGCCTCCGGGCCGGAATTTTCGACGATCGCCTTGACGCGGGCAGCAGCCCCGTCCGTCATGCTCATCACTGCAAAGCCCATGGGCTCGATCTCCTTCCACAACCGGGGTCAAGATCCGGCGCTTTGTGATTCAAATGTAGTCGTCGCACGTAAACGGATCAATACCACGGTACTGTATCAGTACCAGCCAATAGCGACCTGCGCCTCTTCGGACATGCGATCCGGCGTCCACGGCGGATCGAAGGTCATTTCGACCTCGACGCCGGACACGCCTTCGACGGCGCCGACGGCATTCTCAACCCAGCCCGGCATCTCGCCGGCGACCGGGCAGCCGGGCGCGGTCAGCGTCATCATGATCTTCACCATCCGGTCGTCCTCGATGTCGATCTTGTAGATCAGACCGAGTTCGAAGATGTCGGCCGGAATTTCCGGGTCGTACACCGTTTTCAGCGCGCCGATGACGTCGTCGCTCAACCGCGCCAGCTCATCGGCCGGGATGCTCGAATGCACGATGCCTTCGCGCACGTCGATCTTCTGTTCGCTTTCGTCCAGGCTCATCACGGACACTCCTCAAGCAAAGAACTTGCGCGCATATTCAAGCGCATCGGCCAGGGCATCGACCTCGGCGCGGGTATTGTACATGCCGAAGGATGCACGGCATGTGGAGGTGACGCCGAAGCGTTTCAAGAGCGGCATGGCGCAATGCGTGCCCGCCCGCACCGCAACGCCCTGCCGGTCGATCACCATAGAGACGTCGTGAGCATGGATGCCGGCAAGCTCGAAGGAAAAGATGCTGCCCTTGTCGGGCGCCGTTCCGAACACCCGCAGCGAATTGACCGACTTCAGCCGCTCGACCGCGTAAGCGGCAAGATCGGCCTCATGCCGGGCGATCGCCTCGCGGCCGACCTTCTCCATATAGTCGAGCGCATAACCGAGCCCGATCGCCTGGACGATCGGCGGCGTGCCGGCCTCGAAGCGATGCGGCGGATCGTTGTAGGTGACCGCATCCTCGGCCACCTCGAAAATCATCTCGCCGCCGCCCTGGAAGGGGCGCATCTGTGAAAGCCGCTCCTTCTTGCCGTAGAGCACGCCGATGCCGGAAGGCCCGTAAAGCTTGTGGCCGGTCATCACGTACCAGTCGCAATCGATGTCCTGCACATCCACAGGCAGATGCACCGCACCCTGGCTGCCGTCGATCAAGACCGGAATGCCACGCTCATGCGCAATGCGGCAGACCTCCTTGACGGGAACGATCGTGCCGAGCGCATTCGACATATGGGTGATGGCGACGAGCTTGGTGCGCTCCGTCAAGCTTTTCTCGAAATCCTCGATATGGAAGGCGCCCTCGTCGTCCACCGGCACCCAGACAAGCTTGGCGCCCTGCCGCTCGCGAATGAAGTGCCAAGGCACGATGTTGGAGTGGTGCTCCATGATCGTCAGGACGATCTCGTCACCTTCTCCGATCTCAGGCATGCCCCAGCCATAGGCGACGGTGTTGATCGCTTCCGTCGAATTCTTGGTGAAGACGATGTCGTTGACCGAAGGGGCGTTGAGGAAACGGCGAACCTTCTCGCGCGCCGCCTCATAAGCATCGGTCGCGGCATTGGACAGATAATGCAGGCCGCGATGCACATTGGCATATTCGTGGCTATACGCATGCGAGATGGCGTCGATCACCACCTGCGGCTTCTGTGCCGAAGCGCCGTTGTCGAGATAGACCAGTGGCTTGCCGTGCACCTTCTCCGCCAGGATCGGAAAATCCCGGCGGATAGCTTCGACATCGTATGGCGTGGCCGGCACGATCTTGTCCATTGCTATATCCGATCAGGCGTGCTTTTCGAGCCAGGCCGAAATCACGCCTTCCAGCGCCTCGACCAGGGCCTCGTCTTCCAGTTCCTCGACGATCTCGGCGACGAAAGCGTTGACGAGCATCGCCCGCGCCTTGTTCTCCGGAATGCCGCGCGCCATCAGGTAATAGAGATGGTTGGCGTCGATATCGGTCACCGTCGCGCCATGGCCGCACTGCACGTCGTCGGCGAAGATCTCGAGTTCGGGCTTGACCGAGAATTCGGCATCGTCGGACATCAGCAGCGTGTTGCAGGCCATCTTGGCGTCGGTCTTCTGCGCATCCGGCGCCACCCGGATCATGCCCTGGAAAACACCTTTGGCACGGTCGAAGACGACGTTGCGGATCACTTCGGTCGAGCCGGTGTGCGGCACGTCGTGGCCGAGCACCATCGTCACGTCGGTATGGCTGTCTGCGCCAAGCAGGTTGATGCCGCGCAGCGTCAGGTCGGCACCTTCGCCCGTTACCTTGATATGCAGCTCCTGGCGCACCAGCTTGCCGCCGGCATTGATGACGAACAGGCGAAGTTTGGCGTCAGCACCGAGATCGATGCGGACCTGGCCGAGATGCGTATCCTCGGCCCCATGCTGCTGCAGGATGATCCAGGTCAGCTCGGCGCCCTCGCCGATTGTGATGTCGCTGACATGGGACACCAGCGCCGCATCGCCGGTCACTGCGCGGTGACGCTCGATGACGGTCGCCTTGACACCGGCGCCGAAGGCAACAGGAAGGCGAGTATGCGCCTGCCCGCCGGCATGAAGGAACTGAATTTCGAGCGGAGCCTCGAGCTCGGTCGCGGCGGGCACGTCGACGACATAGCCGTCGCGCACGAAGCTGCCGTTGATGCGGCCGACTGCGTCGTCGCTGCCGAGCGCATCGAGCCCGTCGGCGGCCGAGCCATCAAGCAACCGTTGTGAATAGGCCGAAATGCCGAGGCCGTCGGCGACGGCCTTCTGGTTGGCATGCCCCTGGATCACCGCCAGGGCCGTCGAGCCGGCAACCAGCGGCTCAAGCGCGTCGGAACCGGCGTCACCGATCTGCGGCGGCAGGGTGCGCAGCAGATTTTTCAGATCGGTGTAATGCCAGGCCTCGATGCGGCGCGTCGGCAGGCCGGCCTTCTTCAGGTCGTCGAGAAGCCGGTCGCGCAGCGCTGTCACCGCGCCATTGCCCGGCAGATCGCCGATCTGCTGGTTGAAGGCCTCGATCAGCGCCGTTTCGGCCGCGGTCAGGCGGCTCGTCGTCTGCATGTTCATGGACGTCGTCCTTTCCACCCGAACTCAGGCCGCCGCGCCGATGATATCGGCATAGCCGTTGGCCTCAAGCTCATGCGCCAGCGTCTTGTCGCCCGACTTGATCACCTGGCCCTTGTAGAGCACGTGGACGGTATCCGGCACGATGTAGTCGAGCAGGCGCTGATAGTGGGTGATGACCACGACGGCGCGATCCGGCGAACGCAACGCATTGACGCCGTCGGCAACGATCTTCAGCGCGTCGATGTCGAGGCCGGAATCGGTTTCGTCGAGCACGCAGAGCTTCGGCTCCAGCAGCGCCATCTGCAGGATTTCGGCGCGCTTCTTCTCGCCGCCGGAGAAGCCGACATTAAGCGGCCGCTTCAGCATCTCGGTGTTGATCTGCAGTTTGCCGGCGGCATCCTTGACCCGGCGCATGAAGTCAGGCGTCGTCAACTCGTCCTCGCCGCGCGCCTTGCGCTGCTCGTTCATCGCCACCTTCAGGAATTGCATGGTGGCGACACCCGGGATCTCGACCGGATACTGGAAGGCGAGGAAGACGCCCTTGGCGGCGCGTTCGGCCGGATCGAGTTCGAGAATGCTCTCGCCATTGAAGAGAATGTCGCCCTCGGTGACTTCGTAGTCGCTGCGGCCGGACAGCACATAGGAAAGCGTCGACTTGCCGGAGCCGTTCGGCCCCATGATCGCGGCAACTTCGCCGGCCTTCACCGTCAGGTTCAGTCCACGGATGATCTCGGTGCCGTCTTCGGCAATGCGGGCATGAAGGTTTCTGATTTCAAGCATCTTTGTCTTTCCTGTTATCCGGCGGATTTCAAGGACCCGCCCAATTGACCGTTCGCACCGGTCTAGATCCGTCATCCTCGGGCTAGTCCCGAGGATCTAAGCCCTCAATTATAATCGCTCCACTCCCGCGTATTCGGATGCGGTCGATAGACATTCTCAATTTCATCAATCCGCTC
The DNA here is from genome assembly GCF_002211295.1 of Rhizobium sp. N122. Taxonomy (NCBI): domain Bacteria; kingdom Pseudomonadati; phylum Pseudomonadota; class Alphaproteobacteria; order Hyphomicrobiales; family Rhizobiaceae; genus Rhizobium; species Rhizobium sp. N122. The sequence goes on along the minus strand of NZ_LOKU01000023.1, from coordinate 278,603 downwards.
GTAGAGGTCTATCCAGGTTGGATTGAGCTCCTCTATGAGCTTGATTTTCCATTCACGCAGGTAGCGCTTCAGAGACTTCTCTCGCTGGATCGCCAACACGATATTCGGATGGTACTCAAACCAGACGAGATTTTTTGCTTTGTACCTCTGCGTGAAACCCTTCTGGATTTCGTTGCGGTGCTCCCATATGCGACCGTGCAGATCACTGGTGACGCCGGTGTAGATCACGCCCCGCGGTTTATCGGACATCATATAGACGAAACCAGTCATCCTTGTCCTCTGGCCGCAGCAGATCCTCGGGACAAGCCCGAGGATGACGGAGGTTGTGTTAGCCGACACTCCCCTCAAGCGAAATGCTGATCAGCTTCTGAGCCTCGACGGCGAATTCCATCGGCAGCTCCTGCAACACTTCCTTGACGAAGCCGTTGACGATGAGCGCGATCGCCGCCTCGGTCGGGATGCCGCGCTGCAGGCAGTAGAACAACTGGTCCTCGGAGATCTTCGAGGTCGTCGCTTCGTGCTCGAACTGCGCCGTCGAATTCTTCGCCTCGATGTAAGGCACGGTATGAGCGCCGCACTTGTCGCCGATCAAGAGCGAATCGCACTGGGTGAAGTTGCGTGCGTTCGATGCCTTGCGGTGGGCCGAGACCTGGCCGCGATAGGTGTTGTTGGAAACACCGGCAGCGATGCCCTTGGAGACGATGCGGCTCGACGTGTTCTTGCCGAGATGGATCATCTTGGTGCCGCTGTCGATCTGCTGATGGCCGTTCGACACGGCGATAGAATAGAACTCGCCTCTGGAGTCGTCGCCGCGCAGGATGCAGGACGGATATTTCCAGGTGATCGCCGAGCCGGTTTCGACCTGCGTCCACGAGATCTTCGACCGATCGCCGCGGCAGTCGCCGCGCTTGGTGACGAAGTTGTAGATGCCGCCCTTGCCTTCCTTATCGCCCGGGTACCAGTTCTGGACGGTGGAATATTTGATCTCGGCATCGTCGAGCGCCACGAGCTCGACCACGGCGGCATGCAGCTGGTTTTCGTCGCGCTGCGGCGCCGTGCAGCCTTCGAGATAGGAGACGTAAGCACCCTCTTCCGCGATGATCAGCGTGCGCTCGAACTGGCCGGTGCCCTTCTCATTGATGCGGAAATAGGTGGAAAGCTCCATCGGGCAGCGAACGCCCTTCGGCACGAAGACGAAGGAACCGTCGGTAAAGACCGCCGAATTCAGCGTCGCGTAATAATTATCCGAGGTCGGCACGACCGAGCCGAGATATTTCCGCACGAGATCGGGATATTCGCGGATCGCTTCCGAGATCGACATGAAGATCACGCCGGCCTTCTTCAGCTCCGCCTTGAAGGTGGTGACGACCGAGACGCTGTCGAAAACAGCGTCGACGGCAATCTTCGGTTTCTCGACGCCGGCCAGGATCTCCTGCTCACGCAGCGGGATGCCAAGCTTCTCATAGACCTTCAACAGCTCTGGATCGACCTCGTCGAGCGACTTCGGACCCGGCGTGCTCTTCGGCGCGGCGTAATAATAGATGTCGTTGAAATCGATCTTCGGATAGTCGACGCGCGCCCAGGTCGGCTCTTCCAGCGTCAGCCAGCGGCGATAGGCCTCGAGGCGCCATTCCAGCATCCATTCCGGCTCCTGCTTCTTGGCCGAAATGAAGCGGATAATGTCCTCGGACAGGCCTTTCGGCGCCTTGTCCATTTCGATGACGGTCTCGAAACCGTATTTGTACTGGTCGACATCGATCAGGCGAACCTGGTCGATCGTTTCCTGCACGGCAGCCATTTCGTTCTCCAATCTCGCCGGATACAAGGTCCGGCAGCTTGTAACGTACGGGCAATTCCTTGCCCTTGAGATCGGGCAAATTCTTGCCCTTGATATCGGGCAAATTCTTGCCCTTGATGTAAGAGGCCAAAAGGGACTTTTCAGCCCGGTTGGCAAGCAGAAATTTGCGTTTCCGCAAGTTTATGAGGCGGTCAGGCCGCCTCGCCCGCCGACCTGCGCCGGCAGGCGATCTTTGCAAAAGCGGCAATCGCCCGGTCGATATCCTCTTCCGTCGTCGAAAAGCCGAGCGAGATGCGCAAGCCCCCGAGCTTGGCGTCGCGGCCCATCGCCGTCAGCACATGGCTCTCGCCGAGCCGGCCGGACGAGCAGGCTGAGCCTGCCGAAAGCGCCACGCCTTCGAGATCGAAGGCGATCTGCCCGGTCTCGGCCTTCAGCCCCGGCAGGGTGAAGAAGATCGTATTGGCGACCCGCTCGCCGCCCTCGCCGTGGATCACCACATCGGTTGCCGCCTGACGCATGCCGGCTTCCAGCCGCTCGCGCAGCGCGCCGATCGCCGCATTGCGCGCCTCGACTTCGTCGGCCGCAGCCTCAGCCGCCGCGCCGAAGCCGATCAGCGCCAGTGAATTCTGTGTCCCCGAGCGGTGACCCCGCTCCTGCCCGCCGCCCTGGATCAGGGGCCGCGGCATCAGCGCTTCGCCGCGGGCAATCAGCGCCCCGGCGCCCTTCGGCCCGCCGATCTTGTGCGAGGAAACGATCATGAAATCGGCGCCGATCTTGCCGATATCGAGCCCGATGCGGCCGGCCGCCTGAACGGCGTCGACGACGAAGAGGCCGCCATGAGCATGGACGATCTTGGCTGCCGCCTCCACGGGCTGGACGATGCCCGTCTCATTGTTGACGAGCATAATGGCAACCATCGGCAGGCCGGCGGCCTTGTCATGCGCATTAAGCAGTCCATCAAGCGCATCGAGATTGACGATGCCGGCTGAAGTGACCGGAATCTCGGTCATCTTCTCCCTGGCGAAACGGCCGCCTTCGCGCACCGCCGGATGCTCGATTGCCGAAAAATAGAGGCGGCCGAGCTGAAGCGGCGTGCGGCCCATACGGAAATCCGGCGTCAGCACCAGATTGGCGGCCTCGGTTGCGCCGCTGGTAAAGATCACATTGCCGGCGTCGGTGCCGACCAGCGCCGCCACTTTGCGCCGTGCACATTCGATTGCGGCGCGGGCGGCACGGCCTTCGCCGTGAACGGAATTCGGATTGCCGAAAATGTCGATGGCGCGCATGATCGCCTCGCGGGCTGCGGGGTGCAGCGGCGCTGTGGCATTCCAGTCGAGATAAAGGCGTGGCGGCGCCATGATCTTCAGTCCTGCGCTTGACGAGCTTGCTTCAGCACCCGCGGCTCATTTTTCTTGAAATTTCCGCCGGGCTTGCCTTATGACACATTCACGATGCGTGGATCGCCATGCAAGTTTCGAATTGTTCTAAACTGCGTTTTAGAAAAGCTGACAACACTAGTCAAGTCATGTTGTCGTCCGACGCAGCGCGAACGCGAAATAAAACCCGGAGTACCAATGCCCGAAGTTATTTTCAACGGCCCAGCCGGCCGTCTTGAAGGCCGCTACCAGCCCTCCAAGGAAAAAAGCGCTCCCATCGCCCTGATTCTGCATCCGCATCCGCAGTTCGGCGGCACGATGAACAATCAGATCGTCTACCAGCTCTTCTACATGTTCCAGAAGCGTGGGTTCACGACGCTGCGCTTCAATTTCCGGGGCATCGGCCGCAGCCAGGGCGAATTCGACCACGGCGCCGGCGAACTTTCGGATGCCGCCTCGGCGCTCGATTGGGTGCAGAGCCTGCATCCTGATTCGAAGACCTGTTGGGTCGCCGGTTATTCCTTCGGCTCCTGGATCGGCATGCAGCTTCTGATGCGCCGGCCGGAGATCGAAGGCTTCATGTCGATCGCCCCGCAGCCGAATACCTACGACTTCTCCTTCCTGGCGCCCTGCCCCTCTTCCGGCCTGATCATCAACGGCGAGGCCGACAAGGTGGCGCCGGAAAAGGATGTGAACGGCCTTGTGGAGAAGCTGAAGACCCAGAAGGGCATTCTTATCACCCACCGCACGGTTTCCAATGCCAACCACTTTTTCAACGGCCAGGTGGAAACGCTGATGGGCGAATGCGAGGACTATCTCGACCGCCGCTTGAACGGCGAACTGGTGCCGGAGCCGGCCGCCAAGCGGATTCGCTGACGCCTTAGCGCTCACATCTATCTCATGCGGCGCGATCCGGGCCGCATGGGTCGATTGTCCCGAAACAGATCATCTACCGTGTTGCAATACATATTGCAGTGCGGTAGGTTCCTCGCGATCCTAACTAAAGCGAGGTCCGCAATGACCAAGTCGTTCGGGGAAGTCCTGGATAAGTATAGGGGTATTGGTCCGGGGTTCGACTTTCTTCGAATTGGGCTCGCCTTTTCTATCGTATTGACCCATTCCTTTTTGCTGACGAGGAATGATGCCTTCATCAGGGGCTCGGTATTCTGGTTCACTGAATACGCTCTTGTTCCGATGTTTTTCGCGTTGAGCGGATTTCTGATCGCCGGCAGCGCCCAGCGCCTGAGTCTGCGAAATTTCCTGATCAATCGCGGCTTGCGCATTGTCCCGGCACTGGCCGTCGATATCGTCGTTTGCTCGCTGATCATCGGGCCGATCGTCACGATCGTCTATCACGCCGACTATTTTACCGATCCGCGATTTTTCAAATACTTCCTGAATATCGTCGGCTGGATCCATTACGAGCTGCCTGGTGTTTTCCAGGACAATCCCAGCCAGCGTGTCAACGGCGCTCTCTGGACGGTTCCCTGGGAAATCTTCTGCTACATCATCATGTCGTTCCTGATGATCACCGCCATCGTGAAGACGCGCTACAAGCTGCTCGCCGTGACGGCCGCCTATATCGTCCTCGGCCTGATCGTGCAGAAGATGCCCTATCTGTTCCCAGGCTCGATCAAGCCGATCGCGCGCTTCCTGTTCATGAGCCGGGGCTCGCAGCTGATAACAGCGTTCATGATGGGCATCGTCGCCTTTCAGTTCAAAGCGGTCATTCCGCATTCCCGCTGGCTATTCGCCGCCGCCTGCCTGATCTGCATCACCGCCATTCTCACCCTCGACAGCCGCGCGGTGGAGTCGGTGATCAACCGGCCGATCGTCATCACTTCCCTTGTTTATATCACCGTCTTCATCGGTCTGTCGGAAGTGCCGATCCCATCCTTCTTCAGGAAAGGCGATTATTCCTACGGCGTCTATCTCTACCATGATCCCTTCTTGCAGATCTGGATCAGCGCGTTCCCCTCGGTGTTTCTCTTTCCGAAATATGGAGCGCTGGCGCTCTATCTCGTCGGCCTGCCCTCGGCCCTCGCCGTCGCGGTGCTGTCCTGGCACTTCATCGAGAAGCCGATCCTCGGCCTTCGCAAGAAGTTCTCGTTCATCGCCCAGGTCAGGGGCGTCGAGGACGGCAAGCAGGTTGGACGCGGATCCAATGTCCGGCCGATTGCCGCAAAGAGTTAGGGCTTTGCCAGTCGCATATCAGCGGTGAGCCGCGGTGCCTTCAAGATGTTCGTTGCGCTCATGGCCTTGCGAGCACACCGCCGCTGACGGGAGCGGCAACTCCGGTCGTGCCGGGAAACGTCAACGGCAGCCCGTCCAGTGAGCGGACGGCGAGATAGGCCCAGGCCTCTGCCTCCATCGCATCGCCATCGAAGTCGGCCTGCTCGGCGGTCAATACCTTCGAGCCCAGCGCTTCGGCCATCGCCGAAAACTCCGCCATCAACGTGACGTTCAGCCGCCCGCCGCCGCAGACGATATAGACAGATGGGATCTCGGGCAGAAAACCGGCGGATTTGATAATCGACGCGGCGGCGACATGCGCCAGCGTCCGGGCACCGTCTTCAAGGCTCGCCTCGCCATGATGAAGCGGCGCGAAGTCGCCGCGATCGAGCGAGCGGCGGACATTGCCGCGGAAGAACGGGTTATCAAGATAACGCTCCGCCAAGGCGACCACGACCTTGCCGCGTCCGGCAATCTCGCCGCCGGGATCATAGGTTCTGCCGGTCTGCATCTCCACCCACTGGTCGATCAGCGTATTGCCCGGGCCGCTGTCGAAGGCCGATATCCGCCCGTCGGTGCCGATGAAGGTCAGATTGGAGATGCCGCCGATATTGACGAAACAGACAGCCTGCCCGGCCTGCTGGAATTTTCCTGCCAGTGCGGCGTGATAGGCCGGCACCAGCGGCGCGCCCTGGCCGCCGTGGACCATATCGTTGGCGCGCATGTCGTAGACCACCGGCATGCCGGTTCGGCGCGCCAATTCCTCGCCGTCGCCGATCTGGATCGTCAGCCCCTCATCGGGTCGATGCAGCACCGTCTGGCCATGGAAGCCAAGAACGTCGACGGCATCGGCAGCAAACCCGAAACGTTCCAGGAATACCGTAACGGCAATTGCATGCCGTCGGGTCAACTCAAGCTCGATATCGCGAAGTTCACCGGGGCGGCAGTGCCTGTCAGTCAGCGGCCGCGCCAGTTCCAGCGCCCGTTTCAGCCGCCCCCGGAAATCGGCATCATAAGGCACGCCGATGAAAGGCCCGCGTTCGATGAAGCCGCGGCCGTCGGTCCTAATAAGCGCGACGTCGATTCCATCCATCGACGTGCCGCTCATCAGGCCGATCGCGGTTCTGATGACGTCCATGAGGCTTGCCTCCCATGCGATTCCCGGATGCACTTTCCTAAAAACAGTGCTAAACGCGCCGCGACAGATCAACAACAACGAACTTGCGCGAGCCCCATCGGTCAAGCGCAGACACCAAGAGACGAAAGCCATGTCCGAGTTCAAGTCCGATTTCCTCCGCACGCTGAAAGAGCGTGGCTTCATTCATCAGGTCTCCGATGAACGTGGCCTCGACGACCTGTTCGCCAAGGAAACCGTGACAGCTTATATCGGCTTCGATCCAACGGCGCCCAGCCTGCACGCCGGCTCGCTGATCCAGATCATGATGCTGCACTGGATGCAGAAGACCGGTCATCGCGCCATCTCGCTGATGGGCGGCGGCACCGGTATGGTCGGCGATCCCTCTTTCAAGGAAGAGGCCCGCCAGCTCATGACCGTGGATACGATCGAAGGCAACATCGCCTCGATCAAGCGTGTGTTCTCCAGTTACCTGAACTACGGCGACGGTCCGAAAGACGCGCTGATGATCAACAACGCCGAATGGCTGCGCTCGCTGAACTATCTCGAATTCCTCCGCGATGTCGGCAAGCACTTCTCGGTCAATCGCATGCTGTCCTTCGACAGCGTGAAAACGCGCCTCGACCGCGAGCAGTCGCTGTCGTTCCTGGAATTCAACTACATGATCCTCCAGGCCTACGACTTCGTCGAGATCGCCAAACGCTACGACTGCCGCCTGCAGATGGGCGGTTCGGACCAATGGGGCAACATCGTCAACGGCATCGATCTCGGTCACCGTATGGGGACACAGCAGCTCTACGCGCTGACCTCGCCGCTGCTGACGACATCGTCGGGCGCCAAAATGGGCAAGTCGGCGACGGGCGCGATCTGGCTGAACGCCGATATGCTGTCGGCCTACGATTTCTGGCAGTACTGGCGCAACACCGAGGACGCCGACGTCTCGCGCTTCCTGAAGCTCTACACGACGCTGCCGATGGATGAAATCGCCCGTCTTTCGGCACTCGGCGGTTCGGAGATCAACGAGGTCAAGAAGATCCTGGCAACCGAAGTCACCGCGATCCTGCACGGCCGTCCGGCCGCTGAGCAGGCGGCGGAAACGGCGCGCAAGACCTTCGAGGAAGGCGGGCTCTCCGAAAACCTGCCTTCGGTCGACATCCCAGCCTCAGAGCTCGACGCCGGCATCGGCCTTCTGTCGCTGATCGTGCGCGCCGGCCTCGCCTCATCGAACGGTGAAGCCCGCCGTCACGTCCAGGGCGGCGCGGTCCGCATCAACGACGAGGCAGTCAGCGACGAACGCAAGATGATCGGCAGCGACGAGATCACTGCCGACGGCATCATCAAGCTCTCACTCGGCAAGAAGAAACACATCCTGATCCGCCGCGCGGCGTAGGCGGGGTGGCAGCCGAACAACGACCAAAGCCGGCGGTTCAGCCGGCTTCTCGATTTTGTTGAGTGAGGCATCTGGCAACGTCAGTTTTCCGCGAGCCTCACCGATCGCGGTGGATTAGCCTCTCATTGTAGATGCTGAACAGCTTGACAATGACTCGAAGGAAAATACTGTCGTCTTTGACGTCAACGCCATCCAATTTCATCTCACGAGCAAGCAGTCCGAGTTTAACTCTGCTCTTTTCGCAGTTCTCCGTTTCCGGATAGCTGCGGAATTCGTTGTCGACAAAGCCATACAGGAATTCCGACTCGACTTGGTTTGTAAAGAATATGGCACTGGCGAGGTTCTCAGGATCGCCTTGAAGGGACGCCGCTTCTGTGGCTGGGACCGGGAGCCCGATGCTAAGTCCGGCAGCACTTTATTCTCGCTGACTCGATCGATTGGAGGATGCGGAAGGTTCTCTTGTTGTGCTGGTGCAAGGCTGACCCAACGTCTTCCACGAAACTCTCGGCGTATAGAAGTTTTGGGCCGCAAGAGGCTCAGATTACTCAACACCAGGCCGAGATATCGTATCCGTTCGTTCGACTTCCTGGAATACATAGGGCGGTGGATTGACGTCTGGAGCGGGTGTAATGCGTGACCACCAGCTGATCGAGAAGATCGGCGCGGTCACGGTAGCATCCAGCGGAACCATCAGCATATGGTCGGAACGGAGGCTCTGCAATGGCTTCAGTCGCTCGCCCTTTTCCGCCGAATAGGAAAGCTGCTGGCCGGTCGCGACCGCAATCACGGCGGCGGACGCAAAAGAGATTGTCCGGGCGCACAGCATGGCATTCTCCCCCGGCCGTCGTTCCGGCCGAAACCTATATTACATCAGAATACGCTAAAATGTTCCGGCAATAATGACGAAATTGCCTGCCGTAGTTTGCGGGCAGCCGCACGACAACCGCGGCTTTATCGGAACCTTTTCCGTCCGTCGGGATTTGCGACCAATTGGATTGGAGCGCCGGCATGATCAACGACCTCTGGTATAAGAACGCCGTCATCTACTGCCTGTCCGTCGAGACCTTCATGGATGCGAATGGTGACGGCGTGGGCGATTTTCAGGGGCTGATGCGACGCCTCGACTATCTCTCCGGCCTTGGCGTCACGGCGATCTGGCTGATGCCCTTCCAGACCTCGCCCGGCCGCGACGATGGCTATGATGTTTCCGACTATTACAATGTCGACCCGCGTTACGGTTCGCTCGGCGATTTCGTCGAATTCACCCATGGCGCCAAGCAGCGCGGTATCCGGGTGCTGATCGATCTGGTGATCAACCATACATCCAAGGACCATCCCTGGTTCCAGGATGCCAGGCGCGACCCGCAGTCACGCTATCGCGACTGGTACGTCTGGGCCGACAAGAAGCCTGCGAATGCCGATCAGGGCATGGTCTTCCCCGGCGTCCAGAAGACCACCTGGACCCATGACGAAAAGGCCAAGGCGTATTATTTTCACCGCTTCTACGACCACCAACCCGATCTCAACACCTCGAACCCTCAGGTACAGGCCGAAATACTCAAGATCATGGGCTTCTGGATCCAGCTCGGCGTCTCCGGCTTCCGGATGGATGCCGCTCCCTTCATCATCGCGACGAAAGGCGCAGACGTTGCCAAGCCGGTCGAGCAGTTCGACATGCTGCGGAAATTTCGCGAATTTCTGCAATGGCGCCTGGGCGATTCCATCATTCTCGCCGAGGCCAATATCCTGCCGAAGGACAATTTCGAATATTTCGGCGACGACGGCGACCGCATGCAGATGATGTTCAATTTCCAGGTCAATCAGGCGCTGTTTTACGCGCTCGCCAGCGCCGATACGCGGCCGCTGAAGACGGCGATGGAGACGATGAAACCGCGCCCGGCGACCGCCCAATGGGGCCTGTTTCTGCGCAACCATGATGAATTGGATCTCGGCCGGCTGTCGGAAAAGCAGCGCGACGCGGTCTTTGCCGCCTTCGGACCCGAAAAGGACATGCAGCTCTATGACCGCGGCATTCGCCGTCGCCTGGCGCCAATGCTCGGCGGCGACCGGCGCAGGATCGAGATGGCCTACAGCCTGCTGTTCTCGCTGCCGGGAACGCCGGTCATCCGCTACGGCGACGAGATCGGCATGGGCGACGATCTGGCCTTGCCGGAGCGCAATTGCGCCCGCACGCCGATGCAGTGGTCGACGGAACCGGAAGGCGGTTTCACCAAAAGCAGAAAGCCTGTCGCACCCGTCATCAAGGACGGCCCCTATGGCTTTGAGCATGTCAATGTCGCGGCGCAACGGCGCGATCCCAATTCACTGCTGAACTGGACCGAGCGGATGATCCGGATGCGCAAGGAAGCCCCGGAAATCGGCTGGGGCGATTACTCCGTAGTCGACACCGGTGACGACGGCGTGCTGGCGCTTCGTTACGACTGGCGCGGCAATTCCGTGTTGATCCTGCACAATCTGCATGCGCAGCCGGCGGAAGTGACTTTCGATCCGGACAGAGGCGAAGATGGCCGACAACTGATCGACATCGCCGATGGCGCCAGCAGCGAGGCCGACGAGAAAGGCTGCCACACCATCGTGCTCGATGCCTATGGCTATCGCTGGTACCGCGTCGGCGGCCTCGACTATCTCCTCAAGCGCAAGGAGATTTAGGTTGTGCCTACTGGAATTCGAAGATCTGCCGGAAGACACCCGGCGCGATGATCGACAGCGGATTGATCTGCAGGTTCGGCTGGTCGAACTTGCCGGTCAGTTTGAAGGTGATGCCGATCAGGCCGCGGTCGCTGCCATTGCCGAGGATGACGCCGATCAGCGGCAGTTCGGCAAACAGCCGGTTGAGGCCGTAGGCCGGCATGAAGGTGCCGGTCATGTCCATATTGCCCTTGCGGTCACGCACGACGCCCTGGAAGGTTGCGCCGATCTGGTCGCCGCGCAGCACGCCATTCTCGATGCCGACCATGCCACCCCGCGACACGACGCGGGCAAAGCCGCGCTGGAAGCGCTGCGACGAGGTGTCGATGTCGCGCTTGACGGCTTCGTTGAGGCTGCGCTGCTCGCTTCCGACAGGCGTCGAGACGATCGACTGCAATCGTTGTTCGTTGACGATCGAGAAGCGGCGCACGTCGAGCGAGCCGTCCCAGCCGCCCTGTGCCGAAAGCCGGATCGCCAGATTGAGCAGACCGCCCTGCATGTGCTGGTAGAGATCGGCGAAACGCGAGACTGCGCCGGCATCGCCGCTGGTGATGTTGATGACGCCACCGTCCTTCATCTGGCTGACCACGGCCTCGCCGCTGTCGGTCACAGCGGAAAAGTTCAACGCCTGCAGCTTGTCGCCGCGCAGTGACACCTGCGCCTGGAAATTGCCGATCTTCTCATCGTTGAAGCCGATGACGTTTTTCAGCCTGGCGCGCACCGATACCCCAGTGTCGCCGGCATCCCCGTCATCATCGCCATCGCCCGAGCCCGATTTCAACCGCGCGATCACAGGCCGCGCATCGGCGCTGTCGCCGGAGACCGAGACATCGAAATTCCCCTTGCTGCGTTTCACCGACAGGGCGAAATCGTCAAGCGAGGAGAGTTTGACGCTGTCGAAATCGGCCGAGATCAGCCCGCCTTTGCCGATGTTCATCGATCCGTTGGCGCCGAAACCGTCACCCTTCAGCCGGAAGTTCTTGATCTGGGTATTGTCGGCCGGGCCAGATGTTTCAAATTCCGCCGAAGCTGTAATGCCGCTGCCCTTCGACCAGCCGATCCACGGCAGGTCGAGTTGCGACCGGGTGAGGTCGAGCTGAACGTCCTGCCGGTCGTCGTCGATCCGCGTCAGCACCATCTTGACGCTGCCGCCGATGATGCCGGAAAGGCCGGGTATCAGCTTGTTGCGCTGCTCCTCGGAAAGCGTCGCGGTGATCACCCGCTGCCGCTTCGCGCTGTCGGATGCCTCGACCGGCTCAGTAAGATCGATATCGGCCGGGACGCCGTCTATCTGGGCCTTGGCATCCAGGGTGATCTGTTTCGGATTGCCGTTCAGCGTGCCGTCGAGATTGCTGATCGTTCGGCCGGAGAACGGCTTGGCAAGATCGATATCGGTAAGCTTCATATTCGCCGCCCATTCGGCCGGCGGCGGGTTCTGCGAGGACAGCAGGCCGAAATGCGCCTTCACATTCGCCTCGATCCGCCCCTTGAAATCGTCGGGCGTAAAGCCGGCGCGCTGCAGCACCCGGATCGGCCGGTAGGTCAGAAGCTCGCCGACGGCGTCTGCTGTCCCCGAGATCGCCAGATCGATATCGGCCATCAGCGGCTTGTCGTAGGTTGCCGGTATGGCGAAGGTTCCCTGCCCGAGACCGACAGATCGGCCGGAGGGGAAAAACGACGTGCCGCTCTTGATCGCGATCGTCGCAGTGGGGCCGGTCAGGTCGAAATGGGCCGCCATGTCGCGAACGGGCGGAATGTCGCCGGCGACGTTCATCCGTGCGTCCGCGATGTCGAAGCCGATGCGGATCTGGTTGGCGTCGAGCTTCAACCCCTTGCCGCCGGCGGCCTCGTCCAGCCTGCCGAAGGGAATGAAGACGGAGATGGAGGCGTTGGTGACGGTGCCGCCGAAGAGGTTGCCGTGTACCCAGGTGCGCACCTTCGGCGCCATCCAGAACGGCCACAGCTGCTTGATCGCCGTCGTCTGCAGCTGTGCCGACTGGCCGGCAAAGCTGATCTCCGGCGATTTGCCGCCGAGCTTGACGTGCAGTGCTCCGTAAAGCGCACCGAGCGGGCTGGAGACGGTCATGTTGGGAAACAGGAATTCCCGGCCGGCGACGAGGTAGCGCCCGGTCGCCTGGATGTCGAAGGCGACCGGCGGCTCGCCGGAGCCGCTGGGGGCTGCCGTGCCGCCGCTGACCAGAAGGTCGATGCCGAAGCCCTTTCCGGCCTGCGGATCGAGCTTGTCGAGATCGATCAGCGCGCCGTTGATTGGAACCGTGGTCGCGCCGAACCGTGCGTTCGACCGGGCGATTTCGAGGGTCTGCTTGGCGAAATCATAGACGAGATTGATCTGTCCGCCCGACAGTTCCTGCGGATCGCCGTCCGCATAGATCAGGCCGGGTTCGATATCGACGGTCGCCGCAAGCGCCGGCTGCACGCTATCACGCGCTCGCGTGGCCGATACCGTCAGGTCGGCGAAGGCGCTCAGTCCCTGCCGGATCACGCCCTGATCGTTGCGTTTCAGCGCAAAGGGCGTGAGGTCGGCATGCTTGAGCGTCGCCACGACCTTCGACACCTGGCGGTCTTCCTTCTCGGCCAGCACCTCGAGTTCGGCCACCTCGCCGTTCAGCGCCACCTCGCCGGTCAATTGCAGCGAGGATGGGCCGGCATGGGCAAAGACGAGATTGTCGACGACCAGCGACAGCGGCCCGTTGGCGGTGTCGGCAAGCTTGATGTTTATGCCGGAAATGCGCACCGAATTGGTCGAGCCGCGCGTCACGATACCGTCGAACATATCGAACTGCGAGAAGATCTTCTCCATCGCCGCCGGCATGGCGTCGATGCGCAGATCGTCGAGCGTCACGGGATTGCCGGAGGGCAGAAGCGCGGTATCGAGCGCGATATCGTCGGCTTCGATGTCGGTGACGGCGATGCGGCCGCGGAAAAGCTGCAGCGGATCGAGCCCGAGGCGCACCGAACCCGTCGTCGAAAGGTGCTGGCCGCTCTGCTCATCGATCATGTTGACGTTGCGCGCTTCCAGCGCCAGCCGGAAATCCGAGGTGAAGCGGATGACGGTGGAGCCGACCTCGGCGCGGTAGCGCGGTCCGGCCACGCCGTTCAACGCCGCCTGCGCCTGCTGCGACAGCGGCTTGTCGAACATGCCGCTCTCGACGGTGAAGACGACCGCGGCGAGAACAAGCAGAATCACCCCCAGAAACCCTGCGGCCAGCTTCGCCGTACGCCGCATCGGCGAACGCGGCGGCGGGCAATGGACGATGATCGGATCCTCGGCCTGGGCGGACGGCAAGCGGTCCAGCGCAACGATATCCTTCTTGCGAAACGTGACCTTTTCGCCGCGGATGGCTGACATGCGCCTTCGGGCTCTCCCTTAAATCGAAGAATTGAACCCGGTCATGCTGGACGGGTTTCCGTCCACTATATAATTCGGGGAGAGAAAGTGTCATCCACAAACCCGGCAAAAGAAAGGTTTTCCCAATGGCGGTTCCCGGCATCGGCGCCACGGCTCCTGATTTCAACCTTCCCCGCGATGGCGGCGGCCGCATCTCGCTGGCCGAATTCCAGGGCAGGCCGCTCGTGCTGTTCTTCTATCCCAAGGACGATACGACCGGCTGCACCGCCGAATCATTGGCTTTCACCGCGCTGGCAAGCGAGTTCGAGGCGGCGGGCGCAGCCGTCATCGGCATGTCGCCCGATTCGGCCGCCTGTCACGACAAGTTCATCAGAAAGCACCGTCTTTCGGTGGCGCTTGCCTCGGACGAGGAAAAGACGACGCTGCAGGCCTACGGCGTCTGGAAGGAAAAGAGCATGTACGGCCGTAACTTCATGGGCGTCGAGCGCACCACCTTCCTGATCCGCCAGGACGGCACGATCGCCACCATCTGGCAGAAGGTGAAGGTGCAGGGCCATGCCGAAACCGTGCTCGAGGCCGTGCGGAATCTCGCCGCGTGACCGGCGACCTCGCGATCACCTCGCTGCGCGGCGGCGCCATCGATGCCATCTGCTCCGCCGATCTCGACCGCAAAACGGCGCTTGCGCAGGAAAGCGCCACCCGCTGGTTCGCCCGCCGGGTGTCGCTGCGCTCGCCGCTCGATGCGGCCCTGCCGGAGAGGCCCGGCCGTCCCGACAGGCCGGTGCTGACGCCGCCGACCCAGGTGGAAAAGCGCTCGCTGCATACGCTGAAAGGCCGGATCGCCCTGCTCCATGCTATCGCCCATATCGAACTCAATGCAGTCGATCTGGCGCTTGATATCGTTGCGCGATTTGCCACCGAACAGGTGCCGAATTCCTTTTTCGACGGCTGGATGCAGGTTGCCTTCGAGGAGGCGAAGCATTTCCGTATGGTGCGCGCCCGCCTCAACGATCTCGGCGCCGATTACGGCGATCTCCCCGCCCATGACGGGCTCTGGCAGGCGGCCCATTCGACCCGCAACGACCTGACGGCAAGGCTCGCCGTCGTGCCCCTGATTCTTGAAGCCCGCGGCCTCGACGTCACGCCGTCACTGCAGGCAAAGATGCGCCAGACCGGCGACCTCGAAAGTGCCGATGTCCTCGACGTCATCTACAACGACGAGAAAGGCCATGTCGCCGTCGGCGCCAAATGGTTTCGCTTCCTTTGCGCGCGGGAGAAGCGCGACCCGGCCAAAGCCTTCCAGGAGCTGGTGCGCGCCAATTTCCGCGGGCCGCTGAAGCCGCCTTTCAATGATCTTGCCCGCGCCGAGGCCGGGCTGACACCATCCTTCTATCGCTCGCTGGCATCGATCAGCCACGCCTGAGATCATTGATATTATTGGCGCGCACAGCGATAAAGAAAGCATTCATTAACCATAAACGTGTCTAATTTCCCGAAAGAGGCGTAGAGCATCAGTCGGGAGAGCCTGCGTGAACAGCGGACATCAGCACCGGGTATTCGGCAGGCGGGCGCAGGAACATATCCTCATCCTCGCAAGCGGCGACAAGGTCCGCCACATGACGGTCCGGCCGTGGATGGCAGCCGTAGCCTTCTGTTTCGTCGGCGTTTTCTCGATCGGCTACCTGCTGGCCACCTCCTATCTCGTGCTGCGCGACGACCTGATCGGCGCCACGATGGCGCGCCAGGCCCGCATGCAACACGACTATGAAGACCGCATCGCCGCCCTTCGCGCCCAGGTCGACCGCATCACCTCCCGCCAGCTTCTCGACCAGCAGGTGGTCGAGGATAAGGTCGACAAGCTGATGGAACAGCAGATGGCGCTGACGTCGCGCCACGGCAAGCTCGACAATCTGCTCGACCGGGCCGAAAGCTCCGGCCTGACGGATAAGGCCGGCGCCCTGCCCGAGCCGTCTTCGCCGGTCCAGTCCTTTGCCCCCGACATCAAGGACAAGCGCGCTTCACTGACCGGCGGCGGCATCGAGGCGATCGAGAAACAGCTGGCGAGCGGCGCGCCCGCCGATGCGACGCCCGACAATTCGACGCTTGCCTATGTGCCCTCCGCCGAGACGGTCGGCGACCGCGCCGACCGCATCTTCTCCAACGTGACACTGTCGCTGAAGGGCGTCGAACAGGACCAGCGCAACCGCGTCGAGCAGTTGACGAGCGACGCCGGCAATGCCGCCAATGCGATCGGCAAGGTGCTGACCCGTTTCAAAATTCCGGTGCCTGAGGAGACTGCGACAAAGCAGGACGACGATGCCGTCGGCGGCCCCTATGTCGAACCTGAAAGCAACGACGATTTCAACAATTCGCTGGCAGCGCTCGACGGCGCGCTGACCCGGCTGGAGGCGGTGCGCAGCACCGCGGAATCCCTGCCCTTCCGCAATCCCGCTATCGGCAAGGACGTGACCAGCCCCTTCGGCAATCGCCGCGACCCTTTCCTCGGCCGCCTCGCGCTGCATTCCGGCATCGATTTCCGCTTCTCGCCGGGCGAGAAAATCCGCCCCTCGGCGCCGGGCAAGGTCATCGCAGCCGGCTGGACGGGCGGTTACGGCAACATGGTCGAGGTCGACCACGGCAACGGCATCTCGACGCGCTACGGCCATATGTCCCAGGTGCTGGTCAAGATCGGCGACACGGTCGGCCGCAGCGACGTCATCGGCCTTGCCGGCAGCACCGGCCGTTCGACGGGGACGCACCTCCACTACGAAGTGCGCCAGGACGGCCACGCGGTCGATCCAGTATATTTCATGAATGCCGGCCTTAAACTCGCCACCTATCTCAAGTAACTGCCATCAGGTAACCATCGCTTCACTCTGTACGGGGTGCGGCCTCTCTATTTCTTGACTTGCCGGCCATTCGGGGCTATGTCGCGCTGCATTGCGGCATGCAATCCCGCCGACTCGTTCAGAGCTCGGCCGAACCGGAACGGAAACAGTTTTCCCTTTGACGACATTCGCTGACCTTGGCTTGAGCCAAAAAGTGCTATCCGCTGTTACCGACGCGGGCTACACGATACCCACGCCTATTCAGGCGGGAGCCATTCCCTTTGCGCTCGAGCGTCGCGACATTTGCGGCATCGCGCAGACGGGCACCGGCAAGACGGCATCCTTCGTTCTGCCGATGCTGTCGCTTTTGGAAAAGGGCCGTGCCCGTGCCCGCATGCCCCGTACGCTGATTCTGGAGCCGACGCGCGAACTCGCCGCCCAGGTTGCCGAGAACTTCGAAAAATACGGCAAGAACCACCGTCTCAACGTCGCCCTTCTGATCGGCGGCGTTTCCTTCGAGGACCAGGACCGCAAGCTCGAGCGCGGCGCCGATGTGCTGATCTGCACGCCCGGCCGCCTGCTCGACCATTTCGAGCGCGGCAAGCTGTTGATGAGCGGCGTCGAGATTCTCGTTATCGACGAGGCCGACCGCATGCTCGACATGGGCTTCATCCCCGATATCGAGCGCATCGCCAAGATGATCCCGTTCACCCGTCAGACGCTGTTCTTCTCGGCAACCATGCCGCCGGAGATCCAGAAGCTCGCCGACCGCTTCCTGCAGAATCCCGAGCGCATCGAAGTGGCCAAGCCCGCCTCGGCCGCAAAGACCGTGACGCAGCGCTTCGTCGCCTCGCACAGCAAGGATTACGAGAAGCGCGCCGTTCTGCGTGATCTCGTCCGCGCCCAGACCGAACTCAAGAACGCCATCATCTTCTGCAACCGCAAGAAGGATGTTGCCGATCTCTTCCGGTCGCTGGAACGCCACGGCTTTTCCGTCGGCGCCCTGCATGGCGATATGGACCAGCGCTCCCGCACGATGACACTGCAGAGCTTCCGTGACGGCAATCTCCAGCTGCTGGTTGCCTCAGACGTCGCCGCCCGCGGCCTCGACATTCCCGATGTCAGCCACGTCTTCAATTTCGACGTGCCGATCCATTCCGAGGATTACGTCCACCGCATCGGCCGCACCGGCCGTGCCGGCCGCTCGGGTGCCGCCTTCACGCTGGTCACCAAGCGCGACAGCAAATTCGTTGATGCGATCGAAAAGCTGATCGGCGAAAAAGTCGAATGGCTGAGCGGCGATGTGAGCTCTCTGCCGCCGGCAGAAGAAAGCGCCGACAGCGACCGCCCGCGGCGCAACAGCCGCGAGCGTGGCGCAAAGGGTGAACGCGGCGAGAGAGATCGTAGTCGCGGACGCGGCAATCGCAGCGCCACCGGTCATAAATCTGATAACGACATCCAGGATAATGACGTCCAAGTGATCCAGGCAGCACCAGTAAAGGCCGACATCGTGAAGAACGAGCGCAGAGCAGAGCAGAAGCCGCAAAACAATGCGCGTAACAGCCGGCCTTATCCGGCAAACGATGACAGCCGCGACCGCCGCCGCCATCGCGACCACGATGACGGCCCCACCCCGGTCGGCTTCGGCGACGATATCCCCGCCTTCATGCTCATCGCCGGCAGCGCCAAGATCTGATCGCCATGGCTAAGCCCGGTCTCGATTTTCCGGGCTTCGGCGTCGGCCTGGTCATTCTGCGCGACGCCAAGGTTCTTCTCTACAAGCGCGTGCGCCCACCGGAAGCCGGCTACTGGAATATCGTCGGCGGCAAAGTCGATCATATGGAGCCGGCCGAGCAAGCCGCGCGCCGCGAGGCTGAGGAAGAAACCGGCCTCAGGATCGGCCGGATCGAGCGGATCGGCATGACCGAACAGATCATCGACACCGACCGCCAGCACTGGATTTCACTTCTCTATCTCGCTCGCGACGTCGAAGGCGAGCCGCAATTGACCGAGCCGGACAAGCTTTCCGATTTCGGCTGGTTTCCGCTGACGGATTTGCCGCAACCGCTCTCGGCCTTTACCAAGGCGGCGATCGCAGCCTTGCCGACTGCCGAACGCGGTCAGCTATCGGCGCGCAGCGACGCCTCGTAGGCAAGCCGCACCCATTTCGCCATCAGATCGGGATCGTCATAGGCCTCGTCGGGGATCGACCAGTAGGGCATCTTTACCGGCTTGCCCTTCTTGCCCTCGTAGCTCCATTGCGTGGCGCCGGCGGCGGCAAACTCCGGGGCGCTGGTCTCGTCGGCCTTCAGCAGCATCTCGTCCCGCACTTCGAGCGCAACGATGCGGCCGAGATGATAGATGCCCTTGCCGCCGAACATACGCTTGATCGTGACCGGGCCGAGCCCCTGAAACATTTCCTCGATGCCGGCATTGTCCATTCGCTATTCCCTCGAAATCCCGGCCGTGGAGGCCATCACAGCGCGTGATAATCCCGGTTCATATAGATGAGCGCCGGATGCTTTTCGCTGAAGCGCACGGCCGCGACCTCGCCGAAGATGACATTATGCGTCGGCATTTCCTTGATGTCGGTCACCCGGCAATCGAAGGCGGCGAGCGCATCGGCGAGCACCGGCGCGCCGGTGACCAGCGTCTCGAAGCGGGCGCTGGCGAAACGCTCGTCATCGGCAAGCGAGGTCCGTCCGGAAAAGGCGTCGGCAACGCCCTGATGATGGGCGCCGAGCGTGTTCAGCACGAAGACGCCGCTGCGGAAGAAGATTTCGTTTTTCGGATTGGTGTTGTTGAGGCAGACCAGCACGGAGGCTGGATTATCCGAGACCGAGCAGGCGGCGGTGATGGTGACGCCGCGGCGCAACTCGCCCAGCGCCGTCGTTACGAGTTGCACATGGCCGGCATAACGGCTCATGGCGTCTCGATAAAGACCGGGGTCGATATGCTGCCTGTTCAACACCTGCTTCTCCCGTGCGCTCTGCTGCCGACTGCATACAATTAGCAGCAATGCAAAGTGCTGCAGCGTCCTTTGCGTCACCGAAAGGCCGCCCCGCGCTGCAGTTCGACTTTCTATCGCGCCAATATGGCGAGCATCGGTTACCTTTTCTACAATAGGACCGGTGAAAAGCACTGCGGCACGCTTGTTTTTCTTTGACGATCGCGGCCTTGCGGATAAAAGGGCATGGACGATGGCTAGGGGATCTCCGCCTTTCATGATCAACCTGCGTGGCATAGCAGCCTTTCTGGCGCTGCTGGGAGCGGCGGCACCAGGCCATGCGGAGGGCGTGACGATTGGCGTCGTCGCCCCTCAGAACGGTTCGCTCGCTTTGCTCGGCGCCCAGATTGCCGCTGGCGCCGGTTTCGAGATCCAGCGATCAGGAAACACCCTCGTCGCCATTAACGAGACCTGTGAGGACAATAGCGGTGCTGCGGTTGCCGATGCGCTGGTCGCTGCCAAAGCGCAGGTCGCGATCGGCTTCCTCTGTAGCGAGACGCTGGAAGGCGCGCTGCCGAAGCTGAAAGACGCCGGCATTGCCGCCATCACCGTCTCGGTTCGCTCCCGCATCCTGATGGAGGATGCGCTGAAAAACGGCTGGCCGCTCTTTCGTCTCGCGCCCGCCGATGGCACCGAAGCGGCAAAGGTCAACGAAGTGATCCTCAAGGACTGGGCCGCCGATCCGATCGCGTTGATCGAGGACGGCACCATCCATGGCCGTGAACTGACGGAAGCGGTGCGCAATGCGCTGGAGCAGAACGGCCTGAAGCCGGTCTTTACCGATACCTATCGCCCGGGACAGGAGCAGCAGGTTGCCCTGGTCCGCCGGCTGAAACGCGCCGGCGCCACCAGGGTCTTCATCGGCGGCGACCGCAACGATGTCGCCATCATCGCCCGCGACGCCAAGGCGGAAAACATCCCGCTCTCCATTCTCGGCGGCGATGCCATGCGTGCGGCCGACCAGCCGCTGCCGCTCGCGCCCGGCGTGCGCGCCGTTGCCCTGCCGGAATATGCGCTTCTGCCCGAAGGCACGGCGGCGGCCGAGGCGCTCGGCGCCAAGGGCATCGAGCCGGAAGGCTATGTCCTGCCGTCGCTCGCGGCAGCGCTGATTGCCGGCCAGGCCGGGGAAGCCGCCGCTGCGGCCGGCAAGCCTCTCCAGGCGTCGCTTGTCGGCACGACGTTCCAGACGCCGGTCGGCCCCATCGCCTTCACCGCCGCGCACGAACTTGCGCAGAACGCCTACCGCCTGCTCGAATGGCGGGGCAACGGCTTTTTTCCACCTGCCGCGCCGACGGAGTGAGCGGCCGCCAGTCTTGAAATCGGAGGCCGCGCTCAAATGGCGGCCCACAGGGAGTAAAACTTGATGACGCTGCCCATTCGCATTGCCCCCTCGATCCTCGCGGCGGATTTCGCCAGGCTCGGCGAGGAGGTGCGCAACGTCACGGCCGCCGGCGCCGACTGGATCCATCTCGACGTGATGGACGGGCATTTCGTGCCGAACATCTCCTTCGGCCCCGATGTCATCAAATCGCTGCGCTCCTATACCTCGGCCACCTTCGACTGCCATCTGATGATCTCGCCGGTCGACGACTATCTCGAAGCCTTCGCCAAGGCCGGCTGCGACCGCATCACCGTCCATGCCGAAGCCGGGCCGCATCTGCACCGCTCGTTGCAGACCATCCGCAATCTCGGCAAGAAGGTCGGGGTGACGCTCAATCCGGCGACCCCGCTCAGCGCCATCGAAAACGTGCTCGACGATGTCGACCTCATCCTGATCATGTCGGTCAATCCCGGCTTCGGCGGGCAGAAGTTCATTCCGGCAATGGCGGCGAAGATCGCAGCCGCGAAGTCACTCATCGGTGACCGGCCGATCGAACTCGAGGTCGACGGCGGCGTCACGGTGGAAACAGCGCCGGCAATCGCCCGCGCCGGCGCCAACGTCCTGGTCGCCGGCTCGGCAATTTTCAAGGGCGCCACGGTCGAGGATTATCGCCGGACCGTCGCCGATCTGCGTCAGGCAGCCGAAGGGGCACAAACGTGACAAAGAGTCTGATCATCGGCGGCATGCTTGCCGCCGCATTGGCCGGCCTGCCCGGCCTGTCACTGGCGGGCGACATCGCCAATATCCAGCCGATCGGCTTTTCCGCCGATGGCAAAGTGTTCGGATTTCAGGAGTTCGGCATCAAGGAGGAAGGCGGCGCTCCCTACTCCAACACCTATTTCGTCGACACCGAAAACGGCCAGTATATCGAGGGCACGCCCTTCCGCACGGAGATGACCGAGAAGGACGCCAATCTTTCCAAGGCGCGGCGGCAAAACCTGACGGCGGCGCGCAGCCAGATGGATAAGTACGATCTCTTGACCAATCCCGGCCTGATCGCCGCGTTCAATCCGCCGACCGAACTCGGCTCCCCCTCGAAGACCATCCGTTACACCACGCTTGCGACCGATGGCCCGCCGAAGTCACCTTATACGCTGGCGCTCAGCGAGATACCGGTGGCGACGCCGAAGGATTGCGCAGCAGTCGACAAGCGGGTCCTCGGTTTCAGCCTGCAGATGATCGAGAAACAGGGCGCTCCGAACCGCCAGGCGGCGCGGCAGGCGACGGCAGTTCCGGCCGAGCGCGCCTGTTCTGTCGAATACCGGATCGGCGGCGCGGTGGTCTATCAGCCGGAAGCCGGAGACCAGGTTCACATCGCCTTGATCCTCGCCTTCGACGCCGACCGGAACGGACGCTGGATAGCCGTTCCGGTTCATCCCTGAGCCCGGATCGCCCAGGGATGGATGGCCCGAGCCCGGATCACTCCAGCACAGTTCGACCGAGCCCGGACCGGCCTAGGACAAATCGCCCGATGAGGGATCGTCTGCGCGCTGCGCGGCCGTCCTACCCCGATCTGATTGCCGGCGCGCTGTTCTGGGGCATGCAGATGCTCGCCTCCGCCATGCTCGGCCTTTACCTCCGCAACGGCCTGCAGACGAGCCGGCTTACCGAGGTCGCCGCACTTTATTTCGCCGGCGGCCTGTTTGCCTGGCCCTTCGCCCTGCCGGTCGCCCGCTTCTTCGCGCATGACAGGCCGCCGGAAGCGCGTTTTGCCGCCTTCTTCGTGACCCTGACGGCAGCGACGATCGCCATGACGGCCTTTCTCTTCGCCATGGAATACCGGCTCTTCTATTCCCGCTGGCATGCGCCCTTCGGCAGTTTCGTCTGGGCTTTTCAGTTCGTCTTCACCAGCATCAGCGCCGTCTACCAGTTCCTGGTGATCGGTCTGCGCCTTTTCCTGCCGCTCGGCCTCGTCTGCCTTGTCGTCAGCAGCTATCATCTTGCCAAACGCATGCGTTGAGATTGCCGCCCGTCTTTGCTACAGGGGCACTAAAGCAGTTCCACGAAAAGTGCCCCGCGGTGTTCCGTCCGGAATTGCGTCAAAACGAAACGCTTAAACCTCTTGAAGTGAAGGCAGCCCGCCCATGATCCCGCGTTACTCCCGGCCCGAAATGGTCGCCATCTGGTCTCCCGAAACCAAGTTCCGCATCTGGTTCGAGATCGAGGCGCATGCCTGCGACGCGCTGGCCGAGCTCGGCGTCATCCCGAAATCGGCGGCAAAGACGATCTGGGAAAAAGGCGGTGCGGCCACCTTCGACGTCGCCCGCATCGACGAAATCGAGGCCGTCACCAAGCATGACGTCATCGCCTTTCTCACCCATCTCGCCGAGATCGTCGGCCCCGATGCACGTTTCGTCCACCAGGGCATGACCTCATCGGACGTGCTCGACACCTGCTTCAACGTCCAGCTGGTGCGCGCCACCGATATCCTCATCGCCGATATCGACCGCCTGCTCGCAGCGCTGAAAACCCGTGCCTTCGAACATAAGGACACCGTCACCATCGGCCGTTCGCACGGCATTCACGCCGAGCCCACAACCTTCGGCGTCAAGCTGGCGCTTGCCTATGCCGAATTCGAACGCTGCCGCCAGCGCCTCGTTGCCGCCCGCGAGGAAGTCGCGACCTGCGCCATCTCGGGCGCCGTCGGTACCTTCGCCAATATCGACCCGCGCGTCGAGGAACATGTCGCCGAAGCGCTTGGCCTCAAGGCCGAGCCGGTCTCGACCCAGGTCATCCCCCGCGACCGCCACGCCATGTATTTCGCCACCCTCGGCGTCGTCGCCTCGTCGATCGAGCGCCTGGCGACCGAAATCCGCCACCTGCAGCGCACCGAGGTTCTGGAAGCGGAAGAATATTTCTCGCCCGGCCAGAAGGGCTCCTCGGCCATGCCGCACAAGCGCAACCCGGTGCTGACCGAAAACCTCACCGGCCTCGCCCGCATGGTCCGCTCCTACGCCTTGCCGGCCATGGAAAACGTCGCCCTCTGGCACGAGCGCGATATCTCCCACTCCTCCGTCGAACGCATGATCGGCCCCGATGCGACCGTCACCCTCGATTTCGCCCTCGCCCGCCTTGCCGGCGTCATCGAAAAGCTGCTGGTCTACCCCGAGAATATGGAGAAGAACCTCAACAAATTCCGCGGCCTCGTCCACTCCCAGCGCGTCCTCCTGGCACTAACCCAGGCCGGCGCCTCCCGCGAAGATGCCTATCGTCTGGTACAGCGCAACGCCATGAAGGTCTGGGAACAGGGCAAGGATTTTCTGGAGGAACTGCTGGCGGATTCGGAGGTGCGCGCAGCGTTGTCGGAAGAGGACATCCGCGAAAAATTCGACCTCGGCTATCATACGAAACATGTCGACACGATTTTTCGCCGCGTCTTCAAAAACGCTTGAGAGATTCCCAACCTTTCGACGTCATCCTCGGCCTTGTGCCGAGGATCTGCCGCAAATCAACGGCAATAGATCCGGTAGGCATTGTTTTAGCTCATTGTTTTTATGCATTCGTTACCTGGAACCGCCGCACACTTCCGGACGACGTGCATTAGCAATCTGGCGTCACCCTGCAGGGCCGCCTTTCTATGTGATTGCGGACTGTATTTAGTTCTTCTCAAGCGGCCGTTGTTTCCCCTTCGAGGCTTTGGCGTTCACCGGGCGTTTGCGCACCTCGGTCTTTTTCGACGGCATCGCCTGCACTGTCTCCGCCTCCACCGTCCTGCAAGCCTCCGTCTCGCCCCTGCCCTTGGCAGCCTTGGCGACCAGCTCGTCAAGACGCTTCAGCTCCTCCTCGTCGAGATTCTCGATGCCGATGAAGCGGTTCTCGGCATGGCTCGTCAGGATGATTTCGTTGAGTTTGGCCTGGATCGCCCTGGTGTCGCGCGTCTGGGCGTTCTGCAGCACGAAGACCATCAGGAAGGTGATGATCGTCGTGCCGGTGTTGATGACCAACTGCCAGGTTTCCGAATAATCGAAGAAGGGACCGAGTGCCGCCCAGATGATGACGGCGATGAGCGCCAGGATGAAGACAATGGGTTTGCCCGCCCATTCCGAGACCTTGGTTGCGAAGCGGGCAAACAGATGCTTCATCGACACCTCTGAAATCCTCCCAAAAAGCCGGTCACAAATAACGCGGCGAGAGGTCTCGAGGTTCCGGGAACTGGCGAAGCTTACCCCCCGGGGATCACGAGAGTTCGAGATCCCCGGAAATGTTTGACTACGCGGCTTCCCGCGCAATCAGCTTACGATAAAGATGCCAGGTCGCATGGCCGAGGATGGGAATGACGAGCGCAAGCCCGGCAAAGACCGGGATCGTGCCGATGACGAGCAGGGTTGCGACGATCAGGCCCCAGAGCAGCACTGGCACCGGATTGGCGATCGTCGCGCGGATCGAGGCGACGACGGCGGCCACCGCGCCGACATCGCGGTCGAGCAACAGCGGAAAGGTGATGACGGTCGTCGCCAGCACGACGAGCGCGAAGACGAAGCCGATCAGATTGCCCCAGATGATCAGCTGCATGCCTTCGGGCGTGCCGAAGACCTGGCGGAAGAAATCCGCCATGCTGCGGGGAAATACTTCGCCGAGCAGATTGCTGTAGAGCGTCTGCGCCGTCACCAGCCAGACGACGAAAAGGCCGCAAAGCATCAGCCCGACCGCGACGATCGACGGCAGCGCCGGCGAATGGCGCACCTCGAGCGCATGCGTCCACGAGGTGTCAACGCCGGCCTCGCGCCGGCGGCTGATCTCATAGAGGCCGATCGCTGCGATCGGGCCGATCAGCACGAAACCTGCCATCAGCGGAAAGACCATCGGCAAAAGATTGGCGCCGGATGTCCACAATGTCAGGAAGACGCCGGCAATCGGGTACATCAGGCACAGGAACACGTAGTGGGACGGTTTCTCCATGAAATCGTCGTAACCGCGCTTCAGCGCGTCGAAGACGTCGGCGATACCGATGCGATTGACAACGGGCCGCGCGAAGTTTTCGCCTGCACCCGTCATGACATGAAATGCCGCCATGGCTTTCTCCTCCTCAGCCGAGACCTGGTCGGCGGCGGACACGCAATCGGCGGGCAAGCCGACACGAAATCCGCAACCGGCACTGGAGCAATATAGCAAACCAAAACGGCCGTGTCGCTCTCTCCCTTCACATCCCCTCTTGACATCGCGGGCAAGCCTTCTCACATCGGCGGCACTATGAAAGCCTCAGACGCAGATATCCTCATCATCCCCGGCTACACCAATTCCGGCCCTGGCCACTGGCAGAGCCGCTGGGAGGCAAAGCTCAGCACGGCGCGGCGCGTCGAACAGGCCGAATGGACTAAACCGGTCCGAGAGGACTGGATCGCCCGTATCGCCGAGGAGGTCAACGCCTCGACACGCCCGGTCGTTCTCATCGCCCATTCGCTGGGCGTGGCCTCGACTGTGCATGCCATCCCGCATTTCCGCAAGCCGGTGGCGGGCGCCTTCTTCGTCGCCCCGCCCGATGTCGCCAATCCCGACATCCGGCCGAAGCACCTGATGACCTTCGGCCCCTATCCGCGCGATCCGCTGCCCTTCCCGTCGATCACGGTGGCGAGCCGCAACGATCCGTTCGGCAGCTACGAACATGCCGACGATATCGCCAGCAGCTGGGGCTCCTTCCTCGTCGATGCCGGCGAGGCAGGCCATATCAATGCCGATTCCGGTCACGGTCCCTGGCCCGAGGGCACGATGGTCTTTGCCCAGTTTCTCAGCCGGCTCTCCGCCTGATCAGGTAAAACCGGCTTTCTCGTTAATTAAGCGAATGCTTTCTAAGTCTTTCTTAATGGAATGACAGCAGACTGCACCGAGATGAATTAAGCGAGAATGCCCGTGAAGAAAGCCCATCCACAGGCCGATAATGCCGCAGCGGCCAAGGCAGGCGTCGGCAACGGGGCGGATGACGATTCCGACCTGGCGGAGCGGGAGAGCCGGTGGAACCATGCGCTCGTCGGCTCCGGCCTTGGCGTCTGGGACCACAACTACCGTCTCGGCCGGAAATATTATTCTAAGACGTGGAAGACCATGCGCGGCATGGCGCCCGACGAGGAGGCCGCCGGCGATTACGACGCCTGGCTGGCCCTCGTCCATCCCGATGACCGCGATTTCGTCGTCCATGCCATCGACCGGCAGAATGCCGGCGATCCGGATTTCCAGATCTTCGAATATCGCGAGCGTCACAGAGACGGCCACTGGATGTGGATCGACTGCCGCGGCGCCTGCGTGGAATGGGACGAGAGCGGCGTGCCGACCCGCATCGTCGGCACGGATACGGATATCACCGCCCGCAAGGAGGCCGAGGATACGCTCTCGCGTCTGTCGCGCCGGCTCGATCTGGCGCTGGAGATTTCCCGCATCGGCGTCTTCGAGGCGGATATCGAGAATGATACCGTCGAATGGGACGAGCGCCTCATCGCCATTTACGGTCTGAAGGGCGCCTCGCGTCCAATCGCCAGCGACATCTGGGCGAAAAGCCTGCATCCCGACGATCGCGAGCGCGTACTGGGCTTGTCCGACCGCAGCGTCGAAAGCGGCAGTGATTTCCAGCAGGAATACCGCATCATCCGCGGCGATGGCGCCGAACGTGTCATCCGCGCCAGCTCGGCCTTCTTCGTCGACGGCAACGGCCACCGCAAGCTGATCGGCGCCAATTGGGACGTCACCGATGAGGTCGCGCTCCGCAACGAATTGCAGCGCGCCAAGGATCTGGCCGAGGCCCACAACCGCGAACTCGAAGCCGCCAAGGAGAGCATCGAGCGCCTGGCGCTGCACGATTATCTCACCGGCCTGCCGAATCGCCGCTATCTCGACAAGATGCTGGGCGAGCGCTCGGCCGAATGCCGGGCCAAGGGCCTGGGGCTGGCGATCCTGCATATCGATCTCGACCGCTTCAAACAGATCAACGACACGCTCGGCCACCGGGCGGGTGATGCCATGCTCCAGCATGCCGCAAGCGTGCTCAGACATTCCGTCCGCGCCGCCGATTTCGTGGCCCGCATCGGCGGCGACGAATTCGTCATCCTCTGTACCGTCGATCCGGCGTCGAAGAAGATCGCCGGCCTTGCCGAACGTATCATTCGCGAATTGCGCAAACCGGTGAGATATGAAGG
Organism: Rhizobium sp. N122; assembly: GCF_002211295.1. Lineage (NCBI taxonomy): Bacteria > Pseudomonadati > Pseudomonadota > Alphaproteobacteria > Hyphomicrobiales > Rhizobiaceae > Rhizobium > Rhizobium sp. N122. The sequence goes on along the minus strand of NZ_LOKU01000023.1, from coordinate 250,253 downwards.
GCACGACTGTCGTTTCGGGGCCAGCATCGGCATCGCCGTCGACAGCGGACCGACGCTCGATGCCAAGCAGACACTGCTCGATGCCGATATCGCGCTCTATCGCGCCAAGGGTCTGGGCCGCAACCGCTTCGAATTTTTCTCGGCCTCTGCCCGCCGCGACGTCATCTCGGCCAAGCACCTCGCCGACGAGATCCTGATCGGCCTCGAGCGCAATGAATTCGTGCCCTTCTATCAGCTGCAGTTCGACGCCCGCACGCTCGATGTCGTCGGCGTCGAAACACTTGCCCGCTGGCAGCACCCGGTGCACGGGCTGCTGGCGCCAGACCGTTTCCTCGATATCGCCGAGGATCTCGACGTCGTCTCGACCATCGACGCCCTGATCCTGGAGCGCGCCATCGCCGATCGCCGCGCCTGGATCAAGGACGGGCTGGCCGTTCCGAAGATATCGGTCAACGTTTCCGCCCGGCGGCTTGCCGATCCCGATCTTGGCAAGAAGCTTCGCGCCCTGAAGATCGCGCCCGGCACCTTCGCCTTCGAATTGCTGGAATCGATCTCGCTCGACGATTGCGACGACGCGGTCACCGCCAACCTGAAAAAACTGCGCAAGCTCGGCATCGACATCCAGATCGATGATTTCGGCACCGGCCATGCCTCGATCGTCAGTCTGCTGCGCTTGAGCCCGAAGACGCTGAAGATCGACCGCGAGCTGATCCGCATGCTGCCGCAATCGGCCGAGCAGCGCAAACTCGTCGGCTCGATCATCGATATCGGCCGCTCGCTGAATATCCTCGTCATCGCCGAGGGTGTCGAGACTTCAGATCATATCCGCATTCTCGAAGAACTCGATTGCGACACGCTGCAGGGTTATGCGCTGGCCCGGCCGATGCCGGCCATGCAGATCCCCTCCTTCATCCGTGCCGGCAGCTGGCGCCACGGGCAGGTCGCCGCGCGCGCCCTGCAGACGCAGCTCCGTCGCGCGCTGCGAAGCAGAGCCGCCAAATAAACATCTGCACAAGCAGCCCGCCATTTCGCCGTCATTTCGCCGTACAGGAAAAGGCGCTAAACTCGCCCTGCGAATTCATTCGATTCTCTTGGCGGTATTCCGTAAAATCCGGAACGGGCCACGAAATCCGGAAACGGGGGAAGCAACGACAGGCGGATTGTGAAACCTACTCTTTTCCTTTAAGGGGACGCCACGAGATCGATCCACTCGCGCTATCCCAAGAGCGCCAACAATAGAGAATGACCACGATGAACCGTCGCCGCCGTATCTACGAGGGCAAGGCAAAGATTCTGTATGAGGGTCCGGAACCGGGCACTTTGATCCAGTTCTTCAAGGACGATGCCACTGCCTTCAACAAGAAGAAACACGAAGTCATCGACGGCAAGGGCGTCCTTAACAACCGCATTTCCGAATATATCTTCAGCCATCTGAACAAGATCGGCATCCCCACCCATTTCATCCGCCGGCTCAACATGCGCGAGCAGCTGATCAAGGAAGTGGAGATGATCCCGCTGGAGATCGTCGTGCGCAACGTCGCCGCCGGCTCGCTCGCCAAGCGTCTCGGCATCGACGAAGGCGTGGTGCTGCCGCGCTCGATCATCGAATTCTATTACAAGTCCGACGCGCTCGACGATCCGATGGTCTCCGAAGAGCACATCACCGCCTTCGGCTGGGCCAATCCGGCCGAGCTCGACGACATCATGGCGCTTGCCATCCGCGTCAACGACTTCATGACCGGCCTCTTCCTCGGCGTCGGCATCCAGCTCGTCGACTTCAAGATCGAATGCGGCCGCCTCTTCGAAGGCGATCTGATGCGCATCATCCTCGCCGACGAGATCTCACCGGACAGCTGCCGGCTCTGGGATATCGAAACCCATGAGAAGATGGATAAGGACCGCTTCCGCCGCGATCTCGGCGGTTTGCTCGAAGCCTATTCCGAAGTTGCGCGCCGTCTCGGCATCATCAATGAAAACGAGCCTGTGCGCGGCACCGGCCCGGTTCTGGTCAAGTAAGGCAGGAAAGACAAAGTGATCAAGGCTCGTGTCACCGTCACGCTGAAAAACGGCGTTCTCGATCCGCAGGGCAAGGCCATCGAAGGCGCGCTCGGCGCCCTCGGCTTCTCGGGCGTCGGCCACATCAGACAGGGCAAGGTCTTCGACCTTGAGCTAGAAAGCGCCGACAAGGCCAAGGCCGAAGCCGACCTCAAGGCCATGTGCGAAAAGCTCCTCGCCAACACGGTGATCGAGAACTACGCGATCGCAATCGACTGACGATCGCCGCCCGTCATCCGGCGGACTTTGAGGATTTGGCGTCATGACGCAGGCAAAGCTGGAGACGGAAGTCTCGAAATATATGAGCTATGTTTTGCGTCATGCGCCTGAAGCCGCCGGTTTGACGCTTGATGCCGAGGGCTGGGTGTCGTTCGATGAACTTGAAAAAGCGCTGACGTCGAAATACGACGTTTCCCGCGCCGATATTGTCGCGGTCGTCGAAAGCAATCCGAAGAAGCGCTTCACCATTATCGACAACAGAATTCGCGCCAATCAGGGTCATAGCGTCGACGTCGACCTCGCATTGAACCCGGTGGAACCGCCTGCCACGCTTTTTCACGGCACGTCCCTGGCGAACAGGCAGTCGATCGAGCGCGAAGGCTTGCAGAAGATGCAGCGCCACCACGTTCATCTCTCGGCGGATGTCGAAACCGCGAAAATCGTCGCAACGCGCCGCAAGGGTGAATATCTCATCCTGCGTGTGGATGCGGCCCGCATGTTTTCAGAGGGTCATTCTTTCTTTGTCTCCGACAATGGAGTATGGCTCGCCGAAAGCGTTCCAGTTCAATATCTTTCGCCAGACGCGGGGACCCCATGAAATCAGCCGTCGTTCAACTTCCGGGCCTCAACCGCGACCGCGACATGATCGCCGCCTTGACCAAGATTTCCGGAAAACCGCCGGTGACGATCTGGCAGACGGAAACCGAGATCCCCGATGTCGACCTGATCGTCATCCCCGGCGGCTTCTCCTATGGCGATTACCTGCGCTGCGGCGCGATTGCCGCCCGCATGCCGGTCATGCAGGCGATCATCGACAAGGCGGCAAAGGGCGTGAAAGTGCTCGGCGTCTGCAACGGCTTCCAGATCCTCGTCGAGGCCGGCCTGCTGCCCGGCGCGCTGATGCGCAATGCCTCGCTGAAATTCGTCTGCCGCGAGATCAAGCTTGAAGTCGTCAATGCCGAAACGGATTTCACCCGCGCTTATGCGCAGGGCCAGGTCATCCGCAGCCCGGTCGCCCATCACGACGGCAATTATTTCGCCGACGAAGCCACGCTGACCAGGATCGAAGGCAATGGCCAGATCGTCTTCCGTTATGCCGAGGGCACCAACCCGAACGGCTCAATCAACGACATCGCCGGCGTGATGAACGAAAAAGGCAACGTGCTCGGCATGATGCCGCATCCGGAAAACCTGATCGAAGCCGCCCATGGCGGGTCGGACGGCCGCGGCCTCTTCGCCTCGGCGCTCGACGTCGTCGCTGCTTGAGCTTGGCTGGAGCAAGATCGATGCGCGCTTACGTCACCATCGCCAACGCCGCCCTGCTTGCCGCTCTCGCAGCCATGGCTGCGGCCTGCCAGTCCACGCCGGCGCCGTCAGGTCCGAACCGGGCCGCGCTGCCGACGATGGAGCGCGTGGCTCTCGGCGCCAATGCCTGCTGGTTCAAGTCGGGCGATCCGGCCTTTGCTGCTTACAAGCTCGCGCCGGAGCTCAATTCCTTCTCCGGCCGCCCGCGCATCCTGCTCGTCCATAAGGGCAGCCCGGAAAGCCGCCCGCTGCTCGTCATCCAGGCCGAAGGAAGCCCGGCGCGCCTGCAAGCCTTCGGCCCGGTAATGTCGGAACCGGTCGCCGGCCGCATTGCCGCCGACGTCAATCGCTGGTCGGCAGGCAACAAGGCCTGCAGCTGATCGCTGCCGGCAATCCCCGCGGGATCAGTCCCAGAAGAACGACTTGCTGATTTCGCGCGCGGCGTCGGACTGCGACACGCCGATATCCTTGAGTTCGCTCGCCGTCAGGCCTCTCAGCGCCCGGCGGCCTTCCCGCTTCTGATGCCAGACAAGCACCGCCGCCCAGATCCGCCCCAAGCGAGTCGTCGCCTTGGCAGGTGCCTCGGGAAGGACGATCTGCCTCCTGTCTTCATAGGAGACAATAGGTACAATTGGCATTTTGATCTCAGGCAAGGCAGACATCCCAGGAATCCTCTCGGTTATCCGTTGGAATTGACTCTTAATCTTGACAGAGACAATGTGACAATATAGTCAATTGTCACCATGACAAATTGGCTTCCTGATCTTTCCCGCGGTTCCGGGCCGGTCTATCTCCGGCTTGCCGACAGCATCGAATCCGCGATTTCAACCGGCGCCCTGCCCGCTGGCAGCAAATTACCGCCGCAACGCAACCTCGCCTATGATATCGGGGTGACAATCGGCACGATCGGCCGCGCTTATGCGCTGGTGCACGAACGTGGCCTGGTCGCCGGCGAGGTCGGGCGCGGCACTTATGTGCTCAACCGCTCGGAGACGCCACCCGGCGAACAGGCCGACCCGTTGACGGTTTCGCTCGGCAGCACCCGCCTCCGGGATGCGCCGGCAAACAAGATCCGCTTCGACACCACCGCCGCCCCCGATCTCGGCCAGGGCAAGATCATAGCGGGCATCCTTTCCGAGATCGGCGAGCAGCATCTTGCCGAAATCTCCTCCTATTCCCGCAGTTTTCCGGGCAACTGGTTCGAGGCCGGCCGCCGCTGGCTTGCCCGCAGCGGCTGGACGCCGGAAGCCGAAAACATCGTGCCGACGCTCGGCGCCCATGCGGCGGCGGTCGCCGTCATCGCCGCTGTCTCGGTCCCGGGCGACAAGATCGTCTTCGAGGATCTCACCTATACCCAGGTCAGCCGCAGCGCCCGCCTTCTCGGCCGCCGCACGCTGACGGTCGATTCCGATGAACACGGTGTGATCCCGGAGGATTTCGAGCGGCTCTGCCAGCAGCAGCATCCGAAGCTCGCCTTCCTTATGCCGACCATCCACAATCCCACCGTGACGATCATGCCCTATGAACGGCGTGCGGCAATTGCTGCAATCGCCAGGAAACACGGCGTCTGGCTGATCGAGGACGATCTCTACGGCGGCATGGCCGACGACGACACGCCGCTCATCGCCTCGCTAGCACCCGATCGCACCTTCCTCGTCAGCGGCCTGTCGAAATCCGTCGCCGCCGGGGTACGCGGCGGCTGGGTCGCCTGCCCGCCGCATTTTGCCCAGCGCATCAGGGTAACGCACAGGATGATCACCGGTGGCCTGCCCTTCATCCTGGCGGAAACCTGTGCGCGTCTCGTCGAAAGTGGCACGGCGCACGAAATCCGCAAACAGAGTGTCGAAGAACTCTCCCGACGCGTCCGGCTTGCCCGCGAGCAACTGCAAGGCTTCGATTTCCAATCGCACCCGCACGCGCCTTTCCTCTGGCTGAAACTGCCGGAGCCATGGATGTCCGGCACGTTCAAGAACGCCGCCTACCGCGATGGCGTCCTGGTCGATGACGAGGATGAGTTCAAGGCAGCGCGCGGCGAGAAAATCTATCACCGCGTTCGCATCGGCTTCTCCTCGCCGAAATCGGAGCAGGAACTGGTCTCCGGCCTGATGATCCTGCGCCGGCTGCTGGAAAATGGCGGCTCCGCCTATGATGGTGAAATATGAGGTGTTGCAGATACACGTCATAAATCGGAAAAACGCTGAAGCCTGTTCGTAGTCGCATCAGCGACTCAACCTCCATGCTACGTCTTTGTTATTCCCGCCTGACGCGAATCAAAGGACAGCAAATGAGGGTCGACTTTGGAAGGATCGCGTCGCGTTTTTTGAGTACGGTGTCGTTGGCGGCGGTGGCCGGCACCCTGCTGGCAGGCTCGGCGAATGCCGGCGAGCAGATATTCGATGAGCTGCGTTTCGGCCTCTCGACCTCGGTGCAATCCGGCCACTCCAGGGAAGACGGCGTCTTTCCCGAGATCACCGCTCTTTTCGATCCTTTCGGCTACGACGCTGCCGCCGGCTGGCAGCAGCAGTTGCTGCATCCCCGCGTCCATCTCGGCACTTCGATCGGTACATCAGGCGAGGCCACGCAATTCTTCACGGGCTTCACCTGGACCGTCAACTTCAACGAGAGGCTTTTTGCCGAAGCCGGCTTCGGCGGCGTCATCCATACCGGCGACCTCGAGGGCGATGGTGATGGCCCTGAACTCGGCTGTCGCGTTCTCTTCCACGAATATGCCGGCGCCGGCTACCGTTTCACCCCGCATTGGAACGTGATGGCGCAGATCGCCCATTCCTCGCATGCCAATCTCTGCGACGGCCCCAACGACGGCATGACACGTGCCGGCCTGCAGATCGGCTATAAGTTCTGAGCGGCGAGAGCCTTTCTGAGAAAGGCCTGCCTGCCCCTGTGAACTGCCCCGAAGTTGGGGGTCCAACTTCGGGAGTCTTTCACTGTGTTGACGGCGGGCTTTTTTCTGTCGCGCATCGCCGCGACATAAGCTAAAGACAGCGCAAAACGCGCCAGGGACTTTCCGCTCATGACCATTCCAAACACCATCGCGATCACGCCGGAACTCATTGCGGGCCATGGCCTGAAGCCGGACGAGTACCAGCGCATTCTGGATCTGATCGGCCGCGAACCGACCTTCACCGAGCTCGGCATCTTCTCGGCCATGTGGAACGAGCACTGCTCTTACAAATCCTCGAAGAAATGGCTGCGCACGCTGCCGACCAAGGGGCCGCGCGTCATCCAGGGCCCGGGCGAAAATGCCGGCGTCGTCGATATCGATGACGGCGATTGCGTCGTCTTCAAGATGGAGAGCCACAACCACCCCTCCTATATCGAGCCTTACCAGGGGGCTGCGACCGGCGTCGGCGGCATCCTGCGCGACGTCTTCACCATGGGCGCCCGCCCGGTCGCCGCGATGAACGCCTTGCGCTTCGGCGAGCCGGATCATCCGAAGACCCGCCACCTCGTCTCCGGCGTCGTCTCCGGCGTCGGCGGTTACGGCAATTCCTTCGGCGTGCCGACGGTCGGCGGCGAAGTCGAGTTCGATGCCCGCTATAACGGCAATATCCTTGTCAACGCCTTTGCCGCCGGCATCGCCAAATCCAACGCCATCTTCCTGTCCGAAGCTAAGGGCGTCGGCCTGCCGGTCGTCTATCTCGGCGCCAAGACCGGCCGCGACGGCGTCGGCGGCGCGACGATGGCCTCGGCCGAATTCGACGAATCGATCGAGGAAAAGCGCCCGACCGTTCAGGTCGGCGACCCCTTCACCGAAAAATGCCTGCTCGAAGCCTGCCTCGAACTGATGCAGACCGGCGCCGTCATCGCCATCCAGGACATGGGTGCCGCCGGCCTCACCTGCTCGGCCGTCGAAATGGGCGCCAAGGGCGATCTCGGCATCCTGCTCGAACTCGACAAGGTGCCGGTGCGCGAAGAACAGATGACGGCCTACGAAATGATGCTGTCGGAAAGCCAGGAGCGCATGCTCATGGTTCTGCAGCCGGAGAAGGAAGCGGAAGCCAAGGCGATCTTCGTCAAATGGGGCCTCGACTTCGCCATCGTCGGCAAGACCACGGATGATCTGCGCTTCCGCGTGATGCATCAGGGCGAGGAAGTCGCCAACCTGCCGATCAAGGATCTCGGCGATCAGGCACCGGAATATGATCGCCCTTGGCGCGAGTCCGGCAAACATGCCCCCCTGCCCGCCAACCTCGTCGCAGCCCCTCAGGATTACGGCCAGGCGCTGCTCCAGCTCGTTGGCTCCGCCAACCAGTCGAGCCGCCGCTGGGTCTACGAGCAGTATGACACGCTGATCCAGGGCAATTCGCTGCAGCTTCCGGGCGGTGACGCCGGCGTCGTGCGTGTCGACGGCCACCCGAGCAAGGCGCTCGCCTTCTCCTCCGACGTGACGCCACGTTATGTCGAGGCCGATCCCTTCGAAGGCGGCAAGCAGGCGGTCGCCGAATGCTGGCGCAACATCACCGCCACCGGCGCCGAGCCGCTTGCCGCCACCGACAATCTCAACTTCGGCAATCCCGAAAAGCCCGAAATCATGGGCCAGTTCGTCGAGGCGGTGAAGGGCATCGGCGAAGCTTGCCGCGCCCTCGATTTCCCGATCGTCTCAGGCAACGTCTCGCTCTACAACGAGACCAACGGCGTCGCCATCCTGCCGACCCCGACGATTGCAGGCGTCGGCCTGCTGCCGGATTGGCGCAAGATGGCCCGCATCGGCGCCGCTAATAACGGCGACAAGGTGATCATGATCGGCGTCGACGGCAGCCATCTCGGCCAGTCGGTCTATCTCCGCGATGTGCTCGCCAGCCGCGAAGGTCCCGCCCCCGAGGTGGATCTGTTTGCCGAGCGCCGCAACGGCGATTTCGTCCGTTCCGTCATCCGCAACGGCCAGGCGACCGCCTGCCACGACATCTCCTCTGGCGGCCTTGCCGTAGCGCTCGCCGAAATGGCGATGGCGTCGGACAAGGGCCTGACGATCGATCTCAGCGAAAGCAAAGGTGCGCCGCATGCGCTGCTCTTCGGTGAAGACCAGGCACGATACGTGCTGACGATCCCGGCCGATGTCGCCGATTTCGTCTGCGCCAATGCCGAAGGCGCGGGCGTTCCTTTCCGCCGTCTCGGCACGGTCGGGGGAACGTCGCTTGCCGTCGGCGATCTCATCGCGCTGCCGATTCAGCAATTGCGCGATGCCCATGAATCGTGGTTCCCTGATTTCATGGAAGGCCGCGGCGAACTGGCTGCGGAATAATGCGCAAGGAGTAACGATCATGGCCATGAAACCCGGCGATATCGAAGACATGATCAAGGCTGGGATTCCCGGTGCCAAGGTGACGATCCGCGATCTGGCGGGCGACGGCGACCACTACGCCGCCGAAGTCGTCGCCGAAGCCTTCCGCGGCAAGAGCCGCGTGCAGCAGCACCAGATGGTCTACGAAGCACTGAAGGGCAATATGGGTGGCGTGTTGCACGCACTCGCGCTGCAGACCTCGGCGCCGGATTGAACGGCTGCGATGAACCGGCCCGGCAGGAAGACTTTTCCTGCCGGGCCCTTGTTTTTTTTGCGGACGCGCGGTGATTCCCAAAGACGTCCGGATTTATAGCGCCCTCAGTTCCAACCTCCCTCATTCCTGTCCTCGGGCTTTGACCCGAGGGATGTCACAGGAATCCAGCCACCGCGCGTCGGCGCGGTGATTGACTCACCTGTTTCGAAGGTCTTTCGCGCCCAAGGACTTGGCGCACTGGATTCCTGTGACGAGCACAGGAATGAGGAGTGCGGGGTAGCGGTCTACCCTAAATCGAGCACTTCGCGTGAGGACTGCTCTTGCCTAAAAGGCTCGACGTGTCTCCCAGCATCTCGCTACCCGGATAGCACGACCCTCACCCGGGCATTCTCTTAGCGTCCGAATCGGCAAACACCGACGCCGGCATCGGACCCGATGTCATCAGCGTGAAGTCGAAAGGCGCCTGCAGATCCGGCCCCAGCACATATTGCCGGTGGACGCGCAGCTGGTCCTTGCGGATCCTACGGTAGCGCTCGCGTGTCAGCATCTGCTTGACGCGGATCAGGATCATCTTTGCCGGCGGTGCATCGGCATGGCCGGACACGGCGACGACCGGCACCTTGTAGAAATTGATCGAATCCGTCAGGCACTGCACGTCGAGCCAGGAAATGTCCGGACAGCGGGCGATCAGCCCGACACGGGCGCGCAGCACCCTTGCCGATGACAGCAGCGCGCACTGCAGAATGGCGCTGCCGAGGGTTGCAAACACCACGCGTTTGCCCTTGAAAATCTCCGGCTCCCTTTCCAGCAAGATGCCGATGACATGGGCGGCCACATTCGATCCCATGCTGTGCGAGGAGATCACATACTCGTCTGCTTCTTCGGTGAGGACCTCACGCACGGCCGCCGCCCGGTCTTCCAGCCAGTCGTTGAAATCGGCCCGATCCATCCGGCCGAGCGCCACCGCCATTTTCCAATCGGCAAAAAGATGCAGGGTATGAAAGCGTTCGGAAAACGGCAGGAAGGCGAAGATGAAGAAGCAGAGCCCCAGCGGCCCGCTCCAGAGCATGTGCCAGGGAGAAAAGCCGAGACTATAGGGCATGACGGCGATCTGCGCCGTCAGCGCGATCGCCAGTGCAGTCAGCAGGAACGGAAAGAGGAAGAACAGGCCGAAGCGCCAGGCATGACGGAAATATCCCCGCATCCCGCCTTCGAGCATGATGTGAGCGCAGCTCCGAAAGCCTGCAATGATCTGGCTCACAGTGTTGCCGCTGCGCAGGCTGCGGACGAACATATCGTGATCGACCATGTGGATCCGGCTCTTCGCCTGCCAACCGGGAGAACCGGTTTCCCCGGACGCCGCATCGCCGGCTGTCCCGGACGCCGCACCGCCGGCTGTCCCGGACGCCGCATCGCAGGCTGTCCCGGACGCCGCGTTGCAGGCTGTCCCGGACGCCGCGTTGCCGGCTGTCCCGGGCGCCCCGCCACCGTCCGTCGTGACTTCGAAACTCAGGGGATCGATTCCCGCCGCAAAAGGTCCGATCTCAACCGAATAGCCCCAGACAGCAGCGCTCTGCTTGGCTGAACGTTCGTAGCGCGCCCGGTGGGCGGCGCCATCGAGCGGCTCGAAGCCGGGGAAATGCAGGACGACCCGCTTCTCGATCAGTTTCATTCCACCTTCCGGCCCGGCGAATGGCCGGCATGTTGCTGCGATCCGGCTGCTCCGCCGCCAATATCGGCAAAAATGCAGCTTTGGTCTCGAAGCCGCCTTGCTAACCGAACTCATCCGGAATTCAATAGCAGGCATGTCGTTTCCACCATGAACGGAGGGGTTTTGTGGCCGATCTTGTCAAAGAATTGATATCGGGCGTCGTCGACAGCGTGCTGAAGGAAATCCTGAAGAAAACCACCGGCCGCACCGCGACGAAGCGCAAGAAGCGTAAAACGCGCAATGCATCGGCGACAGCCGCAGCGCGCGAGCCAGGCTCGACCGCCCGCAAGACGGCGGCGACACGCAAACCCGCCCGCAAACAGGTCAGCAAGCGCCGCACCGCCGCCGTCCGCAGCCGTCAGCGTCGCGGTTGAGGCTGGCGCGCAGCGCCTATCTCGCCCATCAACCGTAACGCGACGGCAACAATCCCGGAGTGGCCTGACCAGATTGGTCTTTTTTTGGTTTGGGCGGGTGGAATTCCTGCCGCCACATGCTATCTAAAGACAACGATTGAAACGGCGGGCCTTTAACCCGCCTGTTGAAAGGATCAGGTTCTATGAGCGGCATTCACGAATTCATCGACAACGAAATCAAGAGCAACGACGTCGTCCTCTTCATGAAGGGCACGCCGCAGTTTCCGCAGTGCGGTTTCTCCGGGCAGGTCGTGCAGATTCTCGATTACATCGGCGTCGACTACAAAGGCGTCAACGTGCTCGCCGATTCGGAGATCCGCCAAGGGATCAAGGAATATTCCAACTGGCCGACGATCCCGCAGCTTTACATCAAGGGTGAGTTTGTCGGCGGCTGCGACATCGTCCGGGAAATGTTCCAGGCCGGTGAGTTGCAGCAGCATCTCCAGGAAAACGGCATCACCGTGCGCGGCGCCGCCTGACCGGTCACCGGACGTCCGCCCGGTTTCCAAATCTGTAATCTTGAGTCCGAGGCGCTGCGGCTAGCAGCGCCTTAGCCTGTTTATGGGAAATTCATTGTGACAGATTCATCACAAGCCGTGTCCGCGGGCCGCCTGCCCATGGGCAAGCGTGAATTTATCGCGCTTGCCGCCTTTCTCATGGCCGTCAACTCCTTGGCGATCGATATCATGCTGCCGGCCCTGCAGCAGATCGGCGCGAGCCTCGGCGTCGAGAGTGAAAATCACCGCCAGTTCGTCGTCTCCACCTATCTGCTCGGCTTCGGCTGTGCCCAATTGTTCTACGGGCCGCTGTCTGACCGTTTCGGCCGCCGCACGCCGCTGTTGGTCGGTCTCGTCATCTACATTCTTTCCGCCGTCAGTATCGTCTTCGTCCCCTCCTTCGCGGGCTTGCTCGCCCTGCGCTTCGTCCAGGGCGTCGGTTCGGCGGCAACCCGTGTCATCACCGTCTCCATTGTGCGCGATATCTATGGCGGCCGGCAGATGGCCGAAGTCATGTCGCTGATCATGATGGTCTTCATGATCGTGCCGGTGATTGCACCCGGCACCGGCCAGATCGTCATGTTCTTCGGCAACTGGCACCTGATCTTCCTCTTCATCGCCGCCATGGCGACTGCAATCGCCGTCTGGGCCTATCTCCGCCTGCCGGAGACCCTGCATCCGACCAATGTCCGCCCCTTCACCGCCCGCTCGATCTTCGGCGCCTTCAAGCTGGTGCTGACCAATCGCATCGCCCTCTGCTACACCATCGCCAGCACCTTCATCTTCGGCGCGCTGTTCGGCTTCATCAATTCGGCCCAGCAGGTCTATGTCGGCATTTACGATCTCGGCGTCTATTTCCCCTTCGCCTTTGCCGGCGTGGCGATCTTCATGTCGCTGTCGTCCTTCTTCAACTCGCGCTTCGTCGGCAAGCTCGGCATGCGCCGCCTGTCGCACGGTTCGCTCATCGGCTTCATCACCATCAACACCATCTGGCTGATCGTCCAGATGGCGAGCGCCGAGCCAATGCCGTTTGCTCTGTTCATCTCCTTCTTCGGCCTGGCCATGTTCCAGTTCGGCTGGATCGGCTCGAACTTCAATTCGCTCGCCATGGAGCCGCTCGGCCACGTCGCCGGCACCGCCTCCTCCGTCCTCGGCTTCATGAGCACGGTCGGCGGCGCCCTGATCGGCGCCGGCATCGGCCAGGCCTTCGACGGCACCGCGCTGCCGATGGTCGCCGGTTATTTCATCGTGTCGATCATCGGGCTTATCTTCGTGCTGATCGCCGAAAGGGGCCGCCTCTTTCAACAGCAGAATCCTGCCGTCTGAATGGCCCACCTCCTCCGCATCCGGGATTTCACCACATGACGCCGCCGCATAAACCGCACCAGGAAAACCAGGGCTCCCGCCGCATCGGCATGGGTTTCGGCGAGTTCGTCGTCACCATTGCCATCATGACCGCCAGCATCGCCATGGCCATCGACAGCATGCTGCCGGCATTGCCCAATATCGGCCATTCCCTCGGCGTTACCAACACCAACGACGCGCAGCTGATCATCGGCGTGTTCTTTCTGGGCTTCGGCGTCTCGCAGATATTCTTCGGCAGCCTTTCGGATACGTTCGGCCGCCGCAACATCCTGCTTGGCGGCCTGGTTTGCTACGTGGTTGGAATGTTTGCCGCCGCAGCAACCGGCAGTTTCGAAATGCTGCTCCTCATGCGCTTCGTTCAGGGCGTGGGCGGTGCCGCCGTGCGCATCACCACCATGGCCATCGTGCGCGACTGCTTCGGCGGCCGCGAGATGGCGCGTGTCATGTCCTATGTCATGATCGTCTTCATGATCGTACCGATCGTCGCCCCATCCATCGGCCAGCTCATCATCCTCTATGCCAACTGGCACTGGATCTTCATCCTGCTCGGTATCACCGCCACCATCCTGTTCATCTGGGCATTCCTGCGCCTGAAGGAATCGCTGCCGCCGGAAGAGCGCCTGCCGCTGTCGGTCGGTTCCGTCGTCGACGGCTTCAAGACCGTGCTCACCAACCGCATCACCTGCGGCTACATGGTTGGCCTCACCATGTTCACCGGCGTCATCAGCGCCTATGTGATTTCGGTGCAGCAGGTTTTCGGCGAGGTCTATGGCCTTGGCGACTGGCTGCCGATCGCCTTTGCGGCGACCGCCGGCGGCATCGCCGTCGCCAATTTCGCCAACGGCTTCTTCGTCCGCAAATTCGGCATGCGCCGCATCTCGCACGCCGCCCTGCTGATCTTCACGGCGCTGTCGGCTCTCGGCTTCTTCATTTCGCTGGCCGCCAAGCCGGATTTCGCCATCGCCTATGGCATCTTCACCATCGTGCTGATGATGTTTGCCGTCATCGCCACCAATTTCACCGCCATCAGCCTGGAGCCGATGGGCAATCTCGCCGGCACCGCCACCGCCGTCACCGGCTTCGTCTCAACGACATTCGGAGCCATTCTCGGCGGCCTGGTCGGCCAGATGTTCAACGGCACGGTCCAGCCCCTCTTCGGCGGCTTCGCGCTGTTCGGCGTGGTGACGATCGCCGCCACCCTCTGGGCTGAAAACGGAAAGCTCTTCACCCACCCGGGCGACAGCCCGCAGCTTGATCCAGGTGCCGCCCACTTCTAAGATTGAAAACTACGGTCCCACGCATAAGAAAAGGTGCGACGGTAAAGAGAGCCCTCATGGTGAGGAGGCCCGAAGGGCCGTCTCGAACCACGAGGGCGGGTACGAAGAAGACCCCCAAGCGGAATCTGCCTTCAGACCGTGACGACCTCACGGCGCAGCAGCTCCCACGAGGCCTTGTCGGGCGCAACCAGCAGCCCGCCATCGAGATGGTGCGGCAGGTACGGAGAACCGTCGAAACGGGCGGCATGGGCGCCGGCCTCCTGCGAGATCAGCGTGCCGGCCAGATGATCCCAGGGCATCAGCTTGTTGTATATGAGGTAATGCACATGGCCACCCGCAAGGGTGCGGTATTCATGGGCCGCGCAGCGGTAGTTGGTGAGAAAACGCACCTTGGCGAGATTGCCGAGAATCTCGGCCCGCTTCTCCTGCGGCAGGTAGCCGGTCGAGGCCATGCCGACCATCTGGTCGAGCGCGACAGGCTCTGCCGCGCGCAGCCGCCGTGCCTCGCCATCCGGCCGCCGCAGCCAGGCGCCGGCGCCCTTTTCCGCCATCACCCAATCGTCGCCCATCGGATCGTAGATGATGCCGGCAATCGTCTCGCCGCCTGAAATGACCGAAGCCATGACGCCGAAAGCCGGGATGCCGGACGCGAAATTGAACGTGCCGTCGACCGGATCGACGACGATGGCGAGATCGGCATCCGCGAGCCTGCCGAGCAGCGCCGGCTCGGCAGCGACCGTTTCTTCGCCCACGAATAGCGCGCCTGGCCAACGCCGCTCTGCTTCCGCCTTGATCATCCGTTCAGCCTGCTCATCGGCCTCAGTGACGAGATCGGTCGCCTCGCTCTTGGCGCGCACCTCGTCCTGGCCGAGCCGGCGAAAGCGCGGCAGGATTTCCGCCTTCGCCGCGCGGCGCAACAGATCGGCAAGAACGGTCACGTCGACAGTCGCAGTCATGTCAAATCCTTTCGGTCCTGCCTCTTAGTAAGGCTCGAATCAGATGCCGATGATCTCGCGGCGGATCAGCTGCCAGCTTTCCCTGTCGGGTGCAGAGATAATGCCGCCCGTCGTCTCGCCGGGGCGGTAGGGCGTGCCGTCGAATTTCGCCGTATGGCCGCCCGCCTCCTGGTGTGCGAGCACGCCGGCCAGGTGATCCCAGGGCATCAGCTTCGCATGGCCGATGAAATGCAGCTTGCCGGAGGCGACCATCCAATATTCATAGGCCGAGCAGTTGAAAGCGAAGGTCATTTTGATCTTCGCCATGTTCGCGGAGATGCGCGAGCGATCCGGGTCGTCCATATGGCCCCAGGAGATGCCGCCGACCATCTGGTTCAAGGCGGCAGGCTCGGCCACTCCAAGCCTGCTCGATTGCCCATCCTTCCGCGTCAGGAAGGCGCCCGCTCCCTTGATCGCCATCACCGTATCGCCGAGGACGGGATCGTGAATGATGCCGGCGACCGTTTCGCCCCTGACGGTGACCGCCAGCATCGTCCCGAAGACCGGAAGCCCGGCGGCGAAATTGAAGGTGCCGTCGACCGGATCGATGACAAAGGCGAGTTCGGCATCGGCAAGTGCCGGCACGACGGACCGGTCGGCGTCATAGGCTTCCTCACCGACGACGAGGGCGGCGGGAAAGCGCTCTTTCAGCGCCGCGGTAATCCTGTGTTCGGCGAGCAGATCCGCCTGCGTCACCACGTCGATTGCCGAGGTCTTTTCCGAAACGTCGGCCGTGCCGAGATTGCGGAAACGCGGCATGATTTCAGCGCGCGCCGCCTCCTTCACGCAATCGCCGAGAAAGAGAATATCCTGATCTGAAATGCTCATACGAAATCCTGCTCTTCATAGAATAGCCAGCTGCTTAGCCGGACTTTCATGAAGGATCGGTGACATTAAGGTTGGAAAAGTCGAAGAGTTTCGGATCGAGCAGGTGCGACGGGTTCACATGCGACAGCGCACGCAGCATCGTGTCCTTGCGCCCCGGCATGCGCCGCTCGATATCGGCAAGCATATCCTTCATCGCGTTGCGCTGCAGCCCGTCCTGCGAGCCGCAGAGATCGCAGGGAATGATCGGAAATTGCATCGCAACGGCGAACTTGGCGAGGTCGTCCTCGGCGGCATAGGCGAGCGGGCGAAGCACCATCAGGTCGCCCTCATCGTTCAGAAGCTTCGCCGGCATGGAGGCCAGCCGCCCGCCGTGGAAGAAGTTCATGAAGAAGGTTTCGAGAATGTCCTCGCGGTGGTGGCCGAGCACCAGCGCATCGCAACCTTCCTCCCGGGCGACGCGATAGAGATTGCCGCGCCGCAGCCGCGAACAGAGCGAGCAGTAGGTCGCGCCTTCCGGCACCTTCTCTTTCACAATCGAATAGGTATCCCGATACTCGATGCGGTGCCGCACGCCGATCTTCGTCAGATAATCCGGCAGCACATGTTTGGGAAAGTTCGGCTGCCCCTGGTCGAGGTTGCAAGCGATCAGCTCGACCGGCAGCAGGCCGCGCCATTGAAGATCGAGCAGCAGCGCCAGCAGCCCGTAGGAATCCTTGCCGCCGGAAAGGCCGACCAGCCAGCGCTTTTGCCCCTTCAGCATGTCGAAATCGTCGAAGGCCTGGCGCACCTGCCTCAGCAGCCGCTTGCGCAGCTTGTTGAAGGAGACCGAATGCGGCGCATCGGCAAACAGCGCATGGCCGCTGGTCACGGCCTCGCCACTCTCCAATTCGTCGGCAATGTTGGTTGCGATATTCATTGCTTCGCCCTATCGAGATCTGTCTGCCTTAGCAGAAACGCGTTCGGCAACACAGCGTCAATCGCCGAAAACCGACCAACCGGTGCGCGCCGCCAGCATTTCCAGCGCCACGGCGCCGAGCTGCGAGTTGCCGACCTTGTTCAGTCCCGGCGACCATACCGCAATCGAGGCAATGCCGGGCGCAACCGCGAAGATGCCGCCGCCCACACCGCTCTTGCCGGGCAGACCGACATGATAGGCGAAGTCGCCCGAGCCGTCGTAGTGGCCGCAGGTCAGCATCAGCGCATTGATGCGCCGCGCCCGCTTCGGCGACACGACGGAATGGCCCGTCATCGGATTGCTGCCGCGCGCTGCGAGGAACAGCCCGGCGCGGGCCAGCTGCTCGCAGCTCATCGACAACGCACATTGGTGGAAATAGACGCCGAGCACGTGCTCGACGGGATGGTCGAGATTGCGGTAGGCGCGCATGAAGTTGGCGAGCGCGACATTGCGATATCCGGTCTGCGTTTCCGAACGCGCCACCTTGTCGTCGATGGTGATCGACTCGTCATCGGCGAGATAACGCACGAAGCGCAGCAGCTCGCCGATTGCCTCGCGCGGCGCATGCCCGGCCATGACGACGTCGGAAACGGCGATCGCGCCGGCATTGATGAAGGGATTGCGCGGGATGCCGCTCTCGTGCTCGAGCTGGACGATCGAGTTGAAAGCCGATCCGGACGGTTCGCGCCCGACACGCTTCCACAGGCCCTCTCCAACCTTGCCAAGCGCCAAGGTCAGCATGAAGACTTTGGATATGCTCTGGATCGAGAAGGCGATATCGGCATCGCCGACACGATAGACCTTGCCGTCGACGGTAACGATCGCCATGCCGAACTGCCGTGGATCGACCTTGGCCAACTCCGGAATATAATCGGCGACCTTACCCTCGCCGACCCGCGGCAGGATATCGGTGTAGATGCTATCGAGGGTCGCCTGCAAATCCGCCATCGCTTCTCTCCGGATAACAAAAAAGCCGCCCGAAAGAGCGGCTTTTCCATAAGCGAAAACGCCTGGTTCTTCTTAACGCGAATAGAATTCGACGACCAGATGCGGTTCCATGACGACCGGGAACGGAACGTCGCTCAGCGTCGGGACGCGGCCGAAGGTAGCGACCATCTTGTTGTGATCGACTTCGATATAATCCGGAACGTCGCGCTCTGCGAGGCTGACGGCTTCCAGAACGGTTACCAGCTGCTTCGACTTCTCGCGAACTTCGATGACGTCGCCGGCCTTGCAGCGGTACGAACCGATGTTGACACGCACACCGTTGACGGTGACGTGGCCATGGTTGACGAACTGACGGGCAGCAAAGACCGTCGGAACGAACTTGGCGCGGTAGACGATCGCGTCGAGGCGCGATTCGAGCAGGCCGATAAGGTTTTCCGAGGTGTCGCCCTTGCGGCGGTCGGCTTCGGCGAAGATCGCGCGGAACTGCTTTTCGCGCAGGTCACCGTAGTAGCCCTTGAGCTTCTGCTTGGCGCGCAGCTGCACACCGAAGTCCGAAAGCTTGCCCTTGCGGCGCTGGCCGTGCTGGCCCGGGCCGTATTCGCGGCGGTTCACCGGGGACTTCGGACGGCCCCAGATGTTTTCGCCCATGCGGCGGTCAATTTTGTACTTGGACGATTCGCGCTTGCTCATCGTATTTCCTTTCAAAGGTTTATGCCGGTTTGTTGCCAAACCGCGCAAAGGAAACACGCCCTCCTCTGATCTCTGCCGAGATCTGACAGGATGTTTCGGTTACGCGAACAGAAACGATCCACGGGACATGTCAAATGAAACACCGGACATTGCTGCCCGGTGCTTAGCGCGGTCTTTAGAGGCCCGTCATGAAAATGTCAACAGCCCGAGATGCCATCAACCAACTTTGCGAATATCGCGCCAACGCTACCGATCTCATCCAGCAACAGGCTGGATTGTTTTCGCCATCTCGGAAGTTTGCACCCACCCTGTTCGGTCATAGAGCGGTCGTCCCGCCTTCCTCGTGTGCAGAATGGCGTAGGTGATTCCGCGCTGCCTGAATTCCCGATCTGCGGCATCCATGAGCAGGCGTGCTATGCCGCGTTCGCGTTGCTCATGCTCGACGAACACGTTCAACACGTAGCCTCGATGATCATCGCTCGGGTGGGAGGGATGCGGTGGCCACTCGACAAGCATCAGACCAACGCCTCCCACCGAATGCCCGTCGTGTTCGGCAATGAAGCCGAAATATCGGCCATCTTGAAGGCGCGGCTTGAGCCAATCTCGAAAAGCGGGATTCATTGCAGCGATCTCACGCGCATCCCTGCCAGCTTCGGCAAACATCGCTTCGCGGTGACGGCATATGAGATCGAGGTCTTTCGGTAAAACAGGACGCATTTTGATCATTTGGCTTCCCTGCAATGTCTTCCCAAGCAGAGGGCATGGGCCGTTCCAAGGCATGCACTACATCGAATCGGAACCTGCCATCTACTCCGCAGCCAGCGGCTGATCGCCACCGGCATCGGGCGCGTTGGCGTCGCCCGGCGCCGTCTGGCAGCCCATATCCGGGAAGGCGACGATACGCTTGCCGGAAAAATCCGTGTGCACGACGATGCTGCCCTGCTCCTCGAAATAGCCGAGCAGGCGCCGTGCCCGGCGGGCGGAATGGGTGCCGTAGGCGCGGGCGATGCGGGCGTCCGACGGGCACGGCTCACCGCAGACGGCGGCCTTGGCGAGCATCAGGAAGACGCCCTGCAGATCGTCGGTGACACCAGATGACAGCGATAGCGCCGTCGCCCACTCGTCGGTCGCGGCCGTCGCCGCATCGACACCGGAGCGCGAGATCGCCACACGCCGACGGAAATCCGGCAGCGCGATCGGCGGTCCCGGCACGCGGCGCATGCGCAGCCGCACGAGAAAATCCTGGTAGAGCACGGCATCGGTGCGGAAGGCGGAGGTTGGATCGTCGAGGATTTCGGCAAGCACGCCGGTGAGGCGCTCCTCGCGCTCCTCGGCGGAGACCTCCACCTGGCTCGCCCTCGCCTCGACAGGTGCCGGTGACGCCGCCGGCGTCGAGCGCGAGAGTTCCGCCAGTATATCCGTGGTCGGCCGCGGCGCCGGCGGGACGCGGCGCACGAGCGGACGTTGAAATTCCTCCGGATCGGGCGTGAAGATCAGGTCCTCGACATCCTGTGGCGCATCCGGCAGCGGCATCAGCTTTGGGCTGGAGGAACGCGCCGAGGTTTCCACCGCGCCGATCTGGATCGGCAGCGGCCGGCGCGACAATGCGGGGCCGAGGGCGACGAAATTGCCGCGCTTCAGGTCGCGGAACATCTCCGCCTGGCGCCGGTCCATGCCGAGCAGGTCGGCAGCGCGCGCCATGTCGATATCGAGAAAGGTGCGGCCCATCAGGAAGTTCGAGGCCTCGGCAGCGACGTTCTTGGCGAGCTTGGCAAGCCGCTGCGTGGCAATGACGCCGGCAAGCCCGCGCTTGCGGCCGCGGCACATCAGATTGGTCATCGCGCCCAGCGACATCTTGCGCGCATCTTCCGAAACGTCGCCACCGACGGACGGCGCAAACATCTGCGCTTCATCGACGACGACAAGAACGGGATACCAGTATTCGCGGTCGGCATCGAACATGCCGTTGAGGAAGGCGGCGGCCGCGCGCATCTGCTGCTCGATATCGAGACCCTCAAGCGTCAGCACGCAGGACACGCGATGCTGGCGGATGCGGTTGGCAATACCAGCCAGCTCCGCCTCGGTGCGTTCGCCGTCGACGACGATATGACCGAACCTGTCGCTGAGGGTGACGAAATCCCCCTCGGGATCGATGATGACCTGCTGCACCCATTGCGCCGATTGCTCGAGCAGACGCCGCAACAAATGCGATTTACCCGATCCGGAATTACCCTGCACGAGCAGACGGGTCGCCAGCAGCTCCTCGATATCGAGCGTCGCCGGGCTGCCGGACGCCAATCCCATATCGATGCCAACTTGCAATGCCGATCCTCGCGACGAAGAGACTCAGATGAACGAAACGCCATTCTTCCGAAACGGCAACGCCCCGTCTATCAAAGAATCTGCTGATTTTCAGGGCCGGATTTCGCCAACCCACAGGACAATTCCCGGCTTCACCCGAGAAGCCGATCCATCGCCGCGATCGGCAGGACAAGCCGAAGCGCACCGAGCCTCCCCAGCATCGGCATCAGGCGCCTTGCGCGCTTCCGAATTCCTCCTGATTTTAAGTATCCGTCGCCCCGTCATCGAGGCTTCAGGCGATCTCCGACAAAAATCGTTTTGCGCGGTCGGTCTTCGGATTGTCGAGGAACGCGCGAGACGTTCCCTCCTCGATTATTTCGCCGTTTTCTAGAAAGACAATATGGTTTCCAACTGCCCGCGCAAAGCCCATTTCATGGGTGACGACGACCATCGTCATGCCTTCCTTTGCAAGGTCCTGCATCACCGACAGGACGCTGCCACGCAATTCCGGATCGAGCGCGGATGTCGGCTCATCGAAGAGCATTGCAAGCGGCTTCGTCGCGATGGCACGCGCGATAGCGACCCGCTGTTTCTGTCCACCTGATAGTTGCCCGGGGTAGTGCTCTGCCCGTTCGGCAAGACCGACTTTGGAGAGCTCTTGTTGTGCGGCCTCCCTGGCCTGCGCGCTGGAAAGCCCTTTTGTGTGAATAAGACCGCACATAACGTTTTGCAGCACGGTCATATGGGGGAAAAGATTGAAATGTTGGAAGACCATTCCGGTTTCCCGGCGAAGCCTTTGGAAGTCGCGCTTATAGTGACGTTCCTTGGAGCGGGTACCGTGATAGGTTTTGGCATCCCACTCGACGGACCCTACCCTCAAATGCCCCTCATCCGGTATGGTAAGGAGATTGAGACACCTCAACAGCGTGCTCTTGCCCGATCCGCTGGGTCCGAGCAGAACAACCACATCCCCTTCGAGAACATCGAGCGAGACCGAGTTTAAGCCCCGGACGCTTGGTAGATCGGGGCTAGGGAACCATTTGCTTGCACCCCGTAAGGAGATGACGGTTTTCTTTGTATCGACTTGTTCCAATTTTTTGCTCCCTGCCGAAGCAGAGGCGGCCTGGTTGAGCCTGAGCCGCCCCTGAAAGGCGACTAGGCTTCAATCCGAAGTGGGCTGCCGCCAGGGCCGACTGCGAGATAAGGCAGACCCGCCGCGATGGCATCCTTGCCGATATATTCGCGGAACAACGAGTTGATGATCCCGCCGGCGGCGTTGAACAACAGCCAGTTGGTCACAAACATATACATTTTGATATCGCCGGTCGGCATGAAGAACGTGTTGTGATCGACATAGGCCGGCTCCTTGCCGACGATTGCGAGATTGATACCCTGTTTTTTGGTATTCACGATTGTGAACAGCGATTGCAGGGTCGCATTGGCACGACCAGACATCACCTCGCCAATAGCCCCGGTTTGATCAGGAAACACCGATACCGAGGCGCTGGGATAGAGCGCTCGGATCTTTGCTTCTTGTGAACTTCCCTGAAGGGCCGCGAATTTGAAGCTGGAGTTGTTCATCTGGTCGAAAGTCAGTTCCGCAGCCTCGCGTCCTACGATGTAGACGGGCTGGAAAGTTACAGCGCAGCCTGCAAACCATCCGCGTAGCGAGCGGCTTGGCAAGATCGTGCCGGTGGTCATCATGTCGGCACGGCCCGACTCGACTGCCGCGAACATTTGACCGAAGTCCATATCCGTGAATTCCACCTCTATATCCGGGGAGATATCCTTCATCATTCGACGGATGATGGCGATTTCGTAGCCATCCGGTTCGCCCTTGTCGTTGATGTAGAGGTTCGGCGGGTACTTCAGGCTGGCCGCTACGATGATCTTCTTGGTCCGGATCACCTTGTCCAGCACGGACTCCTTGTTGGCGTCCTGAGCTTGGGCGGCACCAGTAGAACCGAGTGCGACGGCCGCAGCGCCTCCCGCAAACAATCCCGCAGTCAGAAGAGAACGGCGGCTTGACTGTATTTCATTGTCTTTCTTCGTATCCATGAGCATTCCCCTTTTCTACCTTTTAGGCTTGCGACCCCATAGCAATGGGTTGCAATTGTCAGGCGGTAAGACCGCCGTCGACTGTCAGCTGCGCCCCACTGACGTAGCTGGCATCCTCGCTTGCCAAGAACAGAATAGCCTTGGCAATTTCCTCGTAGGTTCCTAAGCGACCAAGCGGGACCGTCGGCGCAAAGCGCTGATCACGTGCCAGGACCTGATCCGGAGACATGCGCGTCAGCCGATCGGCCATGACGCTTTCCAGGACGCCGGGGCAGATCGCATTTGCGCGAATACCCCGGGCTCCGTAGTCTCGTGCGATGCCGCGCGTCAGCATGATGAGGCCGGCCTTAGAGACGCCGTAAACGGACTCGGCTGTTGAGGCACGTTGACCGGCGATCGACGCCGTGTTGACGATCACCCCTTTGCCAGCATTGATCATGTGTGGAATGGCTTCGCGGCAAAACAGGTATGCCGACTTCAGGTTGACGTCCAAGGCCTGCTGCCAGGTCGCCGGATCGGTCTGGGAAATCGAGCCCGTCGGATTGATCCCGGCGTTATTGATCAGGATGTCAAGCTTGCCGAAGTGCCGAAGCGTCAGGCCGATTGCTTCCTTGGAAGTCCGCTCCTCCGCGACGTCGCCGACGATGCAGATAGCGTCGCAGCCACGCCTGTGAAGATCTGCGACGAGGTCGTCTAGCGGTTCTTTTGCGCGATCAACGAGGGTCAGCCGCCCTCCCTCAGCTGCTAGTGCTTGCGCTACCGCCCGTCCCAGGCCGCTTGCGACGCCCGTGATGAGAACAGCCTTTCCTGAAAAACGCATCATCCATCCAATCTGCCTTGACCAGACCTCAAGAAGGTCTTCTTCGCCACATCTATGGACCAAATCTATCTGACTTGCAATACGAAATCATATATGATCTTGACGGGATCAATGTCGCGCGGTATCGGTGAGATGAGAAGCTCACCAAAACGGGCCTTAAGAAAAGGGAACGAAAATGGATCTCGATTTCTCGATTATCCTGGCGCAATCGCCGCGCCTTCTCTGGGGGCTGGCGTATGATCTGTATTTTGCGCTGGCCGGATTCGCGATCGGCTGCATTATCGGGTTCATTTCGTATCTAGGGTCCGCATCGCGATCTAAGATCGCAAACGGGATTTCCTATGTGTACGTGCAGATTGTCAGAGGTCTGCCGATGTATCTCCTACTTTTGTGGATCTACTTTGGCATTGCTACGAAGTTTGGCCTAGCGTTGTCTGGTCCGCAGGCAATCATCACCGCCATCGGGATCATGAGCTCGGCTTTTGCATCTGAGATTTTTCGCACGGGCTATAATTCGATCGACATCGGACAGATCGAAGCCGGCAAGGCGCTCGGTCTCTCGGATTACCGCATCAACCGCATGGTCCTGTTTCCTCAGGTAATCAGAGTGGTAATCCCACCTTTGCTCAATGTGTTCGTGATCTGCTTCAAAGCGTCCACCTATGCGGCTGTCGTCGCGGTACCAGAACTTATTTTCGCGGCTCAAGACATCAGCCTCAACCACTACAGGCCATTCGAAGCCTATATTTCTGTCGCAGCACTCCTGATCACGACCATGCTCCTTCTTTCGATGCTGGTGAACATTGTCGAAAACCGTATGCCCGAAAGCAGGGGGCTGTGAGCGCCATGAACAGCTGGTTACCCATTCTGAACTACCTGCCCGCGATGCTTTACGGTCTCCGCTACACGTTTCTGATCGCATTGATTACTCTCGCCTGCTCAATGGTTTTCGGCGGAGTGATCGTTTCCCTATTGCGAAGCAGGTCTCCTGTCGGCCGGTCTATCGGTTTTCTCTATGTTCAGATCTTCCGCTCACTCTCTCCTTACGTCTATGTGCTCCTGGTTTACTTCGCCCTTGCGGGCGTAACTGGCTGGAAAATGGATCCGCTGACGGCGGCCATCATCTCCTTGACACTTCTCAACACCGCCTACGTCGCCGAGATCTATCGATCTGCACTCCTCACAATCGACGGGGGCCAATGGGAAGCAGCCGCCGCCATGGGCATGACCACGTGGAAGACGAGTTCAGTCATCATCTGGCCGCAAGCACTCCGAACCGCTATTCCGCTGCTCTTGAATCAGTTCATCGTGATATTGAAGGATTCCGCCATCGTCGGCGTTATCGGCGTCAAAGATATCGTCTATGTCGCCAATGCCCAGGCAGCCATCACCTACAAGCAGTTCGAGTATCTGACCGCAGTTGGACTGATTTTCATCGTCATCGTCTTTGCACTGTCCAGGCTAAGCATGAGTCTGGAACGACGTTTGGCTTGGAGGCGATGAGGCTTGCTGAAGACGATCAAAGGCGGTAGGTCAAAAGGAAATCAAATCTGATTTTCAATTTGATTGTTGTCGTTGGAGAGTAAACGCATGACACGGGGTGTGGCATCCGCCGCGGAAGCTACAAGCAAGCAGCAGCTTGCATACGACTACATCAAAGAGGGTATCGACCGCGGCCTTTACGCGCCCAAGCAGCGCCTGGTGATCGACACGCTTGCAAAGGAATTGTCGATCAGTCCTGTTCCGGTTAGGGAAGCAATTCGCCGGCTTGAAGCTGAAAGCCTCGTGATCTTCAGCAAGAATTCCGGCGCGATCGTTGCGGGTGCGGATCCGGATCTCTGGGCTGAGCAGATGGAGCTTTTAGCGGTATTGGAGGGCTACGTGACAGGCGCTGCGGCGCCGAGGATCACTGGCGCCGATATCAAACAATTGAAGGCCGTCAACGGTGAGATGGCAAAGGCGCTCGCGTCGTTCGACCTTGTCGGATGGACCCAAGGCAACCTGGACTTCCACGCGGTCATCAATCGACGCTGCCCGAATGCGTCAATCGTGGATCAAATCGGTCAGCTGAGGTCGAGGATCGCGATGATCAACCGTTTCATTCAACCCCGAACGGAAGCGACCATCCTTCATACTTTGGGCCGAGACAGCGGAAAGTCCACACTGGCCGGGCACGGGTGGATCATCGAAGCATATGTGAGCGGAAAGTCTTCCAGCGAGATCGAAGCACACGTTCGAACCAACATTCTCATGTTGACGGAAGAAACGCGCCGCAACCTTTCAAATAGCCACGACAGGCGAGTGAGCAGGTCGCTTGAATAGAAACAAAAACATGCGAAGTTATGACGTCGTCGTTCTGGGAAGCGGCGGCGCTGGTCTGGTGGCTGCCCTCACTGCAGCCTCGAGAGGTTTATCGGTTGGGATCTTTGAAAAGTCGCCGTTGATTGGTGGGACAACAGCTATCTCCGGTGGCGGTATCTGGATCCCGAGCAACCACGTCATGGCTGTCTCCGGTTTCGACGATAACGAGGGCGACGCTAAGATTTACCTTGACCGCCTGACGCTCGGCGAAACTCCGTTCGATTTGCTGCAAGCGTTTCTGAAAACCGGCCCCGAAATGCTGCGGTTCATCGAGAGGCATTCGGACCTTCGCTTCTTTAGCGTCGACCGCCCCGATTATCATCCTGGGTGGCCTGGTGCGAAGACGGGACGATCCGTCGAACCTTTGCCGTTTGAGCCCGCAATGGATGCCTCGCTTTTCGAGAAACTGCGATACTCAACCTTGCGACAACCAGTTACTTCAACGGAAGCCAGGAAGGGCATATCTGCCGACATAGTCGCCGATCGTCTAGATCGAAACATCCGCACGCAAGGTGCCGGCCTGGTTGCAGGGATGGTTCAGGCTTGTGCGAAGGAGGGCGTCGAGTTTCATGTCAACATGCCCGCGACTGGTCTCTTTTTCGATGGCGGGCGCTGCCTCGGCGTTGAGACGGCAGAGGGATCAGTTTCGGCAAACGTCGGCGTCGTACTGGCAACCGGCGGCTTTGAGTGGAACCGGGAGATGGTTGCTGCTTTCCTTCCCGGTTTTTCCAGCGCACCGACGACGCCTCCCGGAAATGACGGGGATGGGCTCAGATTTGGCTTGGAAGCCGGCGCCGCGGTCGCGAATATGACGGAAGCGTGGTGGACAGCAGCTTTTCAGATTCCTGGCGAACAGTTGGATGGAAAGCCGTTAACGCGGAACATTGTTCGAGAACTGGCACTTCCCGGATCTATCCTGGTGAACGGCAACGGCGAGCGATTTGTCAATGAGGCCACCTCCTACAATGATCTAGGAATGGCCTTCAACAATTTCGATCCAGGATCATTCTCCTATATTAATCGGCCGGCCTGGCTGATCTTCGACCATGCTTTCAAAAACCGCTACGCCGTCGCGTCGATTTCTCCGAGCCAGGCTGCGCCAGGCTGGATGCGCACCGCGACGTCGCTCAAGGAGCTTGCTGACAAACTCTCAGTCAAAGCGGAACGCCTGCGGACGACGGTCGCCCGCTTCAACGAAGACGCGCTCGGCGGCCATGACCGGGCGTTTCGGCGAGGAGCAGACGCTCACGGACTCTTTTATGGTGACCCGACCGTTTTACCCAATGCATGCCTTGGACCAATCAGAGAAAGTCCTTTCTATGCCGTGCAAATCTTGCCTGGCAATAACGGGACGAAAGGCGGTCTAAGGACGACGATACATGGGAAAGTTAGGCGTAACGACGGGACAACTATCGACGGGCTATACGCCTGCGGTAACGTCGCCGCGAGTGTCTTCGGAAAGGGATATCCCGGGCACGGCGGATCTTTAGGGCCAATCATGGCCGCAGCCTATGCCATCGGCGTCAATCTGGGAAAGAGTGGCAAGAGGTGAACGCTGACATGACTTCGGGCTCCGGTCAGAGCTTCTAGCCGAAATCGGCGACATTCAGTCAGCCGAGCGTCAAATTACAATTCTACGCCCTCAAGCCAAAACCCTGCATCAGCCGCCGCGTCGCGAAATCCTGTTGCCCAGAGGTGAAGACCGCGAAGTCGAAATTATCGGGATGCACGGCATCGGCAACCAGCGGAACCAGCGTGCGGGCGCGCCGTGCGATCGCTTCGGCCGGATCGAGCCAATCGACCGGCCAGGGGGCAATCCGCCGGAAAAGATTGGCCATGAAGGGATAATGGGTGCAGGCGAGCACCACGATATCGGTCTTGTGGCCGTCCTTCTCGACGAAACATTGGTCGATTTCCGCAAGCACGGCGTCATCGGAGACGGCGTCGCCGCGAATATAGGCTTCGGCCATACGCGCCAGGTTCTCCGAGCCGACGAGGCGGACATGGCACTGCTGCGCGAAGGACTGGATGAGATCGCGCGTATAGGCCCGCTTCACCGTGCCCGGCGTGGCCAGCACCGAGACGAGGCCGGAGCGCGTGCGCTCCGCCGCCGGCTTGATGGCCGGCACGGTGCCGACGAAGGTCATCTGGGGAAAGGCGGCGCGCAGATCGGCGCCGACCAGCGTGAAGGCGGTGTTGCAGGCAATGATGCAGACTTCGGGATCGTGCTCCGCGAGCAGCCGGCCGAAGAGCCCGATCACACGCTCCTTCAGCGCCTGCTCTTCCCAGCCGCCATAGGGAAAGCCGGCATCGTCGGCGACGTAGATGAAGCCGCGCTCCGGCATCAGCACACGCGCCTCACGCAGCACGGTCAGCCCGCCGATGCCGGAATCGAAGAGCAAGATGGGTTTCAGCTCACGCGTCGTCGCTGTCATCTGGCGGTGTTTCCTTGGCCGATGTCGGGAACCTGCCGCCGCGCGGGCTCTTGCGCGAGAAGCGGTCGAGGGAAGAGATGACGCCGCGCAACACGCTGATTTCCTGCTCCGTGAAAGCCCGGCGGGATAGAACTGCACGCAGATTGTCGACCATTTTGGGCTTTTTCCCGGCAGGATGGAAATAACCGCGCGCATCGAGCGCGTCTTCCAACTGATCGAACAGACCGAACAATTGCTCCTTGGTCGAGGGCGTCTGCCCAATTGCCTGGAAGGGCACGGCGCCAATATCCTCCATGCCGGATTTCATCCATTCATAAGACATCAGCAGCACGGCCTGGGCGATATTCAGCGAGGCAAAGGCCGGATTGACGGGAAAGGTGACGATCTCGTCGGCCAGCGCCACTTCCTCATTGGTCAGCCCCCAGCGCTCGCGCCCGAAGAGAATGCCGGTGCCCTCGCCCGCGCGGAATTTCGCCCTCAGCGTCTCGGCGGCGATGACCGGGGAGCGCACCGGCTTATAACCGTCGCGCTCGCGCGCCGTCGTCGCATAAACGAAGTTGAGATCGGCGACCGCCTGCTCCAGCGTGTCGTAGACCTTCGTTGCCGTGATCACATGATCAGCCTTGGAGGCGGTCGCCAGCGCCTTTTCGTTCGGCCAGCCGTCACGCGGATTGACGAGGCGCAGTTCTGCCAGACCGAAATTCGCCATGGCCCGCGCCACCATGCCGATATTCTCGCCCATCTGCGGCTCGACCAGAATAATGGCCGGCCCTTCGGCCAGAAGTTGACGCTCGCTGTTCGTGCCTGCCATGGTCTTATCCTTGTTTCGAGCGGGCAATAGCCTCGCCCGCTGCAAACGGCAAGACGTCGGCCTGCGGATATAGCCTTTCCAGCGCCGAACCGATCATTTCGAGCCCCAGCCTCGCACCCTCGCGCGACAGCGGCAGGTGCCGCCCCGTTGTCCGCGAGGCCTTGCGCTTGATCAAGAAGCAACTGGAGCCGCGCGGGGCGGCATCGTCGATCAGCGCCAGGTCCGCTGCGATCAGCCTGTTCTGAGTGTCCTCGGCGGCCGGCGCTTGATAATTCTTCGCCAGGATACGCGCCCAA
Source organism: Rhizobium sp. N122 (assembly GCF_002211295.1). Lineage (NCBI taxonomy): Bacteria > Pseudomonadati > Pseudomonadota > Alphaproteobacteria > Hyphomicrobiales > Rhizobiaceae > Rhizobium > Rhizobium sp. N122. Next base: position 220,397 of record NZ_LOKU01000023.1, on the reverse strand, counting down.
TAGGTGCAGGACAGGAAGATCGCCAGCGTCTGGCGAATCTGGCCCGGCCGCGTCACCACCGACCAGGAAGAGCCGAGTGGCCGCGCCGCCACCGTCACGTCGCGGTAGCAGGCATCGATCTTCTGTGACAGCGCCATCAGCTCGAAACCGCTCTTGCCTTCGCTGAGCGCGCCCAGCAGGTCGCGCAGCGCCTGGAACCAGCGGGCAAGCGCGGAATCGAGCGCGCCGCGTGTGCGTGTGGGAAAGACGATGAAAGCGACCGCCGTTCCGGCCGCAGCCCCAATCATGGTCTCCCCGATGCGCAGCTTCAACAGATCGAGCGTCAGCACGCCTGTCATGCCGTAGACCAGGCAGAGCACGATCGAGATGAAGAAGGTCATCGTCGCATAGGAAACCTGCAGGAAATAGAAGGCGAGGAAGATACAGACGGCGGCAACCGGAATGGCGATATCGGGCTTGCCTGAAATCAGCGTTGCCAGCACAAGGCCGATGGCAATCCCGAACACGGTGCCGAGCGAACGCGACAGCGCCTTCATCGCAGTGTCACCGCGCGAATTGGTGTTGGTGAAGACAAGGAAGGAAGCAAGCACCGCCCAGAACCAGCGTTCGCGCGACAAGAGCAGGCCGAAGCTCATGGCGATTGCCGACGCGATGGTGATCTGCAGTGCCGCGCGCAGCAGCGGATTGGCGAGCGAAACGTCGATCGACGGGGATGGTGCCGCATCACTGACCGCATCGATCTCGGAGAAGCCGGAGGCCTGCCCCTCGCCGATCGCCTGCGTCAGTTGCTGCCTGGCCTCGCCGAGCCAGAGGAGCGCTCGCACGGTTTCGCCCTGCGGCTGATCCGGGATGCCCTCGTCCATCCCCTCGAATCTTGCGAGTTCGGCCGCATCCGCCTCGATGACGGCATGGACGAGCGCAAAAGGCGGCGGGCTCTGGAAGCTCAGCACGATCGCGCTCTCGGCCGCAAGATGGGCGTCGAAGAGCCGGATCGCCAGCTCGGCTGCAGGATCGGAGGCGCCGTCGAAAACGCCGGCCGGCGGGCGCGGGATGAAGGTCTCCGCCATCAGCACGACTTCCTTCAGCCGATCTTCCAACTGGCGCAGCTCCTGCCGGTCGGCTTCGCCGATCTCGCCGCCGCCGGCGATGGCGGCGAGCTTGAAAAGGATCTGGTTGATCCGCCCGCGCACGCTTTCGAGCGCGCGCAGCAGGTCGCGCCGCCAGTCGTCGGGCAAAAGCACCGTCCTGACGAGATGGCCGACGAGCACCGAGACGACCGGGCCGATCGTCACCTCAGGCAGTTCGGCAAGCGGCGGACGGAAATAGGCGCCCATAAAATAGGAGGTGAAGGCGAACATGCCGATGGCAAAACCGCGCGGCCCGAACACCCGTCCCGCCGATGCGAGCGCAATCACCGCCAGGAAGACGAGATCGGAGAGAAAACGGCGATCCTCGAGCCCCGCGGCAATGCCGACGACGGCAAGGCTTGCCACACAACCGAAGAGCCGCGTCACCAGCTGGCGGGAATTGCCCTTGTCGCGCACCGCCACTCCGCCTTCGATCGACAGCACGATGCCGAGGCCGAAGGCCGCGGTCGGCAACGGCAGGATGAACATGTCGATGGCAAGAAGGACCAAAAAGGAGAAAACGATCGTCAGCGTCACCCGCAGCGCCATGCGCAGGCGCGAAAGCGCCGGATCATTGGCAAGCAGCCAGTCGCGAGCCTGAAAGCCGGAAAACAATGCAGAAACCCCTCATGCCGCGGAAGGATCGACAGATAATGCCATGCCGGGCGAAAGCAAACTGCCCGAGATCGAAATCTCGACGCTCGCGAATGCCGCGTCCCTATTGGCCCTTGGCAATCAGCGCCATCGTCGCCTTCAGGGAATCGCGGCCCTGCGTTTCCAGATTCTCGGTGACGATATCGTCGATCACGGCTTGGCCGGCCTCCTCGACCACCTCGAAACGAACGGTGGTGTAGTCCTTGGCGTCAGCTGTGTCCGCGCAGGCGGATTTCTTGAAGCGCACCGTGACCTCGGTCGTGCCGTTGACCGGCGCCGCCGCCGCCATCGTCATATCCTCCAGCGGGCATGCATCCTGGCCGTTGACGATGACGTCGTAATCGAACGGCGATATGCCGTCGTCGTCGGCGGCAGGAAATTGCGCGGCCGCCTTGTATCTGGCGACGAAATCCTGGCTGTAGAGATGGTCGAGCCGGCTCGCTTCGAAAACGTCGGTCCAGTCGCTGTTGTTGTCGGCCCAGTTGCTCTTGGTCGCGTCCATGATCTCCTTCACCGGAGCAGTGGCGTCGGCCGCGTAAGCGGCGCCTGAAAAGGCGATAAGGCTTGCGATAACAAGGGTGATTGTCTTCATGGTCGAATGTTCCGGGCGGGCAAATCAAGCGGGACAGTAGCCAGATTTCGGCGCTTGGCAATGGCGGCAAAAACGCATTGTGAAACCCGTTGCAGCTTTGCGTTCCCGGTTCACAGTGCTATAGCGCTCCTCATCAGGTCACCCACCCGGGACGCTTGTCCCCTTCAAGCTCGAACGAGGCAGATACATGAACAAGATCAAGGTCGCCAATCCCGTCGCCGATCTCGACGGCGATGAAATGACGCGCATCATCTGGCAGCTCATCAAGGATAAGCTGATCCATCCGTATCTCGACCTCGATATCGACTATTTCGACCTCTCCGTCGAAAACCGCGACGCCACCAACGACCAGGTGACCGTCGACGCCGCCAATGCCATCAAGAAGTACGGCGTCGGCATCAAGTGCGCGACGATCACGCCGGATGAGGCTCGCGTCAAGGAATTCAACCTCAAGGAAATGTGGAAGAGCCCGAACGGCACGATCCGCAACATCCTCGGCGGCGTCATCTTCCGCGAGCCGATCATCTGCAAGAACGTGCCGCGCCTGGTTCCCGGCTGGACCCAGCCGATCGTCGTCGGCCGCCACGCCTTCGGCGACCAGTACCGCGCCACCGACTTCAAATTCCCCGGCAAAGGCAAGCTGACGATCAAGTTCGTCGGCGAAGACGGCACCGTCATCGAGAAGGAAGTCTTCAACGCGCCGGGCGCCGGCGTCGCCATGGCGATGTACAACCTCGACGAATCGATCCGCGAATTCGCCCGCGCCTCGATGATGTACGGCCTGATGCGCAAGTGGCCGGTCTACCTGTCGACCAAGAACACCATCCTCAAGGCCTATGACGGCCGCTTCAAGGACATTTTCGAGGAAGTCTACGAGACCGAATTCAAGGATCAGTTCAAGGAAGCCGGCATCACCTATGAACACCGCCTGATCGACGACATGGTCGCCTCGGCGCTCAAGTGGTCGGGTGGTTATGTCTGGGCCTGCAAGAACTACGACGGCGACGTCCAGTCCGACACCGTTGCCCAGGGCTTCGGCTCGCTCGGCCTGATGACCTCGGTGCTGCTGACGCCGGATGGCAAGACGGTCGAAGCCGAAGCCGCCCACGGCACGGTTACCCGCCATTACCGCCAGCACCAGAAGGGCCAGGAAACCTCGACGAATTCGATCGCCTCGATCTTCGCCTGGACCCGCGGCCTTGCCCATCGCGCCAAGCTCGACGACAACGCCGAGCTGGCCCGCTTCGCCTCGACGCTGGAAAAGGTCTGCGTCGATACCGTCGAATCCGGTTTCATGACCAAGGACCTGGCGCTCTTGATCGGCCCCGACCAGCCGTGGCTCTCGACCACCGCCTTCCTCGACAAGATCGACCAGAACCTGCAGAAGGCGATGGCGTAAGCCTCCTCTTTCGGGATAGCGTTGAAACGGCGGGGATTTCCCCGCCGTTTTCATTTGGGAGAACAGCTGATGACGACGACCGTGCGCCCGCTCGAACCATCCGACCGCGCTGCTTGGCAACCCCTGTGGGAGGCGTATCAGCGCTTCTACGAAGTGGTCATCCCGCCCGAAACCACTGATCTCACCTGGGGCCGCTTCCACGAGCCCAGCGAACCGATGCATGCGCTCGGCGCCTTCGATGGAGACGGCCGCCTTGTCGGCATCGTCCATGCCATCTTTCACCGCTCCTGCTGGCTGCCGCAATGGACCTGCTACCTGCAGGATCTCTATGTCGAAAACAGCCAGCGCGGGCTCGGCACTGGCGCCGCGCTGATCGACGCCATCGCCGATTTTGCCCGTCAAAACGGCGCAGGCAGGCTTTATTGGATGACGCATGAAACGAATGCAACGGCGCGGCGGCTCTATGACCGGATCGCCGAGCGCTCAGGCTTCATCCAGTACCGCAAGGCACTCTGAAGATCGGGGGTTGCAGAAAGACCTCGCCGCGCTATTGATTCCTGGCGACGCAAGAGGAGGAGGATGTCATGACCGAAGAATTGGTATTCTACACGAACCCGATGTCACGCGGCCGCATCGCGCGCTGGATGTTGGAGGAAATCGGTCAGCCCTATCGCACCGAACTCCTGACCTTCGGCGACGGCATGAAGGCGCCGGAATATCTGCGGCTCAACCCGATGGGCAAGGTGCCGGCGATCCGCCATGGCGACACCGTGGTCACCGAATGCGCGGCGATCTGCGCCTACCTCGCCGAGACCTTCCCGGAAAAGGGGCTGGCCCCCGAACCGGAAGAGCGCGCCGCCTATTACCGCTGGATGTTCTTTGCCGCCGGCCCGTTGGAATCGGCGGTGACGATGAAGGCACTCGGCTTCGAAATTCCGGCAGAGCGCCTGCGCATGGCCGGCTGCGGCAGTTTCGGCGACGTCATGAACACGCTTGAAAAGGCTGTGTCCGGCTCGACCTACCTCGCCGGCGAACGCTTCACTGCCGCCGACGTCTATGTCGGTTCCCATATCGGCTGGGGGCTCGCGTTCGGCAGCATCGAGAAACGCCAGGCCTTCATCGATTATTTCGGCCGCATCAGCGAGCGTCCGGCCGGCAAGCGCGCCAAAGCCCTGGACGACGAGGCCGGCGAGAGGATGCAGGCCGCCTGAGCGTTTGATAACGACATGCGTAAAACAAAGAGCTATGGAGGACGCGGCAGCTCAGCCGCGTCCCCGGACGATGTCAGACAAGCGGCATGTGGATTTCCGTCAGAAGCTCGGTTGGCGGCACATCGCGCGGGTTGTTGAGGTATTCCTCGAACATGACGCTGTCCTTCAACTGCCGCCCGGATTTCGGCAGCCACTCCGCATAAAGCCACTGGTAGGCCTTGTGCATGTCGGCATAGGGACCTTTATGGCGCAGCACGGCGTAGTCGCCGCCGTCGATCGTACGCCTCTCGAACGGCGCTTCGGCCGGCCCCGCGGAAACGCCGGTGACGCAGGCGATCGAGCGCAGCTTTTCGGCCGGCACGATATCGGGATCGTCGAGATAAACGCCGATCATCCGCATGTCGGGTCTGGCGAGACCGCGTGCGTAAAGCGTGCCGAACAATGTTTCGAAGGCCTTGCCGATCTCCATATAGGAGCCGGCATGGGCGACACCGATCAGCTCCGTCGGTGCGATCTCACGTATGGTAACGTCGAACATGGCTTTGGTCTTTCCGTAAGGTGAGGGTTGAAAGGCTGTGTGGCTTCCCTCTTTCCGGTAGCGTGCCGGCGGCATGCCGTAGACCGACTTGAAAATGCGGTTGAAGGATTGGAGATTGGGATAGCCTGATCGCTTCGCAATCTCACGGACGGCAAGCTCCGTGCGGACAATCTCGCCCGCCGCGCGATGCAGCCGGAGCCGCTTGACGGTGGCCGCCAGCGTCTCGCCGTAAATCGCCCGATAGATCCTGTGCCAGTGATAGCTCGACATACAGGCAATTTCGGCCAGGCGTCCCATATCCAACTCCTCGTCGAGGTGGTCGTGAATATAAGCCGAAACCCGTCTCAGACGGGTTTCATAGAGCGCCCATGCTGCATCGCCATTCATGTCAAAGCCCTTATGCAAATCGATCGGCTGCAGAGAACCATATCCCGATTTGACAAATCCTGCTGACTTGCCGGCTCCGGAACGCCAACGCTGCGCCATCGACCCGCTAAGCGACAGAGGAAAACGTCGCCATATGCCGCTACGCCGATTTCCCCTCCCTCATTCCTGTGCTCGTCACGGGAATCCAGCCACGGCGCGTCCGCGCCGTGAATGAATCAAAACCTAAAGAAAAGGGTCTTTGGCGCCCAAGGACTTGGGCGCACTGGATTCCTGTGACGAGCACACGAATGAGGAGGGCTGGAGGGGCGGCGAATAAAGAACAAATCTATCAGAATGGCGGAAGCCAAGCTTCCGCCTTTTCGAAACTTAGGAATGAACCCGCAGCTCACCCGGCGAGTGCCAGGGCCACCGCTTCGATCGCCTCGTCTGCCTTCGAGCCGTCCGGACCGCCGGCCTGGGCCATGTCGGGACGGCCGCCGCCGCCCTTGCCGCCGAGGGCGGCAGAGGCGATGCGGACGAGGTCAACGGCGCTGTAGCGCTCGACGAGATCCGGCGTCACCGCCACGACAGCGCTTGCCTTGCCGTCGTCGGACACGCCGATCAGGGTGACGACGCCGGAGCCGATGCTGGTCTTGCCGTCATCGGCAAGTCCCTTCAGATCCTTGGGATCGACGCCTGAAATCGATTTGCCGAGAAACTTGACGCCGGCGACTTCGCGCACGGCATCGACCGAGCCGCCCTGCCCGCCGCCCATGGCGAGCTTACGCTTGGCATCGGCCAGCTCCTTCTCCAGCTTGCGGCGCTCGTCCATCAGCGCCTCGACGCGCGACAGAACTTCCGAAGGCTGAACCTTCAGCGAGGCAGCGAGCGTCTTCACGCGATCATCCTGCTCGGCGAGATATTCGCGCGCCGATTCACCGGTCACCGCTTCGATGCGGCGAACGCCGGCGCCGACGGCGCTTTCGCCGAGAACGCGGATTAGGCCGATCTGACCGGTGGCCGACACATGCGTGCCACCGCAGAGCTCGACCGAGTATGGCTTGTTGCTCTTTGCGCCATGAAGGCCTGTGCCCATCGAGACGACCCGCACTTCATCGCCGTACTTCTCGCCGAAGAGTGCCATGGCGCCTTCCTCGATGGCGTCGTCGACGCTCATCAGCCGGGTCGTGACATGAGAATTCTGCAGCACGATCTCGTTGGCCATATCCTCGACGATCTTCAGCTCCTCGGCCGACATCGGCTTCGGATGCGACACGTCGAAACGCAGGCGCTCGGGCGCGACCAGCGAACCCTTCTGGGCAACATGGGTGCCAAGCACCTCGCGCAGCGCCTCGTGCAGCAGGTGTGTTGCCGAGTGGTTGGCGCGCAGGCGCGAACGGCGGGCGTGATCGACGGTCAGAACAACCGCATCGCTGATCTTGAATGCGCCTTCGACAACGACGCCGGAGTGCACGAAGAGACCTTCGCCCTTCTTCTGCGTGTCCGAGACCTCTATTCTGCCGTGGTCGGACGAGATGACGCCGGTATCGCCCATCTGACCGCCGGATTCGCCATAGAACGGCGTCTGGTTCACGACGATCTGCACCTTGTCGCCGGCCCTGGCTTCGTCAGCAGCAGCCCCGTCTTTGACGATCGCCTGCACCACGCCTTCGGCGGTTTCGGTGTCGTAACCCAGGAATTCGGTTGCACCGTTCTTTTCCCTAAGCTCGAACCAGATGGTTTCGGTTGCCTTCTCGCCGGAACCGGCCCAATGCGAGCGGGCTTCGGCCTTCTGGCGCTGCATGGCATCGGTGAAGCCGGAGATGTCGACGCCGATCTCGCGGGCACGCAGCGCATCCTGCGTCAGGTCGAGCGGGAAGCCGTAGGTGTCGTAAAGCTTGAAGGCGGTCTCGCCGTCCAGCATGTCGCCCTTGCCGAGATCCGTGGTCGCATCCGACAGCAGCGACAGGCCACGCTCCAGCGTCTTGCGGAAGCGGCCTTCCTCGAGTTTCAGCGTCTCCGAAATCAACGCTTCAGCGCGCACGAGTTCCGGATAGGCGCGGCCCATCTCCTGCACCAGCGTCGGCAGCAGCTTATACATCAGCGGCTCCTTGGCGCCGAGAAGCTGAGCATGCCGCATGGCGCGACGCATGATACGGCGCAGCACATAGCCGCGGCCTTCATTCGACGGCAGCACGCCGTCGGCGATCAGGAAGGCCGAGGAGCGCAGATGGTCAGCGATGACCCGGTGACTGGCGCTACCCTCCGCCTTAACGCCCATCGTCTCCTCGATAGTACCGATCAGCGTGCGGAACAGGTCCGTGTCGAAGACGCTCTGGACGCCCTGCAGGATGCAGGCCATGCGCTCCAGACCCATGCCGGTATCGATCGACGGACGCGGCAGCGGGTTGCGCACGCCGGGTTCGATCTGCTCGAACTGCATGAAGACGAGGTTCCAGAATTCCAGGAACCGGTCGCCATCCTCTTCAGGCGAACCCGGAGGGCCGCCCCAGACGTTCTCGCCCTGGTCGATGAAGATTTCAGAGCATGGGCCGCAGGGGCCAGTATCGCCCATCTGCCAGAAATTGTCGGAGGTCGGGATGCGGATGATCTTGTCGTCGGACAAGCCGGCGATCTTCTTCCACAGCGTCGCGGCTTCTTCGTCTTCGGAATAGACGGTGACCAGCAGGCGATGTTTCGGCAGATCGAAACCTTCGGTGACGAGCTTCCAGGCAAGCTCGATCGCATTCTCCTTGAAATAGTCGCCAAACGAAAAGTTGCCGAGCATTTCGAAGAAAGTCAGGTGGCGGGCGGTATAGCCGACATTGTCGAGGTCGTTGTGCTTGCCGCCGGCGCGCACGCATTTCTGCGAGGTCGTCGCCGTGGAATAAGGGCGTTTCTCCAGACCGGTGAAGACATTCTTGAACTGCACCATGCCGGCATTGGTAAACATCAGCGTCGGGTCGTTGCGCGGCACGAGCGGGCTCGACGAGACGATCTCATGACCGTTCTTCTTGAAATAGTCGAGGAATGTCGACCGGATATCGTTCACACCGCTCATGCTATGCCCTTCAATGCTGCCGGAGGCAGGTAAATCTAAATCCATCGGCTTTTAACGTTCGCCTCCGCCACTGTCCAGCAGGCAAACAAAACCGGCCGCATTCTCATCAGGAATGCGGCCGGTTGGATTTGTCCGATGCGCTCAAGCGCGAAAATCACATTTCCGCGGCAGCGTCACCGTCATCAGGGTCCGGTCCGCCGTTCTGCAGGAAGCGGTCGGCGATCAGGCCGGCATTCTGGCGCAGCGACAGTTCAATCTCGCGGGCAAGATCCGGATTGTCGCGCAGGAAGGTCTTGGCGTTCTCGCGGCCTTGGCCGAGACGCTGGCTGTTATAGGAGAACCAGGCACCGGATTTCTCGACGATTCCGGCCTTGACGCCGAGATCGACCAGTTCGCCGGTCTTCGATACGCCCTCGCCATACATGATGTCGAATTCGACCTGCTTGAAGGGCGGCGCCATCTTGTTCTTGACGACCTTGACGCGGGTCTGGTTGCCGATCACCTCTTCGCGCTCCTTGACCGCGCCGATGCGGCGGATGTCGAGGCGTACGGAGGCGTAGAACTTCAGCGCATTGCCGCCGGTCGTCGTCTCGGGCGAACCGAACATGACGCCGATCTTCATGCGGATCTGGTTGATGAAGATCACCATGGTGTTCGACTTGGAGATCGAAGCCGTGAGCTTGCGCAGCGCCTGGCTCATCAAGCGGGCCTGCAAGCCGGGAAGGCTGTCGCCCATCTCGCCTTCGATTTCGGCGCGCGGCGTCAGTGCGGCGACCGAGTCGACGACGAGAACGTCGACGGCGCCAGAGCGCACCAGCGTATCGGTGATTTCGAGCGCCTGCTCGCCGGTATCGGGCTGCGAGATCAAAAGGTTCTGCAGATCGACGCCAAGCTTGCGGGCATAGACGGGATCGAGCGCATGTTCGGCATCGACGAAGGCGCAAATGCCGCCCTTCTTCTGCGCTTCGGCAATGGTCTGCAGCGCAAGCGTCGTCTTACCCGAGCTTTCCGGCCCGTAAATTTCGATGATACGGCCCCTCGGCAGACCACCGACACCAAGTGCGATATCGAGGCCAAGCGAGCCGGTCGAGATCGTCTCGATCTCGACAACATTCTCGTTGGAGCCGAGTTTCATGATCGAGCCCTTGCCGAACGACCGCTCTATCTGTGAGAGTGCCGCTTCAAGCGCTTTGCTTTTGTCCACCGATTTGTCCTCTACCAGCCGCAATGAATTCTGAGACATCCGATCCACCTTTAGGTTATTGAAGCCGCCCAAGCAATGTCGAGTTTGTACCCCATTTGTTCTATTCCCGCAATAGGCGATCAAACGATTGAAAGAAAAAGGTAAAACAGCCTGTGTTCTATATTTGTTTTATCGATGCAAAGCAACGGCTTAGGCCATATGCACCCGCTTTGCCGCGGCCGCTAGCACCACCTCGATTCGCGCCTCGGGCATCGGAAGGCGGTTGAAATGAAGAAAAAGATTCTTGTTCTCGGCGGCGCCCATATCGACAGGCGCGGCCGGATATCCGGCGAAACGGCGCCGGGCGCCAGCAATCCCGGCACGTGGTTCGAGGAGCCGGGCGGCGGCGGTTTCAATGCGGCGCGCAATCTGGCAAGGCTCGGTTTTCAGGTGACGATGATTTCGCCTCGCGGCGGCGATCCCATCGGCGAGATGGTCGGCGAAGCCGCCGATTTCGCCGGCATCGACGACCGGCCTTTCGTGTTCCTCGACCGCAAGACCCCGAGCTATACGGCGATCATCGAGAAGGACGGCAATCTGGTGGTCGCCCTTGCCGACATGGATCTCTACCGATTCTTCGTGCCGCGGCGTCTCTCCATCCGCTGGGTGCGCGAAGCCTTCGCCGCCCATCATCTCATTCTTTTCGACGCCAACCTGCCGGAGGAGACGATCACGGCGATCGTTGCCAAGGCGCATTCCCTGGCAAAACCGGTCGCGGCGATTGCCATCTCGCCTGCCAAGGTCGTCAGGCTGAAACCCTGCCTTGGGGATATCGACTATCTGTTCCTGAATGAGGCCGAGGCTTCCGCCCTTGCCGGGCAACAGCCGGAAGACGCTGCCGGCTGGCCGCCGCTTCTGTACGGGATCGGCATCCGAAACGCGGTCGTCACCCGCGGCCGCCGCGAGCTCGTCGCACTTTGCGACGGCCGCGCCGTGACGCTGCAGCCGCCGGTCGCCGATACTGTCGCCGATGTCACCGGTGCCGGCGATTCGCTTGCGGCCGGCACGCTCGCCGCCTTGATATCAGGCCTGCCGCTCGAGGAGGCCGTTCGCCACGGCACAGCGGCCGCCACGCTGACCGTACAGTCGCGGCATGCCGTCGACGAAAATCTGACACCGGATCTCTTGAATGCGGCGCTTGCCCTTGTTCCCGAGGTCAGAATTCTGCATTGAAGCCGCTATATTAGATAGTCGAGCATGAGGTGCGAAAACCGCTGACACGTTTCGGCATCATGCTCATCGACGACAGGACCAGATCATGACCAAGCCCATTTCACCCCTTCTGCCGATCGCCTATTCGAAAGAGGTCGCCAGCGCCAAGCAGCGCGGCGCGCCGCTGGTGGCGCTGGAATCGACCATCATCACCCATGGCATGCCCTATCCCGGCAACATCGAGATGGCCCGCAGCGTCGAGACGATCATTCGCGAACAGGGTGCGGTGCCGGCAACGATCGCCGTCATTCACGGCACGCTGCATATCGGTCTTGAAGCCAGCGAGCTGGAGCAGCTCGCCAAGGCGACCGAGGTGATGAAGGTGTCGCGCGCCGATCTCGCCTTCGCGATCGCCGAGCGCCGCACCGGCGCCACCACGGTCGCCGCGACGATGATTGCGGCGGCGCGTGCCGGCATCCGCGTCTTTGCCACCGGCGGCATCGGCGGCGTGCACCGCGGCGCCGAGGAAAGCTTCGATATCTCAGCCGATCTCGAGGAACTGGCGCGCACCGGCGTCATCGTCGTCTGCGCCGGCGCCAAGGCGATCCTCGACATTCCGAAGACGCTCGAAGTGCTGGAAACCCGCGGCGTGCCGGTCGTCACTTACGAGAGCGAAGAATTTCCCGCCTTCTGGTCGCGCTCCTCGGGCATACCAAGCCCGCTGTCGCTGAACAGCCCGGCCGCCATTGCCAATTTCCAGACGGTGCGCGACCAGCTCGGCATCGACGGCGGCATGCTCATCGCCAACCCGGTGCCCGAGGCCGACGAGATCGCCCGCGAAGAGATGGAAATCTATATCGAGCGGGCGCTTGATAGCGCCGCGCGCGACGAGATCACCGGCAAGGCGGTGACGCCCTATCTGCTCTCGACCATCTTCGACCTGACGGATGGCCAGAGCCTGAAGACGAATATTGCGCTGGTCGAGAACAATGCGCGGCTGGCGGCGGAGATTGCGGTGGCATTAGGTGAGTAAGGGATAATGGGAGGGCAAGAATGCCCCGGCAGATAGGGCGTCCCGTGCAAGCCCCCCTCCGCCCTGCCGGGCATCTCCCCCACAGGTGGGGAGATGGGCTGGGCGCACCGGTTTTCCTCAACAATCAGCGTTGCAATCCGGCGAAACGGTAGCGAGGCGGGAGGAGCACGCCTCTTGTCGATCTCCCCACCTGTGGGGGAGATGCCCGGCAGGGCAGAGGGGGTACCACACGGCACAACCTCTCTGACGGCGCCCTCACCCGTCCAACGTCTCCTTCACCACCACAGCCAGTTGCTTCAGCGAAAACGGCTTCGGCAAAAATCCGAATTTGGCTTCCGGCGGCAGGTTGCGGGCGAAGGCATCTTCTGCATAGCCCGAGACGAAGATGAATTTCATGTCGGGATAGGACTTGCGCAGCTCGCGCAGCAGTGTCGGGCCGTCCATTTCGGGCATGACCACGTCGGAAACGACAATGTCGACCTTGCCGTCGAGCTCTTCCATGATGCTGAGCGCCTCGACGCCCGAGCCCGCCTCGTGCACGGTGTAGCCGCGCGTTTCCAGCATGCGCTTGCCGCCACGGCGTACCGCCTCTTCGTCTTCGACGAGAAGAATGACCGCCGATCCCGTCAGGTCCTCCGGCTGCTGCGCCGCTGGCGCCTCCGGCTGCATGCCGATTTCAGCGACGGCGGCGTCGATCGCGCCGGCTTCGGCGGCAACCGCCGGTTCCGGGATGTGGCGCGGCAGGAAGACCCGGAATGTGGTGCCCTTGCCGACTTCGGATTCCGGCTGGATGTAGCCGCCCGATTGCTTGACGATGCCGTAGACCATGGCGAGGCCGAGCCCGGTGCCCTTGCCGACATCCTTGGTGGTGAAGAACGGCTCGAAGATCTTGTCCATGATTTCGGGCGCGATGCCGGTGCCGTTATCGGCAACCTCGATCAGCACCATGTCCTCGGCCGGCATGTAGGAATAGTTGAAGGCGGAGACCTCTGAAGCTGTCAGGTTTCGGGTGCGCAGCGTCAGCGTGCCGCCCTCGGGCATGGCATCGCGCGCATTGACGCAGAGATTGATCAGCACCTGTTCGAATTGCGAAAGATCGGTTTTGACGGGCCAGAGGTCGCGGCCATATTGCACGTCGAGCTTGACGTTGGTGCCGGAAAGCAGCCGGTCGACCAGCATGCGCAGGTCGCCGACGACATCCGTCAGGTTCAGCACCGAGGGCCGCATCGTCTGCTTGCGCGAGAAGGCGAGCAGCTGGCGCACCAGCACCGCGGCGCGGTTGGCATTGCGCTTGATTTCCATCAGGTCGGCAAAGCTCGCATCGGCCGGCCGCGCCTGCAGCAGCAGATGGTCCGAGGAAAGCAGGATCGCCGTCAGCACATTGTTGAAATCATGCGCGATGCCGCCGGCAAGCGTGCCGACAGCATTCATCTTCTGCGTCTGCGCCATCTGCGCTTCCAGTGCCTTCTGCTCGGTCACTTCGACGGCGTAAACAATTGCCGCCTCCTCGGGCGCCTCGTCGCTCTGATCGATGACGGCGTTGACATAGAAACGGAAATAGCGCGCCTCGTCGGTCGGCGTGCGGGTATCGAGCGGCGCGATGTCGCCTTGCCGGTCCTTGGCCGCCGCCAGCGCCTCGGCGAGCTGCGGCCGGTCGCTTTCCTGCACGATGGTTTCGAGATGCGGCGCCTTTTCGAGATCGTCGCGCGAGACGACGCCGGAGAACAGCTTGAGGAACGGCGCGTTCGTCCGCAGGATGCGCCCATCGCCGTCCACCGAGGCGATCGCCATCGGGGTGTTGTTAAAGAAGCGGGTGAAGCGCATGGCGGCGGCAGAAGCGGACTGACCGCCGGCATCGCTCTTTTCACGCCCCAGCACGATCGTCCGGCTTTCGCCGGGTGCGCCGTCGCGCATCGACGTGACGCTGTGGATGATCTGCACCGGCAGGCTCTGGCCGTTGGTCTTGCGCAGGTCGAGATCGAGCGTCACGGTCTTTTTCAGGCCGGGTTCTGCCTGCACCGACTGGATCAGCGCTAGCCCCTCGCCCGCCACCACGTCGCCGATCGTCATCGAGCCCGGCACGAATTTGGTGAGGTCGAGCCCCAGCCACTCGGCGAGCGTCGCATTGAGATAGAAGATCTCGCCCTTCCTGCCGGCGGAAAAGAATCCGGCCGGCGCATGGTCGAGATAGTCGATCGCGTTCTGCAACTCCTTGAAGAAGCGCTCCTGATCGTCGCGCTCGGTGGTGATATCGGTGATCTGCCAGATCTGCAGCGGCTTGCCGCCGTTCTCTTCCTGAGGCAGTAGCCGCGCTTTCAGCCGGTACCAATGGGCGCCGGAGCTGTTGCTGCCGGGGCCGACAGCGCGCAGCAGGCGGAATTCCTCCCGGCCTTCCTTGCCCTCACGCAGTCCGTTGACCAGCCTGTAGAGCGCCTCGTTCGATTCGCGGTGGCGCGACAGCAGGCTTTCCAGCGTCTGCACCTCCGTCGCCTTGCGCGCGCCGGTCAGCGCGCCATAAGCGGCATTGGCATAGATGATCCGGCCCTTTTCGTCGGTGATCAGCGTGCCGTCCGGGTGACTGTTGAGGAAGGCGCGCGCCAGGCTGTCGGACTGGCGCTGCGGCATCACCTCGATGAAGCCAATGACCGAGGATACCAGGAAGAAGATGCCGACCATGGCGAGCACGCCGAGACCGCCGAGCACGACCTCGTTATCAAGCGACCGTTTGAAGACGATGAAGCCGCCGGCGGCGGCGATCAGCACGAGAGCCAGCAGAAGAATGCGCAAGACCGTGCCAGAACGCCCCCCACGATCCACAAGCGGTGCGTTATAATCGTCGGCCTGACGCGGTTTCGTCATGTATTCCTCACATAAGCCCCATCAGCTTCGTAGCACGAACACGAAGCGGGAATCAGGCACTCTTTTCTTCTTAGCAATTTGCCGCGTCGGCAAAAACACCGGTCGCCGGCAAGACTGCTTGAATTCACAGGCAACAGCGCCATCTGCCCCTGAACCCTGATACGGCCGCCCGTGCGCAAGATCGCCCCGCACCCAGGCAGCGGAACACGAAATCGCGTTCTCCCGTGACTGGACAGCACCGGCAGCCCTTGCCTAAGGAACGGAAAAGTCGTCAATATGTGCCAAATATGAAATGGAGTAAGTGATTATGTTGGATGATGTTGTCGGAGCGTATGGCAGCCGTTTTCTGCTTGCAGCCGGTGGCGTCGGCCTAGCGCTTCTTTTGCTCATCCTGGTGCTCTGGGTGATCCGCAGACGGGCGCCCTCGCCCTTCGTGCGCGGCGGCCGCAATCGCCAGCCCCGTCTGCAGGTTCTGGATGCCGCAGCTGTCGATACCCGCCGCCGGCTGGTGCTGGTGCGCCGCGACGATGTCGAGCATCTGATCATGATCGGCGGCCCGAGCGATATCGTCATCGAAAGCCGTATCCTGCCGGCAACGGCGCAACAGCCGGAAACCGCCGACCACCCGCAACCCGTCGAGCAGCGCGCAATATCCCCGGCGCGCCCGGAAACGCCATCGCTTTCTCCGCCCCGCGCCCCAGTTGCAGCGCCGGTTGCAGTCCCCGTCGCCGCTCCTGCCGCAGCCCGCAGCGAGCCGGCCGCCGAGCCTTCCTTCTCCGCGCCGGTTTCGGCGGAGCCGCGCCCGCGCCCCGAACCGCCGGCCCAGCCGGTCGTGGCGCCGCCGGTGGCGACGAGCCCTCTTCCGGTAACGCCCGTGACACCTCCGCTGTCGGCCGAACGCGACATTCCTGCGCCTCCCGCCCCGCCTCAGCCGCGCCCGCCGGAGCGTGTCGTTGCTTCCCCGGTCGCGCAGCCCGCATCGTTCCACGATACCGCAAGTGCGGCCGAGATTCTCGATGCCGCCCGCCAGCGCGTTATGCCGCAGCAGCGCATCGAACCCGAAATTTCCGCTCCATCTTTCCAGGGCATGCCGGCCGCCGCCCGCGCAGCGCCCGGCACAACCGAGGACGATGCGGCAGCACAGCCGGCAGCAGCGATCCGCGGTGATTTCCAGCGAGTGCTGGAAGAGGAGATGGCGAACAATCTGACAGCCGAACGCATCGTCCCGGTGCCGGCAAACCAGCCCTCCCGCCAAGCCGTGCCCCAGCCGCAGCCAGGCAATCTGCCGCGCCGCGATCCCGACCTTGCCCCGATCACCGGCGCCGACACGGAACTGCAGAAGGAAGTCGCCCGCATCTTCGGTGAAATGAGCGTCAATCGCGACAAATGAAGGCGAAGACGCCCGCGTCACACCGGGTTGCCGCACTTTCTCCTTCACCGTGAAGTTGCACAAAAGCCGCAATGCCGCGGCTTTTTCAGTTTGCGAGGCCTCAGGCCTCCCTTTCACGCCGATCATTTGGTATCGATCGGGTGAAGAGCGTTGGCGCATCCGAGGTTGCACTTTGCCTAAGTAAACACCGGTCTCACTCCAGTTTCACCCGTACTGCCGCCTGGCGACGCGCTGGCGGCATGCGAACATGTTCATCGGGTGGTGGCGAGAGACCGGTTTGGCATTGTTACAATGTGCCACGGCAGCGCCGCTGTCTCAGCTCTTCAGCCACCCGCAACATCGCCACACCGCGCCCGCAAGGGTTTTCTCATGCACCATCTCGATGGACTTCCGAACGGAAGACCAAAACGATATGTGCAAGACGCTTCGAGTCCGATGGACCATAATTCCCAAGACGGCGCCCCAGCCCTGGATTGCATGCGGCGGATGCGGGGGCCTGAGAGCCTTCCAATCCAGCGGCAAAATCCGGCTCAACGCCAACGGCCGCAAGCTGGACGCCTGGCTCATCTATAAATGCCTGACCTGTGAAAGAACGTAGAACCGGCCGATCCTCGAGCGCCGCAATGTCCGCGACATCGATCCTGCCGTCCTTGAGGCGCTGCAGTCCAACGATCCCCGCTGGATCCGGACCGAAACCTTCAATCTCGACGCTCTCCGGCACAAATCGCTGCGTGTGGATGAGTTTGCCGAAGTTGAAATCGCCAAGGAGATACAGCACGAAACGGCGAATTGGACAAAATTGGCAATCGAACTGACGGTCCCCGTTCCAACGAGCACCCGCCTCGACCGCCTGCTGGCGTCCGAGCTGAAACTTTCACGCTCGAAGCTGCAGGCTCTTCACGCTGAAGGCATGGTTCGGACAGAGCCTGAGAAAGCGGACATCCTCCGACGACGAATCAGGAACAGCACTGTTGTCACGATCGACCTCTCGATGGAGACCGAACGAGAGCGATCATGGAAACCGCTGGCGACAGGCAATTAGACGGTGGAGCAGTGATCAGCAGACAAGCGCCGTGATCCGATCACGGCGCTTGTCTGCTCTCATCTCTGCATGAAAACCATTATTCGTCGCGATAGACTTTTTCGCGGCGTTCGTGGCGCTCCTGCGCCTCGATCGACAGCGTTGCGATCGGGCGGGCGTCGAGACGCTTGAGGCCGATCGGTTCGCCGGTTTCCTCGCAATAGCCGTAAGTGCCGTCTTCGATGCGCTGCAGTGCCGCGTCGATCTTGGAAATCAGCTTTCTCTGCCGGTCGCGAGCGCGAAGCTCGATCGCCCGGTCGGTTTCCGACGACGCCCGGTCGGCGAGGTCGGGATGGTTTGCGCTTTCCTCGGCCAGATGGTCGAGGGTTTCACGCGCTTCTCTAAGGATGTCATTCCTCCATGCAACCAGCTTGGTCCTGAAGTAGGCACGCTGGTTTACGTTCATGAACTCTTCCTCTTCCGAGGGAACGTAATTGCTAAGATCGATCTTCTCACTCAACGCGATTCTCCTGAAGAACATCTCATCTGGGCGGGTGTATATCCCAAGCGCTAGCCGCGGTTCAAGCCAAATACGACAGGTAAACAGATTTTTAAATCTGTTACAATTTTAGGCTAACGACCTATTTTGTCATGGTTATTCCGGTCGCCATTTTTTTCTTCGCCTTCAAAACGCCGTGTTGTCAGCCACGTTTTGCGCCATTGCGGCATGGCTGGCGATTGACGGCGGCCGACTGCAACCGCTACTGAAAAGACCCGCCGATCCTGGATTTGCCCATGACCGTACCGCTGCCTCCGCCGAACCGCATCTATCTCCTGCGTCATGCCGAGGCCGCCTGGGCCGAACCCGGGCAGCGCGATTTCGACCGGCCGCTCAACGAAAAGGGCTTCGGCGATGCGGAGATCATCGCCGACAAGGCCGCCGACAAGGGCTACCGTCCCGATCTTCTGATCAGTTCGACGGCGCTGCGCTGCCGCGGCACCGCCGATGCGGTTCATCGGGCAATGGGTCTCACGCTCGA
Organism: Rhizobium sp. N122; assembly: GCF_002211295.1. Classification (NCBI taxonomy): domain Bacteria; kingdom Pseudomonadati; phylum Pseudomonadota; class Alphaproteobacteria; order Hyphomicrobiales; family Rhizobiaceae; genus Rhizobium; species Rhizobium sp. N122. Next base: position 201,711 of record NZ_LOKU01000023.1, on the reverse strand, counting down.
CATGCGTTACGTCGATGCGCTCTACAACGCCACGGTCGATAACTATCTCGAAATCGTCGATTCGCAGGATGAGGCGGCCGTCATGCTGGTTGGCCACAATCCGACCATGGAGCAGACGCTGGAGGCGCTGATCGGCCATGAGGCGATGGCCAGCGCCCTTCCCGGCGGCTTCCCGACGGCGGGCCTTGCCGTCGTCGATTACGACGCTTCAGCCGCCGGCTGGCGTCTCACCGATTTCTTGGTCGTCTGAAAGCTTTCGCGCCGCGTCTTTTTCAGGCGGCGCGCCCTTCCTATATTGCCGGCAGTCACCAACCGGAATTGCGCCTTGCCGCCACGCCTGACATCCTTTGCCGACGACGCCCGCATCGCCCTCGACAATCTCGCCGACCGGGCGAGCGACCTCGTCAATCCGACCGTGCGGCTCGGCGTTACCGGCCTATCCCGCTCCGGCAAGACGGTCTTTATTTCCTCGCTGGTGCACAATCTTCTGCATGGCGGCCGCCTGCCGCTGTTCGAGCCGGTGCAGTCGGGCCGCGTCTCGGCGGTGCGGCTGGAGCCGCAGCCCGATGATGCCGTGCCGCGCTTCCAGTACGAGGACCATATCCGTGCGCTGGTGAAGGATCGAATCTGGCCGGATTCGACCCGCGCCATCTCAGAGCTGCGCATCACCCTGGATTATCAGAGCGCCAGCGGCTGGAACCGGCTGTTTTCCCCCGGCCGCCTGTCGATCGACATCGTCGATTATCCCGGCGAGTGGCTGCTCGACCTGCCGTTGCTCGGCAAGGATTACCGCACCTTCAGCGAGGAAACGATCGCACTTGCGCAAACCGGCATCCGCTCCGAGCTGTCGCGCGGCTGGCTGGCGCTGACGCAGGCCGCCGATATAAACGCCGGCGCCGACGAAATGGTCGCTCGCGATCTCGCCACCGCCTTTGCCGATTATCTCAAGGCCTGCAAGGCCGACGAACGTTCGCTCTCCACCCTGCCGCCCGGCCGCCTGCTGCTGCCCGGCGATCTCGACGGCTCGCCGGCGCTGACTTTCGCGCCGCTGGCCTTGCCGGCGGACGCACGTCCCGGACGCAACTCGCTGTGGACGATGATGGAACGGCGTTACGAAGCCTATAAATCGGTTGTCATCAAACCCTTCTTCCGCGAGCATTTCGCCCGTATCGACCGGCAGATCGTGCTGGTCGATGCGCTGCAGGCGATGAACCGCGGCCCGGAAGCCGTGCAGGATCTGGAACGCGCGCTGACCGATGTGCTCGCCTGTTTCCGCCCCGGCACCAATTCGCTGCTGTCCTCGCTGCTCGGGCGCCGCATCGACCGCGTGCTGGTCGCCGCCACCAAAGCCGATCATCTCCATCATGAAAGCCACGACCGGCTGGATGCGCTCACCCGCCGCCTGGTGGATCGTGCCATCGACCGCATCGGCATGGCGGGTGCGGGCATCGACGTCATGGCGCTCGCCTCCGTGCGCGCCACCCGCGAGGCATCGGTCAAGCGCGACGGTCATGAACTGCCGGTCATCGTCGGCACGCCGATGGAGGGCGAAACCATCGCCGGCGAGCGTTTCGACGGCCAGAGAAAGACTGCAATCTTTCCCGGCGACCTGCCCGAGGATCCGGAAAGCCTGTTCGACCGTATCGCCTCGGGTGTAACAGGCCTGCGGCTGCCCGATGTCAATGTCGTCAGGTTCCGTCCGCCGCAGCTTGAGGAAACCGGCGGCGGCATCAAGCTGTCGGTGCCGCATATCCGCCTAGACCGCGCCATGCAGTTCCTGTTCGGAGACCGTCTCGCATGAGCAAGCCCCCGTCAGAGCCGCCACGCCGCCCGCCCGCCGTCTTCACCTACGAGGACGAGGCCACCGATCGCCATGACAATGGCCGCCGGGGAGAGCCGCGGCGCAAGCCGGAAAGCTTTTCCGAAAACATCGTCGTGACGGCGGATGAGGACGATCCTTTCCTCAATCCCGACAAGGATCTGAGCGCAGTGCCGGTGGCGACGCCGCTGAGACGCCGGACCTCCTTCGGCAAGATCGCCGCCGGCGCCTTCGGCATTCTGCTGTCGCTTGGCCTCGGCCTCTGGACCGATAGCCTGATCCGCGATCTCTTCACCCGTGCCGACTGGTTGGGTTACGCGGCGCTAGCCGTGCTCGCGGTCGGCCTCCTCGCCGTGCTTGCGCTCGTCATCCGCCAGACATTGGGAATGATGCGCCTTGCCGCCGTCCAGGCGATCAAGGCCGAAGCGGAAGCCGCCATGGTCGAAACCCGGCCGGCAAGGGCGCGCGCCGTCGTCGCCCGCCTCACCACGCTGCTTTCGGCCAATCCCGAGACATCGAAGGGCCGCGCCACGCTGAAGGCGACGGAAGGCGAGGTCATCGATCCCCCGCATCTGATAGCACTCGCCGAACGCGAATTGCTCGCGCCCCTCGACCGCAAGGCCCGCGCGCTCATCGTCAACGCCTCCAAGCGCGTCTCGATCGTCACCGCCGTCAGCCCGCGCGCCGTCGTCGACCTGCTCTATGTACTCTATGAGGCCGTGCGCCTGATCCGCGCCATGGCCGAGCTTTACGGCGGCCGCCCCGGCACGCTCGGCATGGTCCGCCTGTTGCGCGACGTGCTGGCGCATCTGGCCGTCACCGGCTCGATCGCCGTCGGCGACAGCCTCGTCCAGCAGGTGCTCGGCCATGGGCTGGCCTCCAAGCTCTCGGCCCGGCTCGGCGAAGGCGTCATCAACGGCCTGATGACCGCCCGCATTGGAATCGCGGCGATGGATCTCTGCCGCCCGCTCGCCTTCCATGCCCTGAAGCGGCCGGGAATCGGCGATTTCATCGGCGACCTCACGCCCTCCATGTCGCCGCGCGGCAACACTCCCTGAGAGACGGAGCAAATCCGCACAGTTTGCCATCCCTAACGGAATGTTGGCGAAATTACAGCAGATTCAAGGCTCTAATGGCGACAAGCTAAAATCTTGACCGCGCGAAACCCCTGTATTCCAGCGCATTTCGGCGCGATTGAAAGGAAGGATTAACCATTCCCAGGCAAAACTTGCAGCCAGTTCGTGAGTGGTGTTTGCCAAGGAAAATCCATGTATTCGCGCAAGTTTCTCATTATATGCGGTCTGGCCGCCGCGGCATTGTCTCCCGTCGCAGACGTCGCTCCGGCAGCCACTGCCGCAACCCGTGACAAGGCCTTCTTCGATTCCGTCGCCGGCTCCTGGAAGGGCCCGGGCGAAATCGTCGCCGGCAAGTACAAGGGGACGAAATTCACCTGCAATCTGATCGGCGAGCCCACGGGCGATAGCGGCGCCGGCATCAAGCTCGACGGCACCTGCCGCGTCGGCGTCTTCAAGCAGCCGATGACCGCCGTCATCTCTCAGTCGGGCTCGACCTACAAGGGCAAGTTCCTCGACGGCGCCGCCGGCAAGGGTCTCGACGTCGTCTCCGGCGCGGTCAGCGAGGATACCGTCGTCGTCGGCATCAACCGCGCCAAGCTGAACGGCGCGATGATCGCCCGCGTGCGCGACGACAAGACGATGAACGTCACCGTTTCGGTCAAGGTCGAAAGCCAGATGATCCCGGTCATCGGCCTGACGCTGACCCGTCAGGTCGACGAGATGGCCGTCGGCTCCATCCAGTAGATCAATCGCACAGCGGATTTTCCTGAAGCGGCGGGGTTCCCGCCGTTTTCCTTTTCAGGATCTTCGCCTCAGATCTGTAGCCACCAGTCGCGGCGGTTATCGGCGATTTCGATGCCGGCCACCTCGGCATCTTCAAGCCAGTCGCTGACCGCCCTGCCCTTGACGACAAGGTCCGGCGCGATATCGGCAAGCGGCATCAGCACGAAACCGCGATCGGTCATGCGCGGATGCGGCAGTTCCAGCCGCGGCGCCTCCTGGATGACATCGCCATAGGTCAGCACGTCGATATCGAGTGTGCGCGGCCCCCAGCGCTCGATACGCTCGCGTTTCATCTCCCGTTCGATCGACAGGCAGACATCGAGCAAGGCCTCCGGCTTCAGCCGGGTTTCGACGGCGGCGCAGGCGTTGAAGAAGAAGGATTGGTCGGTCTTGCCCCAGGGTGGCGTGCGGTAGAGCCGCGAGACCGCCGTAACCCGGCAATCGTCTCGTGCGTCCAGCCGCTGCAAGGCGGCGGCCATCGCCTTGACGGGATCGCCTATATTGCCGCCGAGGCCCAGTGTGGCCGATTGCAATGCAGTTTCAGGCAAAGTGTTCAACGCTCACCTGCACGAAATCGAGCACGCCGGGCACCGGCGCGTTCGGCTTGCGCACCGTGATCTTCGCCCGCCGGACCTGCGGGAATGTCTCGCAGAGCCCCTTGGCGATATCGAGCGCCAGGGCTTCGATCAGGTAGCGCCGTTTGCCGGTGACGATCCCCTCGATCACCGTGAAGGCGATGCCGTAATTGACGGTATCGTCGATCGAATCGCTTTTCAGCGCCTCGCCGGCAACGACATCGAGTTCGGCATCGACGAAGAAGCGCTGGCCGAGGAATTCCTCCTCGTCATGCACGCCGTGGCGCGCAAAGAAGGCGCAGTTCTGCAGCGTGATCGTGTAGGTGGTCATGTCGGCCGCTTCCTCTCGAATTCCTGGCGCGCATTCAGCATAGCATCGGCAATATCCAGCGCATCCCTGTTGATTGCGACATTATGCACCCGGAAAATCGCAGCCCCCTTAACCCTGAGCAAGGCGCTGGTGACGGCCGTTACCGCATCCCTGTCTGCCGCCTCGCGCCCGGTCACCGCGCCGAGGAAACGCTTGCGCGACGTGCCGGCAAGCAGCGGCAGGCCGAAGCGGGAAAGTTCGGAAAACCGCGCCATCAGCTCGAGGTTCTCCTCCGTCGTCTCCTTGGCGAAGCCGAAGCCCGGATCGAGCACGATGCGGTCGCTGCTGACGCCGGCGGCGGCCGCGATCTCAAGCGATCGTTTGAGAAAATGCACCTGGTCGGCAATCACGTCGGGAAGCTTGGCCCTGTCGCGGCCGGTATGCATGATGCAGAGCCCGGCCCCGGTCGCCGCGGCTATGCCGGCGATATCGGGCTCTCTCTGCAGCCCGAAGACGTCGTTAACGATATGGGCGCCAGCGCTGACCGCCAGCCGCGCCGTCTCGGCGCGATAGGTGTCGATCGAAATCAGCGCCTGGGTGCGCCCGCGCAGCGCCTCAATGACCGGCAGTACGCGCGCCTGCTCCTCGGAAGGGCTGACGGCAGCGGCGTTCGGTCGGGTCGATTCGCCGCCGATATCGATAATCCCGGCCCCTTCGCTCACCGCCCGAAGCGCATGTTCGACCGCAGCATCGACGGTTTCGAAGCGTCCGCCGTCGGAAAAGGAGTCCGGCGTCACGTTGATGATCGCCATGATGAGAGAACGACGGCCGAGTTCGATCTCCCGGCCATGGCCCACACGCCACAAACTGCCTTCGAACCCTGTCACCTGACTTATCCCATCGATCGCGAAAAAAGCGCCATCCGATATTGCGCTTGCGGTGGCTATGCCCCAAGCTCCGGTCGATTTCAACACGGGTTGCGTTCAGAATGCCGCTTGCAGTGCGTTATATGGTCCTTCCTACCGCCTTTTCCATTGCTCTTTCCGTCTGCAGCCCAGCGCAAGCAGAAGTGATTGCATCGAAAAGCTATTCCTATTTCGACATTCGCGGCAAAACCGCGGATGAGCTCGACCGCGAACTCAGCCGGCGCGGCCCGACGTCGAGCGGCTCCTCGGCCCGCCATCCCGGCGCCACGAAGATCCGCTTCGGCGGCGAAGCCACCTATATCCAGGATAACGGCCGCTGCCGCGTCGGCAACGTCAAGGTCACGGTCCACACCCAGATCATCCTGCCGCGCTGGAACAGCCGCAAGGGCGCCAGCAAGGAGCTGTCGATGATCTGGGACGCCCTGTCGAGCGATATCAAGCGCCACGAGGAGCGCCATGCCGAAATCGCCCGCGATCAGGCCCGCGCCATGGAACGCGCCATCCGCACCCTGCCGCAGCAGCGCAGTTGCGAGGCCATGCAGGAACTCGTCTCGGGCGAATCAGCTCGCGGTATAGAGGAGCACGATCGGCAGCAGGCGCGATTCGACCGGGTCGAGGCGGTCAATTTCCAGAAGCGCATGCTGAGGTTGCTGAACAATCGAATCAACGGCCGAGCCGGCGCAAAATAAGGCTTTTTCAGTCTGGTTGCGAGCGGAAAACCTTAGCTGCACAACGAAACCTGTGCGAAACTTGCCGCCTCCCCAGTGATTGAATGGTCATTTTTCATCCTGGCAGACTCAACCGGAACGCGTTAATATGAACACATTCGAAAGTGCAGCTACGGCATCTGCCCTTTCATCGCTGGGTTCTCCTGGCGCGTTCCGAAGCCGCGGATGTTCCTCCCTCATCCGTAGGTAATGCGCCCGCCTCGCCTCGCTCGCACCAGCGCGCGAGGCGTCTTTTTTCTGGATCCTATTTCGGCGAAGGTGAAGCGCAGGCGCTTAAGCCTGGCGCTCCGGCACATGCACCACGAGGCCGTCATAGGCAGCCTTCATGCGGATCTGACAGGACAGCCGCGAGGTCGGGCGCACATCGAAGGCGAAGTCGAGCATATCCTCTTCCATCGCTTCCGGCTGGCCGATCTGCTCGGTCCATGCCTCGTCGACATAGACATGACAGGTCGCGCAGGCGCAAGCGCCGCCGCATTCGGCCTCGATGCCGGGCACCGAATTGCGCACGGCATTCTCCATGACGGTGGAGCCTTGGTCGACGTCGAGGTCGAAGCGCGTGCCGTCGAAGGCGACGATGGTAAGTTTGGGCATCAGGACTGTTTCCGGTCTTCAAATGATGGGCGGATTTTCTTCCGACAATTCGACGCTTCAGTCAACATCGGGAAAGTCGCCATAACCTCGCAGATCGCGCCCTCGCCCGCCGTCTTCAAAGCGTCATGGAAGACGTCGCAAAAAGACCCGCGGTTCCGCAATGGAACAACGGGCCTCATTTGAACGCATCTAGAACAGGGATCAGCCGCGGCAGAGCTTCAGGATGAAATTCTCGGCGTCGATGACGGCGGCACCGAGCGCAGCCGTCGCACCGGCGTCACCGCCGGTTTCCTCGACGGCTTCGGCCGTCTGCGACACGCGGAACGCGCCGACCGAGCTTGCCGCGCCCTTCAGGCGGTGCGCCGCCGCGCCGACCCGGATGGTTTCGCCGCTCGCAATATCCTGCAGACATGCGCGAGCCTGGCGTGCAAACATCTGAAGGACTTCAATTTCCAGCGACTTGTCGCCCATCGTCTGCTTGGCGAGATGGACGAGATCGATCGGCCGGACCTTGGAGGGACAGGGTCCCTTTGCATTATCCGGCGCCTCGAATACGATGTTCAATGCTGCCATCTGAGCTGCCATTGCCAATTCTCCCGTCTCGTGTCGTGCGCTGTTGCAACAGTTCTGCGTCAGGAGGGTGGCCATCGCGTTAAATTCCGGCACATCCGGGCCGGAAATCTCGCCATATGGTTAATGTCCGTTAAATATCCCTAAATTATTGGTTTTTAAGCACTGCCGCGGATTCAAAGATGTTAACAACGAGTTAACGAGCCTTGAATCTCAAGCCTTCATTAATTGTGTGAAGAGCCCAGATGTGTCACTACGATACTGGTGGAGCGGGTTTATGGTACGCGCCTTTGCCGAGCGAGTGGATAATGGTAGTGTTTTGATACCTTCCGTTTGAAAAAGCGGCTATCCACTCTGAAATGACATGCTTATCCGTCCGTCGTTAGGATGGAAGGCTGAAACGGCAAAGTTGTTCCCCGGGTGAGGCGGAAGCCCGGGATTGCGTTGCCGGACCGGCCGACAGTAACGAGGCATAACCAATGGCGAACAACAAATATAACGAGTCGATTGAGGACAAGGCGTTCAAGGCATTGGACGAGGCGCTCCAGATCGACTTCGGCAAAGATAACGTGCCGTCTCGCCGCGGCGACGCGCCTGAGGCCCCGGAGGCTAATGTGTCTGATCCAGTGAATGCGCGTAACCAGCAGGCCCAGGAAGAAGCGCAGCGCCGCAACCGCCGCGGTGGCGCTGGCGAACAGGCTTCGAGAGGGCCGGCTTTCACGCCCGCCAACGATGCCAGCCGCAACACGCCCGCCTCGATCCTGAAATCCTTCGACGGTGCTTCCAGCCGCTCGGCGATGCGCACCGCAACGCTGTTCTCAGTGCTCTGGGTCATGGGCGGCCTCGGCCTGATGTCGCTGCTGTATGCGCCGCAGATCTGGCAGATCCGCTCGCTCGCCGATCTCGTTGCCCTGCCCGGCGTCATTGCCGGCCTCGTCGGCATCATCATTCCGGTGATGATGTTCTATGCTTTCGCCATCATGATCGCCCGCGCCCAGGACATGCGCAACGCCGCCCGCTCCATGGCGGAGGTCGCATTGCGCCTGGCGGAGCCGGAAACCATCGCCTCAGAGCGCATCATGACCGTCGGCCAGGCCGTGCGCCGTGAGGTCTCGGCCATGAACGAAGGCATCGAGCGCACCATAGCGCGTGCGTCCGAGCTCGAAACGCTCGTCCATTCCGAAGTCAATGCACTGGAGCGCTCCTATGCCGATAACGAGTTGCGCGTCCGCGGTCTCGTCCACGAACTCGGTTCCGAGCGCGAGGCGATCGTCAACCATGCCGACCGCATCCGCACCTCGATCGGCAGCGTCCACGACCAGTTGAAGGAAGAGCTGTCGCTTGCGACCGAAGAGATCGCAGTGCGGCTTTCCACATCTGGCGAAGCCTTTGCCTCGCTGATCGATACGCGCGCGGCGACGATTTTGGAAAAATCCGACAACGCCCTGCAATCGATCGGCAGCCTGCTCGCCGCCAAGACCGACAGCCTGTTGCAGACGTTGAACGCATCGGGTTTCGCGCTCGCCACCGAATTCGACAACCGTCTCGAAGCGCTCTCCGTCAACCTCAATGATCATGGCGAAAAACTGCTCAGCCAGTTCGAGACGCGCGCCTCGACCATGGACAGCAGCACCGAGAAGCTGAATGCCGCGCTGCACGAGCGCACGCAGCAGCTCAGCGAAATCCTGATCGCCCGCACCCGCGAGATCAACGAGAGCCTGACATCAGGCGAACGCACCATCGGCGGTACGCTCGACGATGTGCTGTCGAAGCTGAACAGCGCCCTCGATGAGAAGGGCGCAAGCTTCCGCCAGAGCCTGCAGAGCTCGGCTGACGACGCCGTCATGGATCTCGACGTCCGCTCCGGCTTCTTCGAAGAGCGGCTGCAGACGACCGTTGCCCAGTTGTCGACCGCCTTCGACGAACGTGTCGCCGAATTCACCAGCGCCTTCGACAAACGCACCGGCTCGCTTGACACCAAGCTGATGGAGAGCCTCGCCCGCATCAACGAGACGCTGACCGGCGGCTCGGAGTCGATCGACGGTATCCTGAGTTCCAGCATCGACCGGCTCGGCTCGTCGATGACCGATCAGTCGCTGGCGCTCGCCACCGCGCTCGCCACCGGCCATGAAATGCTGGAAAGCGCGCTCGGCACCCGGGCGGACGAAATCACCACTGCGCTCAGCAGCCGCACCGGCGAACTGACTTCGGCACTGCAGAGCGCTACTTCGGACATCGCGCTGACGCTTGCATCCGGCACTTCCGAGCTGCAGAACAATCTGCAGACGCGCTCGGCCGAATTGCGCGACACGCTGCGCACCACCACCACCGATCTGACAACCGCCGTTGCCGAAGGCACCGAGCGGGTCACGTCTGCCTTCGGCGGTCGCGCCGAGGAACTGAGCGGCGTGCTTTCGGCGCGTGCGGCAGAAATCAGCGAGGCGGTCGGCACGGCCCACAGCCGTATCGACAGCGTCATGGCAGAGCGCGGCGGCGCGCTCGTCGAGGCGCTCACCGCCCATCACGGTCGCTTCGAGGAAGCGCTGACATCACGCTCCGATGCCATCATCAACGCCGTGTCCGGCACGCACGACCGCCTGGCCGAAACGCTCGACGAAAAGGCCATGGCTCTCGCCATTTCGCTCAACGAAAACCAGGCCCGCATCGAAGATACGCTCGAGACCCGCTCCGCGGCCCTGCTAAACGCCGTCGCCGGCACCCATGACCGCCTGTCCGAAACTCTGGACAGCAAGGCGGCCGCCCTGACCACCTCGCTCGACGAGCGCCATGCCCGCATCGAGGATGCGCTGGGAGCGCGTGCCGAGGCGCTGCTGAACACCGTATCCGGCACGCGCGACCGTCTTGCCGAGACCCTCGACGAAAAGGCGGCGGCCTTCGCCATCTCCTTGAACGAGAGCCAGGCGCGCATCGAAGACACGCTCCAGACCCGCTCGGCCGCTCTGCTGAACGCAGTCTCCGGCACCCACGACCGCCTGTCCGAGACTCTGGAAGGCAAGGTGGCAGCTTTTGCAACTTCGCTGAGCGAAGGCCAGACCCGCATCGACGAGACGCTCGAAACCCGCTCCGCCGCGCTGCTGAACGCCGTCTCCGGCACGCATGACCGGCTGTCCGAGACACTGGACGACAAGGCGATGGCGCTCGCCATTTCGCTGAACGAAACCCAGACGCGCATCGAGGATACGCTGCAGACCGGCTCCGCAGCCCTGTTGAATGCCGTCTCCGGCACCTATGAGCGCTTGTCCGAAACGCTGGACGAGAAGGCGATGACGCTTGCCATCTCGCTGAATGAGAGCCAGTCGCGGATCGAAGACACGCTGGAAGCGCGCTCGGAGGCTTTTCTCAAGACTGTGTCCGGCACGCATGACCGTCTTTCGGAGACGCTCGACGAAAAGTCGGCAGCCATCGCCGCCTCCCTGGACGAGGGTCGGAGCCGCCTGCAGGACACCCTGGAGAGCCGCTCGGCATCCATCCTCAGTGCGGTCTCCGCCACCCACGACCGCCTGTCCGAGACGCTCGACGACCGGGCGATGGCGCTGGCCATTTCGCTGAACGAAAGCCAGAGCCGTCTCGAAGAGACGCTGACCTCGGGCGCCGAAGCGATCACAAACGCGGTCTCCGGCACGCATGACGGCCTGAACGGTGTGCTCGACCGCAACGCCGCGGCCATTGCCACCTCGCTGAGCGAAGGCCAGGCCCGCCTCGAGGAAGCGCTGGGGCACCGCACCGCTGCGATCATCGGCGCGGTAACGGCAACGCACGACCGGCTCACCGATACGCTCGACGAAAAGACCATGGCGCTCGCCATTTCGCTCGACGACAACCAGAGCCGCTTCGACAGCGTGCTCGAAGCGCGCAGCAACGCCATCATGGAGGCCGTTTCCGGCGCCGAGTCGCGCGTTGCCGGCGCCTTCACCGACAAGACCGATGCCATCCGCGCCGCCTACACCGACAACCAGCAGCGGCTCGAAAATGCGCTTTCCGAACATAGTGCCGCCCTTTCCGGCGTTCTGGACGCCGGCGGCGCCCGCTTCGAGGATCTCGTCGGCGGTCTTACCGGCCGCATCGAAGGTCGTCTGACCGATGCCCATACACGGCTCGGAGGCCTCGCCGACGAGGCCGCGGCACGCATCGAAGGCGGGCTTACCTCTGCCCATGAGCGCATCCGCACGACGCTTGAGGATCGCGCCAACGCCATCGACCTGTCGCTGAACCAGGCGCATGCGCTGATCAATGATACGCTCACCGAACACGCGACCAGCATCGGCACCTCGGTGGCGACCAGCGTCAGCATGCTCGAAATGTCGCTGGAAGACCGTGAAGCCGCGATCCGCCAGGCGATCGATGCCAGCGCCCAGACGTTGGAAGACCGCATGCACGCCGGCGCCGGCCAGATCGCCGGCCGCTTCCAGGAGGCGGCAAATGCGATTTCCAGCTCCACCCAGAATTTCTCCGCTCAACTCGATCAGTCTGTGGAAAGCCTGACGGGCCGTTTTGAAGAAACCGGATCGCGTGTCGAAGCCGGTCTTGCGGCGATCGAAACGCGCATCCGCGACGGCGTCGGCGGCGTTGCCGAAAAGGTCGAAGCCGCCAGCGGCCAGCTCTCCGGCGTGCTTGCCGACGGCATCTCCCGTTTCGGCGCGCTCAGCGACGACGCCAACAGGCGCATCTCGTCGACGCTGGAAGGCAGTGCCGCAAACCTTACTCAGGCCATCGACAGCCGCACCGCTCATCTGGCCGAGACGCTCGATAGCCGCGCCACCAGCCTGACGGGCGCCATCGAAGGCCGCACGGCGAACCTTGGCGAAACCCTCGACCGCGGCAATGAACGCATCGAGGAACGTCTCGCCACCATGGACCGTGCGTTGACCGTCGGCCTCGAGGCCGTCAATCGCACCATCGAAGGCAAGGCCGCGGGCCTCGCCTCGACGCTGCGCAGCGCGGTTGCCGAAGCGGCGCAGGAAATGGAAGGCGAAGCGACGAGAACCACCGAACTGCTCGGCAAAACCGGCCAGCAATTCGCCGTCGATCTCAATGCCAAGAGCGACGAATTCACCCGCACCATGGATGAGCGCTCGTCGCAGATCGTCACCCGCGTCACTGAGGCCCAGAGCAGGCTCGCAAGCCAGGCCGCCGCCGTCGCCCAGACCTTCTCGGAAGCCGGCAACGCCATCGTCAACAAGGTCGCCGAGGCCGAGACCATCGTCGGCACGCAGGTCAATGCCATCTCCAAGGCGCTGTCGGATGCCGGCCAGTCTCTGGAGACGCGCGGCGATGCCATCCGCTCGACGCTGTCGGGAGCCGGCAGCGAGATTTCTGCCACGATGGCGGATGTCGATCGGGCGCTCGAGGCCCGCAGCAGCGCTATCCGCTCCAATCTCGAAGAACGCGCACGCGAGATCGATACGACCTTCTCCGAGATCGACCGGGCGCTCGAAGCACGCGGCAATTCGATCCGCGCGACGCTCGACGAACGCACCCGCGACCTCAACTCGATGCTGGCAGGCCGTTCGGTCGAATTGACGCGCATCCTCGACGAAACCGCCCGTCCGATCATCGACCGCTATACCGATGCCGGCGAGCAGGCCGCCGCCCGCATCACCGCCGCCGCCAACCTCAGCGCCGATCGTCTGCGCGCCGAAAACGAAGCGCTCGCCAGCGCCGTTGCCGCCCGCACCGAGAATGTCGCCAATGCCGTCAGCGCCATCGAAAACAGCCTGGTCGGCAACGTCAACGGCCTCGTCGAGCGTATGTCGGAAAGCAGTGCGGCGATGGCGATGATGATGAACCGCGCCGCCGAGCAGTTGTCCAGTGTCGACAGCCGTCTCGGCGAGACCACGACGCGCTTTGCCGACTCCACGACCAAGGCTGCCGAGATGGTCAACGCCTCGACCCGGCTTCTCGAAGGCAAGGTCGACCGTCTTTCCGACATTTCGGGCCAGACGCTGTCGCAGGTCGGCGGCATCATCGGCCGCTTCGACGAACACTCCAAGGTCCTGACCCAGGCCTCGCAGCTTCTCGGCGCCGCCCAGTCCAACCTCGCCTCGACGCTCGAAGAGCGCGAAGGCGCGCTGCAGGCGCTCTCCGTCAGCCTGGTCCAGCGCTCCGACGAGATCGAAAAGACCATGCGCGGCCTCGGCGGCATGATCGAAACGGTGTTCGAGCGGGCGGAGCAGCGCTCCAACCAGGTCACCGGCAATCTGCGCCAGGGCGTGCAATCCTCTTTTGCCGATATCGGCCGCATTCTCACCGAAACCGAGAAGCGCGCCCAGGAAGCGGCCGAGACGATGCGCGAAGCGATCACCCGCGCCGGCGACGAGGCCAATACGACGATCGACGGCACCTTCGCCAATGTCGAGCGCCGCTCCGGCGATCTCTCCAACCGCATTCGCGGCGGTCTGACGGCCTCGCTGTCGGAAGTCGAGCGCATGCTCGGCGAAGCCGGCCGCGCCTCCGACGGCGCCGCCCAGAACATGCGCGAAGCGTTGCGCGAAGCGATCGACGATGCCGTCGGCCGCTTCTCCGGCGCCACGGATGATATCCGCCGCTCCGCCGCCGACATCCGCAACGAGCTCGACGCCACCCGCGCCGAATTGAAGCGCGGCGCCTTCGACCTTCCCGAAGAAGCCAAGGAAAGCGCCTCCGCCATGCGCCGGGCGGTTGCCGAGCAGATCAAGGCGCTCCAGGATATCTCCCAGCTCGTCGGCCGCTCCAGCCAGCAGCTTGAGATCTCCGAGCCCGTCGCCCGCACGCTCGCTCAGGCGCAGCCGGCCGCGCGTGCCGCCCAGCCCCCCGCAAGCCAGCCGGTCGCCAGCCAGCCGGTCGCAGCCCAGCCGCAGCAGCCGGCGGCGCGTCCGCCGATCGAAGCGACGGGCCTGCGCGGAACGATCGCCCCGTCTGCACCGGCCGCCCCCCAGCGCGCCGCTCCGCAGGCTGCCCCTGCCCAGCAACCAAGCCGTCAGGAGCCGGCTCGTCCGGAAAGCGGCGGCTGGATCAGCGATCTCCTGCGCGGCGCATCGCGTGAGGAGGCCGCCGACGAGGCGCCTGCCCGTAGCCCGGCGCGACCGGCGGAAACCGCCGCACCGGCCGCGCGCAGCAATGACAGCCGCAATCCGCGCCACGTCGTCGAATCACTGAACTCGCTCTCGGTCGATATTGCCCGCGCCATCGACCACGACGCCTCGGTCGATCTCTGGCGCCGGTACCAGCGCGGCGAGCGCGACGTCTTCACCCGCCGCCTCTACACGCTGAAGGGCCAGCAGACCTTCGACGAGATCAAGCGCAAATACGACCGCGAACCGGAGTTCCGCACCGCCGTCGACCGCTATATCGGTGATTTCGAAAAGCTGCTCGCCGACGTCGCCCGCACCGACCCGAACCAGACTGTCACACAGTCCTACCTCACCTCGGATACGGGCAAGGTCTACACCATGCTCGCCCATGCGGCCGGCAGGCTCAGCTGAGTTTGCCGATCTGAACTGAAGCTCAGGGAAAGCCGCTTGAACATGTGTCAGGCGGCTTTTCGCGTAATACGCCAGTGCGAGCAAAATCTCTTTGGCGACAAGCAAGGAAAACTTCCCCCAAATGACCCAGGCTCTTCTGATCATCGACGTGCAGAATGCGATTCTCTCCGGAAAAGCCTCGCCGGAGCGGCAGCCTCAGATTGATGCCGCACTCGACGAGACCGTCGCGCGACTGGCCGCGCTTCAAAAGCAAGCCCGGCAAGCAGGCGCGCCGGTCGTGCTGGTCCAGCATGACGGCGATAGCGGCCATCGCCTGGCCGTCGGCACGCCGGGATGGGCGCTGCGCCAGGAGATTGCGCTGGGAGCAGGCGAGGTCGTCGTGCGCAAGAAAAGCGCCGACTCCTTCTTCGAGACCGACCTCGCCGAATGCCTGGACGAACGCTCGATCACCCACCTCGTCATCGGCGGCTGCATGTCGCAATTCTGCGTCGACACGACGGTCAGGCGCGCCGTCTCGCTCGGATATGGCGTGACGCTGATTGCCGACGGTCATACCACCGGCGACACGGCCACCCTCACCTTCTCTGAGATCGTCGCCCACCACAATGAAACGCTCGACGGTTTCGACGCGGGCCAGGCGACGGTGGAAATCCGCCCCGCCGCCGACATTGCCTTTTCATAAGGCTCGGCATGCCCGAGCTGAAATCAAATCAGTCGGGCATCAATTCCCGAGCCTGACGATCAGCGCATCGACGATCTCTTGCACACTCCTCGCAGCCGTATCAACAACGATCGGCCTCGGCCCCCAGTCTTCATAGACGTGCTCGACGATTTGCGGCCATGTCGGTTTGATAAGACCTTCGACGTCGGTTTTGCGCGTCTCGGCCCGGCGGCGATGTTCGGTCTTGTCGGAACAGATTACCTCGACCTCGGCCGCGATCACGCCGGAGCGCGCAGCGACCGCCAGCCAGGCCTCGCGGGTTATGGTCAAAGGGTTGACCGAATCTGCGACCACCGGCCTGCCGAGCGTCAGATTATCCTGCGCGATGCCGTAGGCGACGACATAGCCTGCCGGGCCGATGTCATGGGAAGAGTCGCCCGACGTTCTGATTGCCTGTTCGATCGTATCGACCCGCACATGCACGGCTCCGAGCCGGGTCGCGAGGGCGCGCGAAATAGTCGTCTTTCCACTGCCCGGCAAGCCGCCGAAGATCACCAGCATGGTCTCTCACCCGTTTGTGAATATGCGGCGGAGAAGCCGGACCGACTTGTCCGGCCTCGTCCATCCCTTATTTGTAGAGGAGATGCATGCCAAGGCAAGCAGAAGTAGTCTGCCATAGCAGACTGACGCCTTTGCCGCCCTGTCCTATCTGTCGGCTGCCATGCCCCAATTGTAAACGCATCGATCGAGACCGATGGCGATTTCCAGCACGAGGACATCGTGGTCGACGACCGCTCCCTTCTTCGGCTGCGACCGGTAGCGTTGCGGAAAGTCCGTGCGCCGTGAGATCGAGCAGACCTCCATCCACTTGTCGCCGTTGTCGACCTCGATATCCATCGTCACCTCGGAATAGGCCGGCAGCCGGTCGGAGGCCACGATCCGCGTCGGCAGATGGATCAGCGAGGAAATCATGCGGCGCACCGGTTCGAGGCAGGCGGCGTGATAGTCGTTGCCGCTGTCGGCGGTGAAGGCGCATTGGAATTCCAGCTGCCAGAACTCCTTCAGCCGCATATGTTTCGCCGGCTGCTCCTGCTCGCGGCGATAAGACCGGCCCGCCTGCCAGACGCAAAGCGGCAGTCGCGTCTTCGAGTGATTTCCGAGAATATGCTGCATATAGGCATAGGTCGACGGCGTGGTCTCCGGTCTCAGCACCAGCGCGGTATCGCCGGTGGAGAGCTGCTCCTGAATCCAGATGTCGGAGTTCGAATAGGCGCTGGAAACCAGTACCCGCGGCATCAGTGCCGGTGCCTCGACCCTTCGCACATCCCAGGCCGGATTGACCGATTTGAGAAAGCTGCGGACCTCTTGCGAGAAGAAGGCGATCATATGATCGCGCAGATGGATTTCGCGCTCCTCCCAATGGACGAGCGAACTGACATGATAAAGATTGAGCACGGTGCCTGTCTCCCTGGCAGCCTTGATTGACGTGGTGGGGGCTTTACGTCCAGCGGTGCGCCGGACGCCCACAGCGCCCAACGTCACAGCAGGACGCGGAGACCTCGTCCGTCAAAAGCGCGCACAATCGCGACCTGCAGGCAGGTGCTGAATTGGCAGGAGAAGGAAGCGCGCTTCATGGTCATGATGAATTTTCTACGTGCCGCCCGTGCCGTTGTCAAAGGCCAAGACGGCGAGACAAAATGAATCAGCTGTGGATGGGGCTTTTTTATTGCCGTCCGTCCTTCATTTCGTCACAAACTTTCTCGATCGGCTTGCGTTTAGCCGATTGCTCACCCGACCGTCCAACGACAGAGACAGTAACATCGATGACCAAGACGACCTCACGGCTCCTTGCCACCGCGCTCTCTTCAGCCGTGCTCATGGGCGCTTTCACGCTGGCTCAAGCCGGCCAGGCAAGCTTCGTCGTCGATGCCCAGTCCGGTCAGGTTCTCGAAGCCTCCAATCAGGACGTCCTGAACTATCCGGCATCATTGACCAAGATGATGACGCTCTATCTCGCCTTCGAGGCCCTGCATGGGGGACGCCTCACCTGGGACCAGAAACTGACCATGTCGGAAAATGCCGAGAGCAAGGAGCCCTTCAAGCTCGCCGTCGGCGCCGGCCGGCAGGTGACGTTGCGCGAAGCGGTCGAAAGCATCGTCGTTCTGTCTGCCAACGACTCTGCCGTCGCGATTGCCGAACAGCTCGGCGGCTCCGAACTGGCTTTCGCCACGACGATGACCGACAAGGCGCGCCAGCTCGGCATGACGAATACCGTCTTCAAAAATCCCTCGGGCCTCCCCGATCCGGAGCAGGTGACCACGGCGCGTGATATGGCGACCCTCGGCCTCTCGCTGATGCGGGATTTCCCCGAGGAGTTCAAGCTCTTCTCCATGCGTGGCTTTCAGTTCCGCGGCATGAAGCTGCGCGGTCACAACAACCTCATGTATCGCTATGACGGCGTCGACGGCATCAAAACCGGTTATACCGATGCATCCGGCTATAACGTCGTAACGTCGGCACTGAAGGATGGCCGCCGCGTCGTCGGCGTGGTCATGGGCGAGAAGACCGCGAGCCTGCGCGACGACAAGATGGCAGGACTGCTGGACAGCACCCTGTCTTCCTCATCGAACGCGACAGCTTCGACAACGCCAGGCAACCAGCCGGGAGTGACGATGACGGATACGCAGCCGACGAAGTAGGCTGCTGTCTGAGAGTGGTTTTTGATGGAAGCGCAGAACCGCTCTCGCTTTTTGTTTTTACGCAATTGCGGACAGAAAACCGCTTCGCACTTTTCCTGGAATTGCTCCAGCTATCTGAACGCCACTTCCAGGTGCTGCCGGTCCTGGGCGATCACCCTGCAATTCGTTTCGAATCCTTCGCCCTTGATGGCAAGAATGAACTCGGAAGGAATGCCGGCCGAATTCGAAACCGAAATGCCGGCGCTTTCCGAGCCGATGGATTTAACGGTGCAGTCGATGGTCGAGCGTCGATCGTTGAACAGGATCGAACCTGCCTTCAGCACCCGCCGCCGCGCGCCGATGGCGTGGTCGGCGTGGATGGAACTCCATGACACGCAACGATTCCGTCCCGCATGCTTGGCCTGATACATCGCGGCATCCGCCTGAGCCAAGAGCGTTTCGATCTCCTTGCTGACCATCGAGAGCGCCGAGGTTCCGAAGCTCGCCGTGACGTTCAAGGCGCCGTGATCGCCGCGAATGGGCTGCGCGGCGATGGCGGCTCTGAGTTTCTCTGCGACGGCGACAGCTCCCTCCCGATCGACATGTGGCAGGACGACGGCAAACTCCTCGCCGCCAATACGCCCGAACAGATCGCCGGCGCGAAGGGTCGCTTTGCAAATCGAGGCTACCGTCTTGAGAACCGCGTCTCCCGCGGCATGCCCATAGGTATCGTTCACCTGCTTGAAATGGTCGATATCGAAAGCGATGCAGGACAGGTCATGCTGGTGCCGCAAGGCAATCGAAATGAGTTGATCAGCCTCCTGCTTGAAGGCGCGCCGCGTCATCGCCTCCGTCAGGCTGTCGGTGGCAGCCGACTGCACAAGTTCGAGACGGTCCATCGCCGCCCCCGCCAGTTCCTCAAGAATACCGAGGTCTCTGCTGCCGAACGATCTTGGCCGGCGATCGATCGCGCATACCGTTCCGATCATGTGCCCGGCCTTCGTTCTCAACGGCACACCCGCATAGAAGCGGATATGGTCCTCACCGGTCACCGCGGAATGTTTTGAAAAGCGGGCATCCTTGGTGGCATCCTGCACGATGACGGGCTCGTCACAGTCGACGACGCAGCGGCAGAACGTGTCCTCGAGCGACACCTCATCGGCCGACAGGCCGGAACAGGCCTTGTACCATTGCCGGTGTCCATCGATCAGAGAGACGATCCCGATGTCGATCGAAAAGATCTGCTTTATCAGGCGGACGATCCGCTCGAAGCCTTCGTCCCTCGGCGTGTCGAGGAGATCGAGCTGCTGCAACGCAGCCAGGCGCTCGCTATCGCGCTGTATCGCTTCCGACGACGACTTTCCGAATACGCGTGCGACCACCATGCAGCATGCCTCCTGACAGCGATAACATGATGCGTTCCACAAATTCGTGAAGAAATTGAATACGATGGCAGCCGCAGCCTCATGGCGCCAAATATTTTTTAGTATCGGCAACCCTCGATGTCGACGCAGCGGCCGCGCAACGCCATCTCAGATTGAACGCAGCGTCCAACTGACGATCTCGGAGGCAACCGTCGAGAAGGCGCGGTCCAGGCTCTTGACGAACCCGTCATTGTCGCCGCCGGCCGGGGCCGTGGCGCGGAACACCTTCTGGGCGCGCACCGAGCCGTTGCGGTCGTTGAGAATCTTGGCGGAGATTTCGACCACCGCCTGGTTGCCGTTCGACGCATCGATCTCGAAGGATCGGATATCGGTAACGACCTGATAATCGATCGCCAGCCCCTGCCCCGGCATGCCGACGCCGCCGAGCTTGCCCGAGTTCTCGAAGGCTTCCACCAGCTTCGACTGCACCATGCGCGGCAGCTTGTCGCCCCATTGCGCCCGCGAGAGATACTGGATTTCCGAAGGTCCAACACGGATGACGATTTGCTCGCTGCCGAGCGCACTCAGCGCCGTGGGCGGTGCGATCAGGATCTGGCGCGATTTGGCCCCGGGTCCGTCGCCGTCGACGGCGGCAGACAGGTCATAGGTATCGTTCTTGGCCGCGGTGCCGCACCCGGAAAGGATCAACGCCGTCAGCGGCAGCGCGATCACCGTTCCCCTGATCCAAGAACGGCGCGACAACAGATGCGATGCGACCATATTAGGCTACCCCTGACTTCCCAGTTAACGCCGCGTCCGGCCGTCATATTGCTTGACCGTGTCCCCGCCGAAGATCAGACGTTGCGGATTGCGGTCGAAGTTTGTGATCGTGTCGTTCAGATTGTTCACGGTTCCGCGCATGTCGTTGACGAGCGTCTGCACGTCGCGCAGGCCGCCGCTGGAGAATTTCTGCAGATTGTCGGCGATCGGCCCGATGCGCGCATTCAGGTTGTCGGCGACCTTCTTAAAGGATTCCAGCGTATCGCGCGCTTGCGCGAACATCGACTGCGTATTGTCGGTTCCGAGCAGCGCATCGACTTTGATAAGAATGCCGTCGATCCGGGTCGAGGCAGAATTCAGCTTGTTGGCAAGCTGCGAAACGTCCTGAATCGTCTGGTCGATATCTTTCTGGCGCGACGAAACCGTGTTGGCGACATCGCGGATCGAGGCGACGGCGGCACGTGCATCCTTGGTGGCCTGCGCGATGTCGTCGACAGAGCCTTTCACCTTGGCCGGGTCGATCTGGGCGACGAGCGTGTCGACGCGGTCGAGCGTCGCCTGGGCCTGCTTGCCGAAATCGTTGAAGGTGGTGGCCGTCTGGTCGAACTTCTGGATCGCCCCCTTCAGGTCGCCGGAGGCATCGGCGACATTGGCGGTGATCTTCTCGGCGTTGGAGACGATGTTGTCGATCTTCTGCGCGTCGACCGCCTTGACGAGCGATTCCACCGCTTGAAGCGTCGAATCGACCCGCCCGGAGACCGCCTTCACCGTGTTCGAAAGCTCACCGACGCTTTGCAGGAAGGCGTCGATATTGCCGGAATTCTTGGCAAGCGCATCCGAGAAGGTCTCGGCATTCTTGAACGTCTGGGTCAGCGGCGCGCGTGAATCTTCGATGAATCCCTGAAGTTCGCCGACCGCGTCATTGGCGCGATCGAGGATCTTGTCGGCGGTCGCCAGAAGATTGGTGACGCTCGACTGGTCGGCGACGATGACGGCGCGTTTGCCGTTGTCGATCGCGTGCTGGAGGATGCTTTCCTCGCCCTTGCGGCCGCCGGACAGTTCGATATAGGCGGCGCCGGTCAGGCCCTGAATTTCAAGGGCGGCCTTGGTCGACGGGTAGATCGGCGCGTCGGTGCGCACCTGGGTGAAAGCCAGCGAATATTGCGGATCGTCGGCATCGATCGACAGCGTCTGCACCGAGCCGATCTGAATGCCGTTGAAGCGCACCGGCGAGCCGACGCTGAGGCCGTTGGCCGAGCCCGGAATACGCACGATCAACTCGGTCATCGGGCCGCCGCGGCCGTATTCGGCCATCCAGTAGACGAAGCCGAAGGCCGCCGCGATCACCAGCACCGTGAAAAAACCGACAATCGTGTAATTGGCTTTGGTTTCCATTTATCCGGTCACTTCCCGCTGCTGCCGTGCCGCGCGCCATCATTCTGCGGCACGATCGAGCGCGCCCGCTTACCTTTGAAATAGGCCTGCACCCACGGATCGTCATAGGCCAGCATGTCGTCGATCGTGCCTTCCACCATTACCCGTTTCTTTCCGAGCACGGCAATACGGTCGCAGACCGAGAACAGGCTGTCGAGGTCATGCGTGACCATATACACGGTCAGTCCCAGACTATCGCGCAGGTTGGCGATCAGTTCATCGAACTCGGCCGCGCCGATCGGGTCGAGACCAGAGGTCGGTTCGTCCAGGAAGACGAGTTCGGGATCGAGTGCGAGCGCCCGGGCAAGAGCTGCGCGCTTGATCATGCCGCCGGACAGTTCGGACGGGTATTTGTCGGCGGCATCGGCGGCAAGCCCGACCATGCGAATCTTCAGATGCGCCAGTTCGTCCATCAGCGAGCGCGGCAGGTCGAGATATTCGCGCATCGGTACCTGGATGTTCTCCTTGACCGTCAGCGACGAAAACAGCGCGCCCTGCTGGAACAGCACGCCGAGCCGCATGTCGAGCGCGTTGCGCTGCGGTTCGTCGAGTTCGTCGAAATCCTGGCCGAGGATCTTGATCGTGCCGGAGCGGCGCGGCAGCAGCCTGAGCACGGTGCGCATCAGCACCGATTTGCCGGTGCCCGATGCGCCGACGAAGCCGAGGATCTCGCCGCGATAGATATCGAGGTTGAGATTGTCGAGCACGACCTTGGAGCCGAAGGCGACGGTGACGTCGCGCGCCGACAGCACGATGTCCCTTTCGTTCCTGTCTTCCGTTTCGATCGGTTTTTCCACGCGATTCGCCATGCTAGAAGTCGATCGCTGCATAGAACATCGCAAAAAGGCCGTCCATCAGGATGACCACGAAAATCGCCTTCACCACCGCGGCGGTGACGTGCTGGCCGAGCGATTCGGCGCTGCCGCCAACCTTGAGCCCTTCGACGGCGGCAACAATGCCGATGACCAGCGCCATGAACGGCGCCTTGATCATGCCGGAGAGCACCGTCGACAGCGTCACTGCCTCGTGCAAGCGCGACAGGAAATTGGCGAAGGTGATGCCGGAATAGCCCCAGGCGACGGCCGCCGCGCCGGCGAGCGAGGCGAAATTCGCCAGCACCGTCAAAAGCGGCAGCGCGATGGTCAGCGCCACCAGCCGCGGAAAGATCAGCACACCGATCGGGTTCAGCCCCATCACCTTCAGCGCGTCGATCTCCTCGCGCATCTTCATCGAGCCGATCTCGGCGGTGATCGCGCTGCCCGAACGGCCGGCGATCATGATCGCCGTCAACAACACGCCGATTTCGCGCAATTGCAGAATGCCGACGAGATCGACGACAAAGACCTCGGCACCGAAATAGCGCAACTGGAAGGCGCCCTGCTGGGCAATGATCGCCCCGATCAGAAACGACATCAGGAGGATGATCGGAACGGCGCGAACGCCCATATGGTCGATCTGGTTGACGATCGAGGCCGGCGAGACGCCGCTGCCGCGGCCGAACTTCATCTGCGCGCCGCGCACCGCCGAGCCGAGGATATACATGGCGGCGGCAAAATTGTCCCAGACGTCGTAGGTCATCCTGCCGATCGGCGCGAGGATGCGCGCGGCAAGCGAGACCTTCTCCCTCTGCTCGGGCTCCGGTTTGGCCGGCTCCTCGGAAAACATCGCCAGCATTTCGTCGATATGCGGATTGGTGCCTTCGAAGCGGACGGTCCGTCCGGCCGCCTCCTCTTCCTTCTTCAGCCGGCACAGCAACCAGATCCCGGCAGTGTCGATATCGGTAATGTCGGAGAGATCGACCGTCAGGTCGCCGGCCTTCTGATGCAGCAGCTTCTCGAAGTCGCGCAGCACGAAATGCACATAGGCGCTGCGCCAGTTGCCCTTGAGACGCACATGCTGCCCCGAACCATCGGACTGGTCGTCCACATCTAGTGAGGCAACGTTGCGATTCTCGGCGTTCAAGATACTTATGTCTTTCAAGGCTTACTGCGACATTGCCGACTCGGCGGATCCTTCGTCGCCCGGCGCGTCAATATACAGAAGCAACGTGCGATTTCCATGCTCACAGGACAGCAATAATGCCGCGCACCCTCGATATTCAGATGAATTCCTTTCCGATTGCCGGGACCTTCACCATCTCCCGCGGCGCCAAGACCGCGGCCGAGGTGATTACCTGCACACTCGCCGAAGACGGTGCGCAAGGGCTTGGCGAATGCGTGCCCTATCGCCGCTACGGTGAGACCATGGAGAGCGTGTTCGCCCAGATCGATGCCGCGCGTCCGCTGATCGAGGCCGGGCTCTCGCGCCGCGACCTCTTGTCGGCGATGCCGCCGGGTGCGGCCCGCAACGCCGTCGATTGCGCCCTCTGGGACTTTGAGGCGAAACGAACGGGTGAAAGTGTTGCCGCCCGTCTCGGCCTTGCCGATCTGAAGCCGCTCACCACCGCCTATACCATTTCGCTCGGCGAGCCGGAGGTGATGGCCACCCAGGCCCGCGAACATGCCGGCCGCGCCCTGCTGAAGGTCAAGGTCGGAACCGGCGACGATGAAAGCCGTATCCGCGCCGTCCGCGCGGCCGCGCCCGATGCAACAATCATCCTCGACGCCAATGAGGGCTGGCCGGAAGCGGTGCTGGAACGACATCTCGACATCGCGGCGCAAGCGGGTGTGGCTCTGGTCGAGCAGCCGCTGCCGGCCGGCCGCGACGCTCTGCTTGCCGAAATCCGCCGCCCGCTGCTCGTCTGCGCCGACGAGAGCGTTCACCACACCGGCGATCTCGCAAGCCTTGCCGACCGCTATGACGCGATCAACATCAAGCTCGACAAGACGGGCGGGTTGACGGAGGCCTTGGCGATGAAGGCCGAGGCGGAACGGATTGGTTTCAGCATCATGATCGGCTGCATGGTCGGCACCTCGCTTGCCATGGCGCCGGCCGTGCTGCTCGCCCAGAACGCCGACTTCGTCGACCTCGACGGCCCGCTGCTGCTTGCCCGCGACCGCGAACCCGGCCTGCGCTACGCCGCTTCCCTGGTTTTTCCGCCCGAAAGCACGCTCTGGGGCTGAAGGTAATAGGCTGAAATGACGAGGCCGAGGCCGGAGAACGCGACCAGCGCCATGACGTAATAGCTGACGACGCCGAGCCAGGCATAGAGATAACCCGACGCCAGCGTCATCAGCGCCATCGCCATGCCGACATAGAAGAAGTAAGCGCCCTGCGCCGAGGATTCCTGCGTCTCCTGCACCGTCGCCATGATCCGCCGCTGCACCCCGGTATGCACGAAGGCATAGGTGAAGCCGTGGAAACATTGCAGCAGGAAAAACCCGGCAAAGCCCGCATTCATCGGAAACAGGATCCAGCGGCAGACGCTGACGGCACAGCCGAAACGGATCAGCGTCCAGGCATCGAAGCGCCGGTTGAGACGCTTCGACAGAAAGAACACCGTCACCTCCGAAGCAACGCCGGCGCTCCACAGCAGGCCGACTTCTGTGCCGGAAAAGCCGAGATGATGCCAATAGATCGACGAAAACGCGTTGAGCACCGCGTGGCTCGACTGCTGGATGGCGACACCGATCAAGAGCAGCAGCAAATGCGGCTCGCGCAGCCCGCCGCCGGTGGCAGCCGGAATGTTGATCGGCTGGCCGCGCCGGCGTGTCGGCCCGATGCGCGGGCAGAAGATCGCCACGACAACGGTCGTGGCAAAGCCGAACACCATGACATCAAGCACCAACCCGCCGCCCCACCGGCTGATCAGCTGACCGCCGACCAGTGTCGAGACGATGAAGGCAATCGAACCCCAGACGCGCATCGATCCGTAATCGAGCCCCCAGCGGCGCACGCCCGAGATGACGATCGATTCGACGACGGGCACATAGGGCGCGAAGGTGGCGCCCTGCAGCGCATAAACGATCGCCACCGGCCAGAAACTCGTCGTCCAGAACAGCGCGATCGCCGTCAGCAGCGACAGGCCGCCCGACCAGAGCAGCACGTCGGCGCGCTCCTTCAGACGGTCGGCGATCATCGCGACGACAGGCGCCACCAGCACGCGAACCACCATCGGTATGGCGAGGATGATGCCGATCTCATGGTCGCTGAAGCTGTGGGTCGCGAGCCAGACGGGAAAGAACGGCAGGACGATGCCGTTGACGAGCAGCGGCGCGCAATAGGAAAGCGCGCTGAGCAGCCGGAAGCGTGGCGGCGCTCCCTCACTCGGGGACTGTTGGGCGGGAATCATTGGTGGACCTGAAGGAAATTGGTCGTTGTCCTAACACACCACCCTGGAGGCGCCTATTGCGAGAAATAGCCCTACTGAAACGTTTTAGAAAATAAATACAGCCTGTCGCCCGACGGTAACGGGTAAGTCGGTGGAGCGCGGGCGCGGGCCCGGCGATGCCGATATCAGGCTGCCTGCGGGGCCAGTTCGCCTTCATCGCGCATTTCAATGGCGGCAAGCGCCGGCACGCTGCTGGCGAGCGCCCGCCAGGTGATCAGTTCGAAGGTGCCATCCTCATGCTCGGCGACTGCCGTGCAGCTTTCCACCCAATCGCCCGTATTGATGTAGCGGATGCCGTCCATGTCCTGGATGATGGCATGATGGATGTGTCCGCAGATCACGCCGTCGGCGCCGCTTTTGCGCGCTTCCTCCGCCACGACGCGCTCGAACTCGCCGATGAAGTTGACGGCATGTTTGACCTGCAGCTTTGCCCAGGCCGAGAACGACCAGTATGGCATGCCGAGGCGGCGGCGCACGGCCGCCAGCAGGAGGTTGATGCGGATTGCCGTGTCGTAGGCCCAGTCGCCGAGATAGGCGAGCAGCCGGGCATTGCGGACGACGACGTCGAATTCGTCGCCATGCAGGATCAGATATTTTTTGCCGTCGGCGCCGTCATGCATCATGCGGTCGACGACCTCGATGCCGCCGAAATGCATGCCCGGGAAGTCGCGCAGGAATTCGTCGTGATTGCCGGGGATATAAACGACGCGCGTGCCCTTGCGCGCCTTGCGCAGCAGCTTCTGGACGACGTCGTTGCAGACCTGCGGCCAGTACCAGCTGCGCTTCAGGCGCCAGCCGTCGACGATGTCGCCGACCAGAACGATCGTATCGGCCTCGTGGTGGCGCAGGAAATCTAGGAGGAAATCAGC
This sequence comes from Rhizobium sp. N122, assembly GCF_002211295.1. Classification (NCBI taxonomy): domain Bacteria; kingdom Pseudomonadati; phylum Pseudomonadota; class Alphaproteobacteria; order Hyphomicrobiales; family Rhizobiaceae; genus Rhizobium; species Rhizobium sp. N122. Next base: position 174,793 of record NZ_LOKU01000023.1, on the reverse strand, counting down.
CTTCGCGGCCTTCGAGCCGAGATGGACATCGGAAATGAAGAGCGTGCGGAAATGTCTGGGTTCCATCATGTCTATCACGAGCGTCGCTCATGCCCCATCTTTCATCTCACCTTCCAAAACCAGACTCGTGTTTCAGGAAGATGACAGGTTGCGGAAAAGCCGGCGCGGTGGCGATGTTGCCCTCTCCATCGGGCACGTTCATGATGACGGCGATTCCAGATCCGACACTGCGGGATGGCTGATGCGCCTCTTTCTCGTTCGCCACGGCGAATCTCTCGGCAACCTCAACGAACAGGCCTATCGCCAATTCGGCGATCACAACGTGCCGCTGACTGAGTGGGGCCATCGCCAGGCGGTTGAAGCCGGCGGGGCCATCGCCTCCTATCTGAAGGCATTGCAGCGCGCCGATTTCGGCAAGCTGCAGATCTGGTACTCGCCATTCCTCAGGACACGGCAGAGCAAGGATGCGTTGCTCACAGCCCTGCCGGAAAGTGCCGTCGGCGAGATCCGGGAGGATTACCTGCTGCGCGAGCAGGATTTCGGCCTCTTCACCGAAATCTATGACCATGCCGAACAGAAGCAGAAGTTTCCCGAGGAATTCGAAAAATGGGCAAGGCTGCGCAGCAACAGCGGCAAATTCTACGCCCGGCCGCCGGATGGCGAGAGCCGGGCGGATGTGGCCCAGCGGGTGCGTCTCTTCCTGCAGACCGTCATGCGCGACGCTGAGAATAGCGACCACAACGTCGTCATCGTCGGCCATGGCGTCACCAACCGGGCGGTCGAAATGAATTTTCTGCACCGCCCCGTCGAATGGTTCGAACGCTCCGACAATCCCGGCAATGCCGATATCACACTGATCGAGGGGACGCGCTCGCAAGGATACCAATCGATCCTGCTGCACCAGGCCGCCGACCGGCAGCCGGGACAGGAAGGTGAGTTGCGCGATGCCTATGGCGCCGATGTGACGATCACGCCCAAGGCCGGTGGATAGGTTTCTGGCGGGTTACGCAAGGCAACCCGCCAACTCCTCATTTCAGGTCCTTCGTCACCTCGGGCGAATCCTCACCTCGGGTGACGCATCACTATGTCGGTGACGTCACCGTTGCCGGGTCGTCCTGCCCGGCCGGGACGTCCTCGGTCACGGTCTCCGGCCGCTTCGTCCGCAGCAGGCGCAGTACGAAGACGAAGAAGACGGGGACGAAGAAGATCGCCAGCACCGTCGCCGAGATCATGCCGCCGAGCACGCCGGTGCCGATCGCATTCTGGCTGGCGGCACTTGGCCCGGTGGCAATCGCCAGGGGCACCACGCCCAGGGTGAAGGCGAGCGAGGTCATGATGATCGGCCGGAAGCGCAGGCGAGCGCCTTCGATCGCGGCATCCATCAGCGATTTCCCTTCGGCGAAGCCATCCTTGGCGAATTCGACGATCAGGATGGCGTTCTTCGCCGACAGGCCGATGATCGCGATCAGGCCGACCTTGAAGTAGATGTCGTTCGACATGTCGCGGCTCATCACCGCCAGTACGCAGCCGATCACCCCAAGCGGCACGACCAGCATCACCGACAGCGGGATCGACCAGCTCTCGTAAAGCCCCGACAAAAGCAGGAAGACGAAAAGAATGCTGAGGCCGAACAGGAACGGCGCCTGCGATCCCGATCTGAGCTCCTCCAGCGACTGGCCGGTCCATTCGAAGCCGAAGCCATCGGGAAGTTCCGAAGCCAGCCGTTCCATTTCGGCGATCGCCGCGCCCGATGAATATCCCGGCGCCGGAGCGCCCGAAATGCGAACGGCGGGATAGCCGTTATAACCGACGATCTGTGCCGGCCCCTTCTGCCACTCAGCGACCGCGAAGGATGAGAGCGGCACCATGCCGCCGCTCGCATTGCGGACGTTGAGCTTCATCAGGTCTTCGGCCTGAAGCCTGCTCTTGTCTTGCGCCTGCACGATGACGCGCTGCATGCGGCCGGAATTCGGGAAGTCGTTGACATAACTCGAGCCGAGATTGGCGGTGATCGTGCTGTTGATGTCGGCGAAGGCGACGCCGAAGGTGTTGGCCTTTTCGCGGTCGATGACGAGCACCAGCTGAGCCGAATCCGGCATGCCTTCCGGCCGGATGCCGGCGATGATCGGATTCTGCGATGCCTTGCCGACGAGCAGTCCCGCCGCCTCGGTCAGCGCCGCCTGTCCCTTTGCGCCGCGATCCTGCAGGCGGAAGGTGAAGCCGTTGGTCGTGCCGAAGCCTTCGATCGGCGGCGGCGACAGCGCGAAGGATGTCGCATCCTTCAATGCAAACAGCTGCATATTGACCCGGTTGGAGATTTCCTGCACCGAATTGCCTGCACCGCGCTCGGCCCAGTCCTTGAGCGTGACGAACACCAGGGCGGCATTCGGCCCCTGGCCGGAAAAGCTGAAGCCCTGGATCGCGACGACGTTCTCAACCGCCGGCTCCTGCTTGAAGATCGCCTCAATGCTTTCGAGCGAGGCGACCGTGCGGTTGCGGCTCGCCTCCGGCGGCCCCTGCACGTCGACGATCAGGAAGCCCTGGTCCTCATCCGGCACGAAGCTGCTCGGCAGATTGACGAAGAGATAGCCGAGGCCGACGACGACCGCGAGATAGACGACCATGACCCGCCAGGAGCGCTTGGCCAGTCCCTCGACGGTGCGGGCATATCGGCCGGTCAGCCGGTCGAACTTGCGGTTGAACCAGCCGGCGATGCCCTTCTTCTCGTGATGGCCCTTTATCGGCTTCAGGAAAGTGGCGCAGAGCGCCGGCGTCAGCGACAGCGCCAGGAAGGCCGAAAACAGGATGGAAACGACCATGGTCAGGCTGAACTGGCGGTAAATAATGCCGGTCGAACCGGGGAAGAATGCCATCGGCACGAAGACGCAGGACAGTACCAGCGTGATGCCGAGGATCGCGCCGGTAATCTGCCGCATCGCCTTCTTGGTCGCCTCCTTCGGCGACAGCCCTTCCACCGCCATCAGCCGCTCGACGTTTTCGACCACGACGATGGCGTCGTCGACCAGAATGCCGATGGCAAGCACCATCGCGAACATCGTCAGCACGTTGATCGAGAAACCGGCGGCAAACATCACCGCCAGCGTCCCGAGCAGCGCGACGGGCACGACGAGCGTTGGAATGATGGTGTAGCGGAAGCTCTGCAGGAAGATGAGCATGACGATGAAGACGAGCGCGACGGCTTCTGCAAGCGTATGCGCCACCTTCTCGATCGATGCGGAGACGAACGGGCTGGTGTCGTAGGGAACGGAATATTCGACACCCGCCGGGAAGAAGCGCGACAGCTCCTCCATCTTCGCCTTGACGAGGTTGGACGTGTTGACGGCATTGCCCGTCGACGACAGCTGGATGGCGATGGCAGCGCTCGGCTGCCCGTTCAGCCGGGTGGAGAAACTGTAGCTCTCGCTGCCCTCTTCGATCCGCGCGACATCGCGCAGCCGGACGTTCGATCCGTCGGCATTGGCGCGCAGCACGATGTCGCCGAATTCCTTGCTGTCGGTCAGCTGACCCTTGACCAGCACCGTCGCCGTCAGGTCCTGCGAGATCGGATTGGGTGCGGCGCCGATCTGGCCGGCCGCCACCTGGGCATTCTGCGCCGAGATCGCCGCACTGATATCGGATGTGGTGAGGTTCAGGCCGACCATCTTGTCGGGATCGATCCAGATGCGCATTGCCCGCTGCGAGGCAAACAGCTGTGCGCGGCCGACGCCGTTAAGACGGCGCAGCTCGCCGATGACGTTTCTGTTGAGGTAGTCGCCGAGCGCCACCTCGTCGGTCTTCCCATCCGTAGAGGTCAGCGAGATGAACATCAGGAAGCCTGATGACGCCTCCTCGACCGTGATGCCCTGATCCTTGACCGACTGCGGCAGCCGCGGTTCGACGCGGCGGATGGCATTCTGAACGTCGACGGAGGCCTGATCGATGTCGGTGCCCGCCGCAAACGTCGCGGTGATCGTCATCGCGCCCGAGGTATCGGAGGTCGATTCAAAATAGGAAAGATGCTCGACCCCGTTCAGCTCTTCCTCAATCTGGCGGGTGACGCCCTGATAGATGTCCTGCGGCGATGCGCCGGGATAGCTGGTGGTGATGCTGAGCTGCGGCGGCGCGACCTTCGGATATTGCGCGACCGGCAGGAACGGCAGCGCGATCAGGCCTGCGATCGAGATGAAGATCGCAAAGACCCATGCAAGGATCGGGCGATCGATAAAGAAACGTGCCATCGATCTTACTCCGGCTTCCTGGCGTCACCGGAGGCGACTTCGCCGCTACGCCACTCCTCAGGCGCGACCTTGGCGCCAGGTTGCAGTTTCTGCACGCCGTCGACGACCAGGCGTTCGCCCGCGGACAGGCCGCTTTCGACCACCCATTCATTGCCAGAGGATTGACCGAGTTCGACATCGCGCGGCTGCGCCACGTCTCCCTCCTCGACGACATAGACCTGCGCCTTGCCATCGGCCGCGCGGATGACGGCGCGCTGCGGGATGAGGATTGCCTTCTCGCGGACGGCCTGCTCGATGCGGACCCTGACGTAAAGACCCGGCAGCAGATCGCCCTTGGGATTGGGGAATTCGGCGCGCAGGGTCACCTGGCCCGTCGTCGCATCGACCCTGGCGCTACGGAAAAGCAGCTTTCCGGCTTGGCCGTAGACCGTGCCGTCGTCGAAGACCAGCTTGATGTCGGCTTTGCCTGCTTCCGTCGAGGCGAGGCTGCCGTTTTCGACCGCCCGCTTCAGCGCCAGCAACGCGCCTGAGGACTGCGTGAAGTCGGCATAGACGGGGTCGATCTGCTGGATCATCGCCAGCGCATCGCCGGCATCGGCCGTCACCAGCGCGCCTTCCGTCACCAGCGCACCGCCGATGATGCCTGATATCGGTGCCCGCACTTCGGTATAGCCGAGATTGATCTTCGCTTCGTCAAGTGCGGCCTGCGCCAGCGCGACATCGGCATCGGCCTGGGCAACGGCGACCGCCGCCGTATCATATTCGACCCCGCTTGCGACATCGCGGTCACGCAGCGATTTCTGCCGCTCCAGCTGCTGGCGGGCATTCAACTGCGTGGCCTTGGCACGCTCGAGGCTTGCTTCGGCGCTTGCGACGCGGACCCGAAATAGGGCGGGATCGATCCGATAGAGCACATCGCCCTGCTGAACGAGACTGCCCTGCTCGAAGACCCGTTCCTGCAGGATGCCTGAAACCCTGGCTCGCACCTCCGAAACCCGCGTCGCAGCAATCCGCCCGGGCAATTCGCTGACAACGGGAACCGGACGCGCATTCAGCGTCAGCACGCTGACGGCGGCCGGCGGCATCGCGCCGCCTTCCTGAGCGTAAGCCGGCAAGCCGACGGCGAGGAACAGCGCCAGCGTTAGCGCATAACGCAATGATTTCGTATGAAAAAACATGTTCGTAAGCCTTCCTGACGGTCCCACTGAGGTCCAAAAAAGCACAGCCCGCCGACATGACGTTCGGCGGGCCTCCTGGACCGACAGATAGTCGATCTTTTTTCGCTTTGCAAGATACCTACCGGTTGGTATGATAGCAACATCACTTTTCGCGGCGCCATAGCCCGGTGATCCCGGGAGTGATACTGATCCCCTCCGGTCTCCTCCTCGCGAATCTCATCTCGAACCCAGGTCATGCATTGGTAGATAGCCCCCGCAACAGAAAGAAACAGCCGGATGTGGTGCGGCAGGCTCTCCTCGATTGCGCCACCAGGCTGGCGCTGGAGCACGGTCTGGCCGCCGTCAGCCTCCAGGCGGTCGCCACCGCCGCCGGCGTCACCAAGGGCGGCCTGTTTCATCATTTCCCGAATAAACAGGCTTTGGTGGAGGCCGTCTTCGACGGCATGATGGAAAGCTTCGACCGCGAAATCGATGAAGAGCTGGCAAGGGATAACGGCGGCCACGGCACATTCACCCGCGCCTATGTCCGCACCCTGTTTGCCGACCGCGCCCTCAACAGCAGCCCATGGTCGGCGCAAACCATGACCGTTCTTGCCGATCCTTACTCCAAAAACCTCTGGCACAAATGGATCAATGACCGGCTCATCAGGCACGCCGCGACCGACACGGGAACGCGGCTCGAGATCGTTCGCCTGGCGGCCGACGGGGCCTGGCTGACCCATGTTATGAGGCCCGACGATCAAGATGGATCCGACGACACGGCTCTGCTGCAGGAGTTGATCGAGCTCACCGCGAAGTGACGGGCAACCGGCCTGTCACCGTCCGGCGCTCGCAAACCTACGAAAAAACCCCTCCCCAACCCCTCCCCACAAGGGGGAGGGACTTAGATGCGGTGCCGGCGTACCCCATTTCATCGTTTCATCCGCGGAACGGCCGATGTCCGCCTCAGGTGGCGCCGCGCGTTAGTCCCTCCCCCTTGTGGGGAGGGGTTGGGGAGGGGTTTTTACGACCGCCGGTTCCGTATCCCTTAGGCAGCCCGCACAGCTGCCGTCGGTTTCACGTTCTGGTTCATCCGGAACAGATTGTTCGGATCATAACGCCGCTTGATTTCGGCAAGCCGGCCGTAGTTGGCGCCATAGGCCATTTCCACCCGATCGGCCTCGTCCTCAGGCATGAAGTTGATATAGGCGGTACCCACGGCATGCGGCTTGGTTGCCTCGAAAAGCTCCCGCGCCCAGCCGATACAGCTTGCGTCCATCCCCGTCTCGCGCCAGCGCGCATGCACATTCATGACGAAATGCGAGCTGCGCTGCGGAAAGGCCGTGGCTTCGGTGGGAATGCGGCCAGCCGCGCCGCCGACATGGCCGACGAAGATTTCGCATTCCGGGCCGGGCAGCTGGCGCACGGCGTTGAGGAGAACGTCGATCGCCGCATCCGAGAGCGAGGCGAAATCCTGGCTCTTCCAGTAATTGCGCGCACCCGGCGTCAGCAACGGGTCGAATGCCTGCTGCCAGCCGGTGAACGGCACCGGGCCGACGACGTCGGCAATCGGTTTTCCGATCGCCCGCAATCTTTCCGTCGCTTTTTCCCCGGCCGCGATCTCTCCGCAATAGCACATGGCGAGCACCACGACCTCCTTGCCGTGCCACTCGGCCGGCAGGAACGGCAGCGGCGGCGCCTGGCGCATCACCACCCAGCAGGTCAGTTCATCGGGCGCCGCTTCCAGCGCCTGCCGATATTCCCGCAGCACTTTCTCCGCGTCAGCGAAGGGATGCACCACCAGCCCGGCGAGGACCTCTGTCTTGAGCGGATTGAGCTGGAACTCGAAGGAGGTGACGACACCGAAATTACCGCCGCCGCCGCGCAGTGCCCAGAAGAGGTCCGGCCTTTCCGTCTCGCTCGCCTTGACTAGCTCGCCATCGGCCGTCACCACATCGACCGAGACCAGATTGTCGATCGTCAACCCGAATTTGCGGGTCAGCCAGCCGAAACCGCCGCCGAGCGTTAGGCCGGCGATGCCGGTCGTCGAATTGATGCCGGTCGGCAGCACCAGACCGAAGGCCTGCGTTTCCTGGTCGATATCGGCAAGCGTTGCCCCCGGCTCGATCCTGGCGCGGCGCGTCTCCGGATCGACCCGCACCGATTTCATCGCCGACAGGTCGATGACGACGCCGCCATCGCACACCGCGTTGCCCGCAATGCCGTGGCCGCCGCCGCGCACCGAAACGAGCAGATTGTTGTCGCGCGCAAACCGCACGGCGCGCACGACATCGGCAGCACCGGCGCAACGCGCGATAAGCCCGGGCCGACGGTCGATCATCGCATTCCAGATCGCCCGCGCCTCATTGTAATCCTTGTCTTTACCGGTCAGGAGATTGCCGCGAAATCCGGCGGCAAACGCATCGATGGCCACGTCATTGACCATCGTCTGCCCCTTTTGCAGGGTCGTCAGGTTCAAGTTGTCCATGATTTCCTCCATGCGACCGGCGCCCCGCACCGTCGCGGCGGCATATTGCGCCTGCGGTGGTCGCCAAACAAGTTTTCCAAAAGGATTAGTTAGTTGCTCCCGCCGCGATGAGGCTCCACGCAAAGAACGTATTGGGTGCGCCGTGGATACCCCCTCTGCCCTGCCGGGCATCTCCCCCACAGGTGGGGAGATTGGATGGGCGCGATGGCTCGCTCAAACAACGACCGCACAAATACACCGACCCGGTAGAGAGGGAGTGATCCAGCCTCCTGCCGATCTCCCTCCTTGTGGGGGAGATGCCCGGCAGGGCAGAGGGGGGTAATCCCACGGCACAACCTAGTCCTCGCGAAAACTTCTCCCATCCCCCATTTCCATACTGTCGCCCGTATCCGATTGATGTATGGAGGGAACTCCCAAAAAGACGTGCACGGAGGCGGCAATGGATAACCAGGAAAAATCCAAGACGGACAAGAACCTGACAAGCGGCGATCTCGACGAGCAGGCGCTGTTTTTCCACCGCTATCCCCGCCCCGGCAAGCTGGAGATCCAGGCAACCAAGCCGCTCGGCAACCAGCGCGACCTGGCGCTCGCCTATTCGCCGGGTGTTGCCGCCCCTTGCCTTGCCATCCGCGACAATCCTGAGATGGCGGCTGAATATACCTCGCGCGCCAATCTCGTCGCCGTCATCTCCAACGGCACCGCCGTGCTCGGCCTCGGCAATATCGGTCCGCTGGCCTCGAAGCCGGTGATGGAGGGCAAGGCCGTACTCTTCAAGAAATTCGCCGGCATCGATGTCTTCGATATCGAGATCGACGCGGCAAGCGTCGACCAGATGGTCTCGACCGTCAGCTCGCTGGAGCCGACCTTCGGCGGCATCAATCTCGAGGACATCAAGGCGCCGGAATGTTTCGAGGTCGAACGGCGTCTGCGCGAGAAGATGAAGATCCCGGTCTTCCATGACGATCAGCACGGCACGGCGATCATCGTCGCCGCCGCGATCCTGAACGGGCTGGAACTCGCCGGCAAGGCGATCGAAAACGTCAAGATCGTCGCCTCAGGCGCCGGTGCGGCCGCGCTTGCCTGCCTCAACCTCTTGGTGATCCTCGGGGCAAAACGCGAAAACATCTGGGTTCACGATCTCGAAGGCCTCGTCTACGAGGGCCGCACCGAGCTGATGGACGAATGGAAATCCGTCTACGCCCAGAAGAGCGACACGCGCACGCTCGCCGAAAATATCGGCGGCGCCGACGTCTTCCTCGGCCTGTCGGCCGCCGGCGTGCTGAAGCCGGAATTGCTGGCGCAGATGGCCGACAAGCCGCTGATCATGGCGCTCGCCAATCCGACGCCAGAAATCATGCCCGATCTCGCCCGTGCCGCCCGCCCCGACGCGATGATCTGCACCGGTCGCTCGGATTTCGCCAACCAGGTCAACAACGTCCTCTGCTTCCCCTATATCTTCCGCGGCGCACTCGATTGCGGTGCCGAGACGATCAACGAGGAAATGAAGATGGCGGCCGTGCGCGCCATCGCAGCCCTCGCCCGCGAGGAACCGTCGGATGTCGCCGCCCGCGCCTATTCCGGCGAAACGCCGGTCTTCGGCCCGGATTACCTGATCCCCTCGCCCTTCGATCCGCGCCTGATCCTGCGCATCGCGCCTGCCGTTGCCAAGGCCGCCGAACAGAGCGGCGTGGCGCGCCGCCCGATCCAGGATTTCGACGCCTATCTCGACCAGTTGAACCGCTTCGTCTTCCGCTCCGGCTTCGTCATGAAGCCGATCTTCACCGCGGCCAAGGCCGCCGAGCGCAAGCGCGTCATCTTCTCCGAAGGTGAGGACGAGCGTGTGCTGCGCGCCGCCCAGGTGCTGCTGGAGGAAGGCCTTGCCGACCCGATCCTCATCGGCCGCCCGCAGGTCATCGAGACGCGCCTGAAGCGCTACGGTCTGCGTATCCGGCCGCTGCAGGATTTCGAGGTCATCAACCCCGAGGACGATCCGCGCTTCCGCGAATATGTCGATCTCTATTTCTCCCTGGTCGGCCGCCGCGGCGTCATTCCCGAAGCCGCCCGCACCATCGTGCGCACCAACACCACCGTCATCGGCGCGCTGGCGCTGAGGCGCGGCGAAGCCGATGCGCTGATCTGCGGCCTCGAAGGCCGCTATGAAAAGCATCTGCGCGACGTCCGCCAGATCATCGGCAAACGCAAGAATGTCCGCGATTTCTCCGCCCTCAGCCTGATGATCTCGCAGCGCGGTGCCACCTTCTTCACCGACACCTACGTCACCTTCAACCCGAGCGCCGAGGAAGTTGCCGAGGCAACGGTGCTGGCGGCCGAGGAAATTCGCCGGTTCGGCATCACCCCGCGCGCCGCCCTCGTCTCGCATTCCAACTTCGGCTCGCGCGAATCCGAGAGCGCCACGAAGATGCGCAATGCCCTGCAGCTCGTGCGCGAGACCGCCCCCGATCTCGAGGTCGACGGCGAAATGCATGGCGAAAGCGCCATCACCGAAGCGCTGCGCAAGCGTGTCATGCCGGATACGACCCTGCATGATGAGGCGAACCTGCTGGTCTTCCCGAACCTCGACGCCGCCAACATCACGCTCGGCGTCGTCAAGTCGATGACCGACGGCCTGCATGTCGGCCCGATCCTGCTCGGCACCGCCCTGCCCGCCCACATCCTGGCGCCCTCGGTCACCTCCCGCGGCGTCGTCAATATGGCCGCACTGGCCGTCGTCGAGGCATCGCAGCCGGCGTAAGCCGGCGTCGCCAATGTTAGCCACCTGCTATCGACAGGCGTCCTCTATCCGCGAGCGCGTCCGCGCGCTCGTTGCCGGCAATCCCCGAATGCCCCTTGCACCAAGCAATGGTCACCAGGGCGTTTTGGCATAGCTGAAGATCGACCGCTTTCCAAAGGTCCGCATTGTCGATCGTTCGCCGTCGCCCATGTCCATTCGGGCTGCTTTTCTTCCAGCCGTTGTTCTTCCAGATATGTCGGCGGCTGTTGCAGCCTTTGACGGCATAGACGGAATCGGACCAGATGGTCGCGGGTTCGCCGGCTGTTTGGCTGTTGATCCACATGGCGGCCCTGAGAACGGCGGTCAATTCCATGGAATTATTGCTGGAAACGTCGACGCCACCGAAGTCGGAGGCGATTTCCACCGCATCGCGATAAGCGACAAACGACCAGCCTCCATGCCCGGAACCGGGCTCATAACAACCATCCGCGAAGAGGTGAAGGCCGTGTGGCGCCTCCGTGACCCCCGATGTCGGTGCAAAGGATCGGATCTCGTCGGGGATGCCTGTCATTTTCACCGCGTCTCTGGCGATTGCTGGATAAGATCAGGAAAATACGCTAATATTTTCTCTGAGCTTATTAAGAGAAATCCGTTAAGGGAAAACGCGCGGCCGATTGAAGTCGCATTCGACCCACCGACCGTTTGCTCATTCCGGGACGACGCCGTGAAACGCCGAAACCTGTCTCTCGCCCTTCTCCTCGCCTTGGCAGCGCCCGCCGTCGCGCAGACCAATGCCATCTGTGAGGACCTGCGCGGCCGTCTCGCCGACCTGCCGCGATCGATCGGCAATAGCAACGGCCCGGAAGCCCGCCAATATGCCAGTGCCATGGCCGAGCAGAACCTCGAGCTGCGCAAGGTGCGCAATGATCTGCGCAACTACGGCTGCACCTCGGGCAGCATGGTGGTGATCGGCGGCGAGAATGCCGATTATTGCACCGAGCTGTCGCAGGCCGAAGGCCGGATGATCGACAATATCGCTTATCTCCAGGACCGCCGCGACGAGCTGGCCGGCCGGAACAGCGCCGATGACGACCGCCGCGAACTGATGGCCGCGCTCGACAGCAACGGCTGCAACAGCGAGAACTTCTATGCGCCTTCCGCGCGCGGTGCCGACGAGCCTGCCCCGAGCGTCGAGGAGCAGGCGATGCGTTCCGATACCTTCATTCCGCTCGGCGGCGGCGAGGAGGCCGACCCGCATTACGGCCTGCCGCGGGCCGATATGCTGTCGCCGGTCAGCACCATGTGCGTGCGCAGTTGCGACGGCGGCTTCTTCCCGATCAGCTCGAACACCACCTCGGTTGATTTCGGCCGCGACGCCCAGACCTGCGCCAAGATGTGCCCCGGCATCGAGACCGAACTCTTCTATCGCGAGGTGACGAGCACGGAGGCCTCGAACATGATCTCGGTCGCAACCGGCACGCCCTACAGCGCCATGAAGAACGCCTTCGCCTACAAGAACCGCGCGCCCGGTGAAAAGAACACCTGCGCCTGCAATCTCACCGCCTATTACGACGAGATGCGCGGCAAGCAGGCGGTCAGCCAACCGCCGCAGCAGGGCTCGATCACCACCATCCGCACCAATCCGCCGATCAAGGAGACCGCGACAACGGCCGCGCCGCAGTCATCGGTGTCTGAGCGCCCTTACGATCCCACGCAGAACAAGGTCCGTCAGGTCGGCCCGCAGTTCCTCGCCGGCGACCAGGGCTCGATTGATCTTGCCAATCCCGCAGCACCTGGCCCCCAACCGCAGCAGTAGCCGCAGCAGCAGTGATGGCTAAGGCTCGTTGCGTCCCCAGCCGTCGTGGAAGACGAGTTCCTCGAGCGGCAGCCGCTGCCGCCAGCCTTTAACCGAGAGTTCCGGCTCGTCGTAAAGCCGGTCGACGAACCCGGCGCAGAGCCAGGCGACCACTTCGATATGCTCGGGTATGCCGAGAATGGTCTTCAGATCGCCTTCGCGAAAAATGCTGACCCAGCCGATGCCGATCCCTTCGGCGCGAGCCGCAAGCCAGAGATTCTGGATGGCGCAGACTGTGGAATAGCTGTCCATCCGCGGATTATGCGTGCGCCCCAGCACCACGCTGCCGCTGCGGGTGGGATCGCAGGTCACGCATATGCCGAGCGGCGCCTCGACGATGCCTTCGAGCTTGAGCGAGCGGTAGGCTTGGCGCCGCTCGCCCTCGAACATCGCTGCCGCTTCCTCGTTGGCCTTCGAAAAGGCATCGCGGACCTGCGCGCGCACCGTTGGACTTTTCACCAGAATGAAATTCCACGGCTGCATGAAGCCGACGGAGGGTGCGTGGTGGGCGGCTGTCAAGAGCCGCGCCACGACATCGTCCGGCAAGGGATCGGGCAGGAACTGGCTGCGAACGTCGCGCCGCGTCATGATCGCGTGATAGACGGCCTCGCGTTCGGCCAAGGAAAAACCGGACGCCACTGACAGGGCATCCTCATCAAAGGGTCGCATCGTCAAATCCCCAACAACGCAACCGCCCGCCGTCCGCGCGGGTTGGGTCTATCTTGCCAGGCCGGTCTTCTGACTTGGCGTCATCCGTCTGCCGCAGCCTTCCCGGCAAAAGCCAGTGGCATATGAAGCGGCAGGCGTCGGCCTTACAGCGTTGGGCACGTTCCGGTCTTGCACCGGATTCCCGATTCTCCCGCCTAGACGGCGGGCACCTGACGGCACATCTATCTCAGGAAAGCAGCACGACTGCAAGCCGGCCCTCGGGTGGCATTCGAACGGCCTGCGACATCGACTTCATGGACAGGCGGGTGTCGCTGCCTTAGAAATGAATTGATCCTGAGCGACGCCCATGGCGCCGTGATTTGTCTCCTTGCATCCCGGTTGCCCGTGCCCCGCCTCACACCCATGATCCTTGCGGTCGCCCTGTTCATGGAACAGATGGATTCGACCGTCATCGCCACCAGCCTGCCGGCGATAGCGGCCGATATCGGCACATCGCCGATCGCGTTGAAGCTTGCCGTCACCAGCTATCTCGTGGCGCTGGCGATCTTCATCCCGATCAGCGGCTGGATGTCGGATCGTTTCGGCGCGCGTAACATCTTCCGCATGGCGATCTTCGTCTTCATGATCGGCTCGGTCGCCTGCGCCTTTTCCAATTCGATCGCGGCCTTCGTCGTCGCGCGGCTGATCCAGGGCGCCGGCGGCTCGATGATGACGCCGGTCAGCCGCCTGCTGCTGGTCCGGGGAACGCCGCGCCACGAACTCGTCGATGCCATGGCCTGGCTAACCATTCCGGCGCTGATCGGGCCGATCATGGGTCCGCCGATCGGCGGTTTCCTCACCACCTATCTCACCTGGCACTGGATCTTCTGGATCAATGTCCCGATCGGCGTGCTCGGCATCATCCTCGTCACGCATTTCCTGCCGGCGGTCGAGCCGCGCAGCCCGCGGCCGATGGATTTTCCGGGCTTCTTCCTTTGCGGCATCGGCTTTTCCGGATTCGTCTTCGGCCTCTCGGTGATCAGCCTGCCGGCCGTGCCGGTGATCTACGGCTATGTCACGGTGGCCGTCGGCATCCTTGCCGGCCTCCTCTATCTCCTGCATGCCCGCCGCGTGCCCTATCCGCTGCTCGATCCGAAAATGTTCCGCTACCCGATGTTCCGGGCGGCGATCCTCGGCGCCTCGAATTTTCGCATGGGGCTCGGCGCCCTGCCCTTTCTGATGCCGCTCATGTTGCAGCTCGGCTTCGGCCTGACGCCGCTGCAATCGGGCTCGGTCACCTTCGTCAGCGCGCTCGGCTCGATGGGCTCGAAATTTGCCGCTTCGCGCACCTTCAATGCCTTCGGCTTCCGCACCGTCATATCGATTACCACCTTGCTTGCGGCAATCTTCCTCGGCATCAATGGCTTCTTCACCACGGAGACGCCGCTGCCGCTGATCATGGCCTGCCTGCTGATCGGCGGCCTGTTCCGCTCCATGGCCTTTTCGGGCGTCAACGCCATGGCCTTCGGCGATGTCGACGATTCCGACAGCAGCCAGGCGACCGCGATCAACGCCGTGGCCCAGCGCATCTCCATGGCGATGGGAGTGGCGATCGCCGGCGGCATCCTCGAAATTTCGAGCGGCTTCCATGGCGGCAGGCTGCTGGTCTCGGATTTCCACACCGCCTTTTTCAGTGTCTCGGCGATTTCGGCGCTGGCCTGCATCACCTTCCTGCGCCTGCCGCGCGACGCCGGTGCCGAACTGACGACACGGCGCCGCAAGCACCGCCAGGCCGAGCCGGGTGAGGCCATGGCGGAAAACAGCCCTTGATCCCGCCGGCCGCCGTTTCGGTATCCCATTCCACTTTATGATTTCTTCACACATCGAAGACAGACTGCGTTTGCGCGTTTTGGGTCGCACAGGGGGACATGGGCATGAGTGCTCATGCTGCGACCGCCGGCGTGGATGCCTGTATTGATAGGCTGGTCGGGAACATATCCGACTGAGCCCGCGTTTCGAGGCCCCCGCGGCATGTTCCAATTTTTGAAAACGATGCCTCTGACAGCCAAGCTGGCGGCGATTATCGTGGCCGTCAACCTTTGCGGCATCTCCGCCTTTGCCACCTACACCTGGATGTATGAAACCAAGGCGTTGATCGATGGCGCCAAGGCGAACTGGTCCAAGGATGCGGAGCAATTTGCCTCTCTGGCCGCCGGCGGCGTGAAATGGGGCAAGGCGAACGCCGTTCGCGAGGCCTATTCGCTTTATCGCGACGATCCCTCGCTCGACCTCGTTCAGTTTGCCGCCTTCAACGCCGAAGCTGCGGCCGTCGATACATGGACGCGCGACGGCATTGACGGTCTGCCGGCAGCCGCCGATCTGACAAAGAGCCTCAGCGCCAAACCTGAGAAAACCACGATCGACGACAGCGGAGTATCGGCCGGTGTCGTGACGATCATCGCGCCGCTTCCGCTGGACAAATCGGGCAAGGCGACCGGCTACGTCGTCACCAACTGGTCGGTCGAAAAAATTGCTGCTGACGTCGAGCAGAAGGTGCTGATTTCGCTGCTGACGCAGTTCGTGATCACCGCCATCGCCGTCGTCGCTTTCCTTCTCGCCATGCGCAGCCTCGTCGGCCGCCCTCTCCGGATTCTCAGCGAGCGGATCAGCGCCTTGCAGAAAGGCGATCTGGCCTCTCCCGTCACCTACCGGGAAAATGGCGACGAGATCGGCTTCCTGGCGCGTGCCCTGGAAGTTTTCCGTAACGAGGCGATTGCGAAAGTCGAGAGAGAACAGGCTGCGGCCGAGCAGAGCGCCTCGTTCGACGCCGAACGGGCGCGCAACGCATCCTTGACGGAAGAGGCCAGCAACGCGCAGCGGCTGGTCATGAGCGCGCTCGCCAATGAATTGGAAAAGCTGGCCGCCGGCGACTTCTCGACACACCTGGCAGATCTCGGCCCTGAATTCGATAAATTGCGGCAGGATTTCAACCGTATGGTCGAAGCGGTCGCGGCAGCGCTGACCGAGATCAAGATCGCCTCCGTCGCGGTTGAAGGCGGCTCAAGCGAGCTTGCCTCCTCCGCCGATCAGCTCGCCAAACGCACCGAGCAACAGGCGGCAGCCCTGGAACAGACCGCCGCCGCACTCGATGAAGTGACCGCCACGGTCAGAACATCGTCGCAGCGGGCCGAAAATGCCGGAAAGCTGGTCGAGGAAACGAAGCGCAGCGCCCATGTCTCTGCGACCGTGGTACGCGATGCGATCGGAGCGATGGACCGTATCCAGACCTCCTCGAGCCAGATCGGCCGCATTATCGGCGTCATCGATGAAATCGCTTTCCAGACGAACCTGCTGGCGTTGAACGCCGGCGTCGAGGCGGCGCGCGCCGGCGAAGCCGGCAAGGGTTTTGCAGTCGTCGCGCAGGAAGTGCGCGAACTCGCCCAGCGCTCCGCCAACGCGGCAAAGGAAATCAAGAACCTGATCAACGTCTCCGGCCAGGAAGTGGCGGCCGGCGTCGGGCTGGTGAACGAAACCGGCGATGCCCTGTTAAAGATCGAGGAGCAGATCAACCGCATCAGCGACAGCATCGCTTCGATCGTCCAGTCCTACCGCGAACAGGCGACGGGCCTGCAGGAAATCAACGGCGCCATCAATCAGATGGATCATGCGACACAGCAGAACGCGGCAATGGTCGAGGAGACCAATGCCGCCTGCCAGGAACTGCGCACGCA
Organism: Rhizobium sp. N122; assembly: GCF_002211295.1. Taxonomy (NCBI): domain Bacteria; kingdom Pseudomonadati; phylum Pseudomonadota; class Alphaproteobacteria; order Hyphomicrobiales; family Rhizobiaceae; genus Rhizobium; species Rhizobium sp. N122. Next base: position 157,945 of record NZ_LOKU01000023.1, on the reverse strand, counting down.
GGGACGGCTTCTGCAGGATTCGGCCGGCAGGTTCACTGTTGGCGCCGCTTCGGCCAGCCAGCCCAAAGCCGCTCAACCCGTTCGTCAATCTCGCCCCGAGCCCAGAGCCTTGGTGCAGCGGCATGCAGGAAACGCCGCCGTTGCCGCTGCTCCCGGTGCCTGGGAGGAGTTCTGACCTCGTCTTCGTTCGATAGACTTTATTTCTCAGCACCCATAATCAGGAAGGGAACAGTTATGAAGAAAGTTGTGTCCGCATTTCTTTTGGCCTGCACCGCAATTGCCGTGACGACGGGCGTATCCATGGCCCAGGATGCGAAACTCGCCCCGATCTCCGACTACGTCACGAGCGATGTAAAGCCATGGCTTAACGACCCGGTCATCATCGAGGCCATCAAGGCGCAGAATGCCGCAAACGCCAATCTGGGCCTGGCCGATATCGACGCTCTCGACAAGAAGTGGCGCGCCGAGGTCGATGGTTCCGACCATTCGATGATCGATAGCGTGCTCGGCAATGCCTTGTCGAAATTCCTCCAGGAAAAGAAAGAGGCGTCCGGCGGCAAGATTGCCGAGATCTTCGTCATGGATGCAAAGGGGCTGAATGTCGGCCAAAGCGATCCAACCTCCGACTACTGGCAGGGCGATGAAGGCAAGTTCCAGAAATCCTTCGGCGCCGGCAAGGACGCCGTCTTCGTCGATGAGATCGAAAAGGACGAATCGACCCAGACGCTGCAGTCGCAGGCAAGCGTCACCATATCGGACGACAAGGGAACGCCGATCGGCGCCATCACCGTCGGCGTGAACGTCGACGCTTTGTGATCGTAAGACCTTATTTGGTTCGTATCTCTCGCCCAGAAGCCGCGCGCTTCTGGGCGATTGCTTTAAGCCCTGCGCAGGAACGGTGGCGCCGCGCCGACGCGCGTGGCTTCCAGCCGAAAATTCTGCGTGACATCACGCGGCCGCGACGCTACATACGCCGGATGTCGACCGCTTCGATCCACGCCTCGCGATTTTATTGGTACCGCTGCTCCCAGCGGATGCGGGTCTATGCGTAACTGAAGTCGACGCGACGACAACCCGAACAGCCGCTAGTCTACCTGGCGGCTTTTTTGTTCCGCTCGGTATGACCAAACAGGAGCCATACCGTGTCCGATACCATTGACGATCTCCGTATCCTCGAGATCACCCCGCTGACCAATCCCGCCGATATCATCGCGGAAATCCCGAGAACCGTTGCCGTCAGCGAGACGGTGACCAGCAACCGCCATGCGATCCACAAGATTCTCGTGGGAGAAGACGACCGCCTGATCGTCGTCATCGGCCCTTGCTCCATCCATGATCCTGCTGCGGCACGCGAATATGCCGAGCGGTTGGCAGAACAGCGGCAGCGCTTCTCCAGCGATCTCGAAATCGTCATGCGCGTCTATTTCGAAAAGCCCCGCACCACGGTCGGCTGGAAGGGCTTGATGAACGATCCGCATCTCGATGGCAGCTACCGCATCGAGGAAGGACTTCGGATTGCCAGGCGCCTGCTGCTCGACGTCAATGCCATGGGGCTGCCCGCCGGCGTCGAATTCCTCGAGACGATCACGCCGCAATATATCGCCGACCTCGTCAGCTGGGGCGCGATCGGCGCGCGCACGACCGAAAGCCAGATCCATCGCCAGCTCGCCTCCGGCCTCTCCTGCCCGATCGGCTTCAAGAACGGCACGGACGGCGGCGTCCGCGTCGCGCTCGACGCTATCCTTGCCGCCTCGCAGCCGCATCATTTCCCCGCCGTCACTAAGGACGGGCAGGCTGCCATTGCTTCAACAAAGGGCAATGAGGACTGCCACATCATCCTGCGCGGTGGCAAACAGCCGAACTATGAAGCGGCCGATGTCGAAGCCGTGGTCGGCGATGCCGTCAAGCTGGGCGTGACCCCACGCATCCTGATCGATGCCAGCCATGCCAACAGCAGCAAGGATCCGATGAACCAGCCGCGCGTCGTCAAATCCGTGGCCGCGCAGATCGCCGTCGGCAACCGCTACATCAAGGGCATGATGATCGAGAGCAACCTCGTCGCCGGCCGCCAGGATCTCGTCCCCGGCAAGCCGCTGGTCTACGGCCAGTCCATCACCGATGGCTGCATCGACTGGGATATGTCGGTCGCCGTGCTCGAGGATCTGGCCAAAGCCGTCCGCGATCGCCGCCGGGCGGCTGTCGCTGCCTGAGTGGCCGCATCAGTTGCCGCTAGCAACCCGCCGCCCATTCACAGGGCGGTGGGGACCGCGAGAGATCAGGAGACTCGTGATGCGGCAAAACGCCTGTTGAAACCCAATGCTGGCAACACATACTTGCGGACGTGACATGCATTCACTCAGAGCGTCACATGGCAGGCAAATTCGAGAAGATGATCTACTACGAGATCGGACCCACGCGCAGTGATCGCGGCGATGGGTGGGATTTAATGAATCGCGACAAGCTGCAGTCTGATGGCGATCGGCTCAAATTGAAGAATGCTTGGCCAGACGGCCGGGGGGTCTTGCCAAGGGGGCACTGGACACTTCCCGACTATCTTGAGCCGCCACATTTCGTCTTTGATAGGCGCCTTGGACGTCCGCCTCAAGATTTCGGCATGCGCGATGGACTCTTCCTGATCTCGGCCAAGATGAAGTCGCTTCTTGAGGAGCTGGCGCCGGATGTTTGGGACTATAGACCATGTTCTACGAGTTATCGAAACGGTCAGCCCGCTCCAGAGCTGTGGATAGGCAGCGTTGTAAGAGCTTTCAAAGAAGCGGTGGACCTCGGAGCGCCACCCGAATAGGAGGGGTTAGCGCTCCAGTGCGTGACCGCGCTCGCTACATTCCTTCGAGCGCTCTGTGCGACGACAACTCCAATACTTATACGACGTTCTTTGGCCCACGATTCACCAAAAATCGCGTGGGCAATCTTTAAAGCGGATGATATGCAAAAACGCTTCCTCGCCGAGCTATTAGAAAAGCGGAGAAATTCGCGTTCTGCGCGAAGAGCCCTTGTCATCGCCGCACCGATTGCCGTGCTCGTCACGATCTCGTACGCCGTCGATCCGGGCCGGAAGATAATGTTGGCTTTGTATTTGATGTATAGCATCTTCATCGCACCAAAGGCTACAGAGGGCGTCATTACCAAGCTGAGACACGTGTATATCTTTGCGGTGGTGACATTTCCGTTCTTAGCCATTACCGAGTATTTCCAGTCAGGCGACACCCTAGTAGTTGGATGGCTGATGGTCTTCTCAGTGTTAAGTTATCAGTTCGGCCATGGAAAATTCATCGACGACTTGGCAAAAGCAGCTCGTGCCCGGCGGAAGCGAGATCAATGATGCCAGATGATTCGTCCAGTCCGGCAAAGGCCTTCATCTTAGCTTCCTGACCCCACCGCCCCATCATCAAATGGCGGTGCGCGCCGCTCTCAAGATCTCGCCGGAAAATACCTGACATAAGCAAACTCGTCACCGTCTGGTGACCAACAGGGCACGTTGATTGTGCCCTGCCCGCCGAAAAGCTCGAACAGCGTCTTCAGGTTGCCGCCGTCCATATCCATCAGCCGCAGCCGCACGTCGAGATCGCGCGGGTGGTCAAAAACGCTGGGGTCATAGGACAGAATCAGCACCTTGTCGTTTTTAGGCGACGGATGGGCGAACCAGTTGCCCTGATTGTCCGACGTCACCTGCTCCAGCCCGCTGCCATCGGGATGGATGCGCCAGATCTGCATCAGCCCGGTGCGGCTGGAATTGAAATAGATCCATTGCCCGTCGGCCGAATAGTCCGGCCCGTCATTGCGGCCCTCGCCATGCGTCAGCCGCGTCTCGGCGCCACCGTCGACGGAGATGGTATAGATGTCGAAGAGGTCATCGCGGATGCCGCAATAGGCAATCTGGCGGCCATCCGGCGACCAGCCATGCCAGTAGGACGGCGCGTTCTCGGTGACGAGCCGCGGCGTGCCGCCCTCGATCGGCAGGACATAGATCGTCGACTTGCCGAATTCGGTCTTGTCAGAGATGACGATCTCGGTGCCGTCGGGCGAAATACCGTGATCATTGTTGCAGTTGACGGCAAAGCCGGTATCGACCTTGGTGACTTCGCCGCCATTGAGCGGCAGCCGGTAGAGCAGCCCGTCGCCGTTCAGGAGCAGGTAGGAACCGTCAGGTGCGAAGTTCGGCGCCTCCACGAGCATGTCCGTCTGCCAGACCTCGCGGGCTCTGCCCGTCCTGACATTGTAGATCTCGACCGAGCTGCGCATGTTTCCTCCCTCGCATTTCCAGAGCGATAGCGTCAGCAATCCCGATGACGTCAGCAAATCCCGATCGCGATTAGCGATCCCGGAACTGGTTGGTGATCGGATAACGCCGGTCGCGGCCGAAATTCTTCTTGGTGATCTTTACGCCCGGCGCAGATTGCCGCCGCTTGTATTCGGCGAGATAGAGCAGGTGCTCGACGCGATGGACGGTTGCCACGTCATGGCCGCGTGCGACGATCTCTTCGACCGCCATCTCCTTCTCCACCAGGCATTCGAGAATATCGTCGAGAACAGGATAGGGCGGCAGCGAATCCTGATCCTTCTGGTCGGGACGCAGTTCGGCCGACGGCGCCTTGTCGATGATATTTCTCGGGATCACCTCGCCCGACGGCCCCAGCGCACTCGGCGGCACATTCTCGTTGCGCCAGCGGGCCAGCGCATAGACCTGCATCTTATAGAGGTCCTTGATCGGATTGAAGCCGCCGTTCATGTCGCCGTAAAGCGTGGCGTAGCCAACCGACATTTCCGACTTGTTACCCGTCGTCACCACCATCGAGCCGAACTTGTTGGAGATCGCCATCAGGATGACGCCGCGCGCCCGGCTCTGCAGGTTCTCCTCGGTGATGCCGCTGTCCGTGCCCGCGAAGAGATCGGACAGCGCGCTGCTGAAGCCCGTCACCGGCTGCTCGATCGGCACGATGTCATAGCGGCAGCCGAGCGCCTTTGCGCAATCGGCCGCGTCCTTCAACGAGTCTTCCGATGTGTAGCGGTAGGGCAGCATGACGGTCCGCACCCGCTCCTCGCCCAGCGCATCGACGGCGATTGCCGTGCAGATCGCCGAGTCGATGCCGCCGGAAAGGCCAAGCACCACCGTCTTGAAGCCGTTCTTGTTGACATAGTCGCGAAAGCCGAGCAGGCAGGCCCGGTAGTCGGCCTCCTCGCCTTCAGGAATATGCGCCATCGGCCCTTCGGCGCAGTGCCAGCCGGCCTCGCCGCGTTTCCATGTCGTCACCGCCAGCGCCGTCTCGAACTGGCTCATCTGGAAGGCAAACGATTTGTCGGCATTGAAGGCGAAACTGGCGCCGTCAAACACCAGTTCGTCCTGGCCGCCGAGCTGGGCGGCGTAGACCAGCGGCAGGCCGGTCTCGATCACCTGCTTCAGCACCACCTGATGGCGGATATCGACCTTGCCGCGATAATAGGGCGAACCGTTCGGCGACAGCAGAATCTCGGCTCCGCTTTCGGCCAGCGTCTCGCAGACGCCGAGATCGCCCCAGATATCTTCGCAGATCGGAATGCCGATGCGAACGCCGCGGAAATTCACCGGCCCCGGCATGGCGCCCTGGTTGAAGACGCGCTTCTCGTCGAACTCGCCGTAGTTCGGCAGGTCGATCTTGTCGCGCACCGCGATCACCTTGCCGCCGTCGAGCACGGCGACGGAATTATAACGTCCCGTCTCGTCCTGCCGGGGAAAACCGATGAGAACGCCCGGCCCGCCATCGGCGGTATCGGCCGCAAGGCTCTCCACCGCTTTCCAGCAGGCGCGGATGAAGGCCGGCTTCAGTACCAGGTCCTCAGGCGGATAGCCGGAAATGAAGAGTTCGGTCAGGACGAGCAGATGCGCGCCTTCGCGAGCCGCATCGGCCCGCGCTTCGCGTGCCTTGACGAGATTGCCGGCGACATCGCCGACTGTCGGATTGAGCTGCCCGATGGCGATACGGAAGATATCAGAAAGAGCGTTTTCCTGTGTCATGTCATTTATTTAGCCTGCACCTTCCGCGACCGCAACATGTCCCGCGGCAAAAGCCGCGCCTTGCGGTGACGAAATTTTTGTGAACGGACGCGCCGCAGCCTCGCGGCATAGACACGCATTGCAATTTGCCGAAGGAGCGGAATACTGCCCGAAAAGCGACTGCATCGATAACAGGCACCGGAAACAGGCCATGTCTAATCTTTCGAACTTCATGCACCATCATTTCGACAAGCCGGCCGACGAACTCGGCGACATCGAAAAACGCGTGCTGGCGAAGGCGCACGCGCGCAAGGTCATCTCGACCGATGTAAACGCCGCTCTTTCCGCCGAGTCCTCGTTCGGCGAACGTGTCGCCGATGGAATCGCCCGCGTCGGCGGTTCCTGGTCGTTCATCCTCGCCTTCCTGGCCTTCCTCGTCGTCTGGACGCTGATCAACACCATCATCCTGGCGACTGGCGCTTTCGACCCCTACCCCTTTGTTTTCCTCAACCTGATCCTGTCGATGCTCGCCGCCATCCAGGCGCCGATCATCATGATGTCGCAAAACCGCCAAGCCGAACGTGACCGCTTCGAGGCCGCCAAGGATTACGAAGTCAATCTCAAGGCCGAACTCGAGGTGCTCTCCCTTCACCAGAAGATCGACATGCGCGTGCTGACCGAACTGACGGCGCTTCGCGAGGACGTCGCCCGCCTGAGCGCCGATCTTGCCGCCAGGAGCTAGACCGGATACCTGTCATATTGCGGCAGGCCATCTGTGATCTCATAGAAATCGCCCTTGTCGACGCAGTAGATGTGATGGCTAAAGGCAAGGCCGCTCGGCTCGTCGAAAGTTCCGGCCATGACGGAAACCTCCGGCGATTGGTCGCCCTGCCAGAACAGCGACGAACCGCAATTCGAACAAAAGCCGCGCTGGGCTTCGGCGCTCGACCGATACCAGCGGATCGCGCTGGCGTCTTCCACCGAAAGAGCGGCGCGCGGCACGTTGACCGCCGCATAATAAAACCCTGTCTGCCGGCGGCATTGCGAGCAATGGCAGCCGACGACGGGTCCGGGCTTTGCCCCAATTGAATATCGCACAGCGCCGCAAAGACAGCCGCCTGTATGCCGTTCGGTCATGTTCGCTCTCCCCTTTATGACTGAAAATTGCCGCCGATCTCGCCTTCCGTCAAATCCATTCCGTTCAACAAAATCATCAGAAATCTTGACGACCGCAGGCTTTGCCGATGCCCGGCTGTTGCGGTCGCCGCTGTTGCTTGTCGACAACACCCGCCCATCCCGTCCCATCCCGGCATTGAATTAGTCGCTGTTGTCGGCGATACTGCGGCTGCAATTTAATTCAACCTCCGGGAGACTGACATGAGAGCGCCCCTGTCCAAACAGAAAGGAAACATCGCCCACAGGGACATTCTGCCTCATGAATATTCGGTTCTCCCGCGCGAGGAAAAGCTCGCGACGTCATAACGCCTTCCTGAAATTATTCCTGCACGATCCCGACGTCGACCACGGCCGACGCTGGTCGCGCATGCGAAAATTTCTCTCCTACTATCGCCCGCATCTGCCTTTGCTGCTGGCGGATCTGCTGTGTGCCATTCTTGTCGCCGGCACGGCGCTCGCGCTGCCGCTCTGCGCCAATATTGTCACCAGCCGCCTTCTGGCTCTGCCAGACGCGCCGCAGGCCTTTGCCCAGATACTCGGGATGGGTGGCGTCATGCTGGTCGTCTTGGTGGTCCAGATCGCCGCCATCTTCTTCGTCGACTATCACGGCCACGTCATGGGCGCCCGCATTGAGGCGACGGTCCGGCAGGAACTCTTCGAGCACTGCCAGAGGCTGTCCTTCAGCTTCTACGACCGCCAGCGCACCGGCCAGCTGATGAGCCGCATCACCAATGATTCCCTGTGGCTGGGGGAACTCTTCCATCACGGCCCCGAGGACCTTTCCATCGCCGTGCTGAAATATGGCGGCGCCATGCTGGTGCTGTTCTTCATCGATCCGCCATTGGCCGGCCTCATCCTGCTGCTGACGCCTGTCGCGGTGATCTATGCGCTCTATTTCAACCGGCGCATGAACCGCGCGCTCGAAGCCAGCAAGCACCAGATCGCCGCGGTCAACGAACGTGTCGAAGATGCGCTGGCCGGCATCCGCGTCGTCCAGTCCTTCGCCAACGAGGCGCTGGAAAGGGAACGCTTCGCTGAGCAGAACCGGCGCTTCCTGCAAAGCCGCGCCGACGGTTACCGCAGCGAGGCGTGGTTTTCGGTCGGCACCGAAACCTTCGCCCAACTCGTCACCATCCTGGTGATCGTCGTCGGGGGCTTACGCATCCTGGCGGCGGAACTGACCGTCCCGGATATGCTGACCTTCCTGCTCTGCGTTGCCGTGCTGGTCGATCCCGTCCAACGGCTCGCCAATTTTGTGCGTCTCTGGCAGGAGGGCTATACCGGCTTCCTCAGGGCAATGGAGATCCTGGAGATCGACCCTGATATCACCGATCGGCCGTCCGCCCGGCCGATGCCGAAGCCAAGGGGAGAGATCAGTTTCTCCAATGTCGCCTTCGGCTATGAGGCCGATGGCCCGCGCGTGCTGGAACGGCTTTCCCTCACCATCGCACCCGGCGAGTTCGTTGCCCTCGTCGGTCCGTCAGGGGTCGGCAAGAGCACGCTTTGCGCACTCATACCACGGTTTTACGATGTCGAGGCCGGAGCGATCCACATCGACGGCACCGATGTAAGAGACGTGACGCTGGCCTCGCTCCGGCTCCATGTCGGGGTGGTGCAGCAGGATGTCTATCTCTTTGCCGGCACCGTGGCGGAAAACCTGCGCTATGGCAGGCCCGACGCCAGCGATGCGGAGCTGGAAGCAGCCGCCCGCGCCGCCAATGCGCACGATTTCATCATGGCCCTGCCCCAGGCTTATGACACCGATATCGGCCAGCGCGGCGTCAAGCTCTCCGGCGGCCAGCGCCAGCGCATCACCATCGCCCGCGCCTTCCTCAAGAATCCCGAGATCCTGATCTTTGACGAGGCGACCAGCGCGCTCGACAACGAAAGCGAACGGGCGGTGCAGCAGGCGCTGCTGAGCCTCGCGAACGGCCGGACCACCTTGGTCATCGCCCATCGCCTGTCGACCGTCCGCCATGCCGACCGCATCCTGGTGCTGACGGCTGACGGCATCGTCGAACAAGGCACGCATGACGAGTTGATGGCGCATGACGGCGTTTACGCCAACCTGCACAGCGTGCAGGCCAGCATTTGACAGCAATAAAAAACCCGGCATCGCGCCGGGTTTTTCGTCATTCGTCTTGGGTCGGCCTCAGCCGTTGGCGACCATGCGCTTCTCGTCGCGGCCGCCCTTCATGCGTTCGGCAAGCAGGAAGGCAAGCTCAAGCGCCTGGTCGGAATTGAGGCGCGGATCGCAATGGGTGTGGTAGCGGTCCTGCAGGTCGTCGGCGGTGACGGCGCGGGCGCCGCCGGTGCATTCCGTCACGTCCTTACCGGTCATTTCGACATGGATGCCGCCGGGATGCGTGCCCTCGGCGCGGTGGATCTGGAAGAAGCTTTCGACTTCCGACAGGATCCGCTCGAAGGGACGGGTCTTGTAGTTGTTGAGCGTGATCGTGTTGCCGTGCATCGGGTCGCAGGACCAGACGACCTTGCGGCCCTCGCGCTCGACGGCGCGGATCAGCCGCGGCAGGTTTTCGGCGACCTTCTCATGGCCGAAGCGGCAGATCAGCGTCAGACGCCCGGCTTCGTTAGCCGGATTCAGGATGTCGATCAGTTGCAGCAGATCGTCGGCCTGCAGCGACGGGCCGCATTTCAGGCCGATCGGGTTCTTGATGCCGCGGCAATATTCGATATGCGCATGGTCGGCCTGGCGCGTGCGGTCGCCGATCCAGATCATGTGGCCCGATGTGGCATACCAGTCGCCCGAGGTGGAATCGACGCGAGTCAGCGCCTCCTCGTAGCCGAGCAGCAGCGCCTCATGGCTGGTGAAGAAATCGGTCTCGCGCAGGCTCGGGTGGTTTTCCGAGGTGATGCCGATCGCCTTCATGAAATCCATGGTTTCGCTGATGCGGTCGGCAAGCTTGCGGTAGCGCTCGCCCTGCGGGCTGTCCTTGACGAAGCCGAGCATCCACTGATGCACGTTTTCGAGATTGGCGTAACCGCCCATCGCGAAGGCGCGCAGAAGGTTCAGCGTCGCGGCCGACTGGCGGTAGGCCATGGCCTGGCGTTCCGGGTTCGGAATGCGCGACTCCTCGGTGAACTCGATGCCGTTGATGATGTCGCCGCGATAGGCCGGCAGCGTCACATCGCCCTGCTTCTCGACATTCGACGAACGCGGCTTGGCGAACTGGCCGGCGATGCGGCCGACCTTGACGACCGGCAGCTGAGCGCCGAAGGTCAGCACGACGGCCATCTGCAGGAAGGCGCGGAAGAAGTCGCGGATATTGTCGGCGCCGTGTTCGGCGAAGCTCTCGGCGCAGTCACCGCCCTGCAACAGGAAGCCGTTGCCTTCGGCGACATTGGCGAGATGCTTCTTCAGGCGGCGCGCCTCACCGGCAAAAACCAGCGGCGGATAGCTGGCGAGCGTGGCCTCCGTTGCCGCCAACGCGGCTGCATCCGGATATTCGGGAACCTGCAGGATCGGTTTCTGCCGCCAGCTGCTCGGGGTCCAATTCTCTGCCATGTCACTCACCTCACTCACATCCGTCCCTGGGATGCACCTATCCTTGATTGCGGCGGCTTATAGACCTTTAGATCGGGCTTGCAAAGGCCAATCGCCCGATGCTCCACGCCATGCCGCCGCCATCGGCCGACGCTCGCATATAGGTAGCAAAAATCCCCGCTTCCATCGTTAAACCAGCATATACCACGTCGATTTCCCTATATTTTAGACTTTGAATGTAGAACCGGAAGGAGGTTTCAACATCGGGGATATGTCATGGCGATCCTTCCGCCCGGCTTCATAGCGGACCGCTCAGGCAATTTCGGCATCATGACCGCATTGCTGATGGTGCCGCTCCTTGGCATGGCAGGCATGGCGGTGGATTTCGCTCACGCCATGAGCCTGCGCACCCAGCTCTTCGCCGCCGCCGATGCCGCCGCCGTCGGGTCGATCGCCGAAAAATCCGGCGCGGTCGCCGTCGCCATGACCATGGCCGGCAATGGCACGATCTCACTTGGCAAGATCGACGCCCGCAGCATCTTCATGTCGCAGGTATCGGGAGAACTGGCGGATGTTAATGTCGATCTCGGCATCGACGTTACCAAGACCGCCAACAAGCTGAATTCGAAAGTTTCATTTACCGCCGCGGTGCCCACCACCTTCATGCGTATTCTCGGCAAGGATTCGATCACCATCTCCGGCATGGCGACCGCCGAATACCAGACCGCCGCCTTCATGGATTTTTACATCCTGCTTGACAACACGCCCTCGATGGGAGTCGGCGCGACACCCATCGACGTTTCAAAACTGGAAGCCAAGACAGGCTGCGCCTTTGCCTGCCACCAGATGGATCAGAGCACCAACAACTATACCATCGCCAAAAGCCTCGGCGTCGCCATGCGCATCGACGTGGTGCGCCAAGCGACCCAGGCGCTGACCGATACGGCCAAGACTCAGCGCGTCAGCAGCGACCAGTTCCGCATGGGCGTTTATACATTCGGCACCAAAGCGGAGGACGCAAAGCTCACCACGATTTCTGGCCTTACATCCGACCTGACGAAGGTGAAGAACTATACCGACGCGGTCGATCTGATGACCATTCCCTATCAGAACTACAATAGCGACCAGATCACCAACTTCGACAGCGCCATGACGCAGATGAACACCATCATCGATCCGGCCGGTGACGGCACGTCGAACATCAGCCCCGAAAAGATCCTGTTTTTCGTTTCCGACGGCGTCGGCGACAGCTACAAGCCGTCCACATGCACCAAGAAGACGACCGGCGGCCGCTGTCAGGAGCCGATCGACACCTCTTTCTGCAAGCCGTTAAAGGATCGCGGCGTCAAGATCGCCGTGCTCTATACCACCTATCTGCCGTTGCCGAGCAACAGTTGGTATAATACCTGGATCAAGCCCTTCCAGAACGAGATCCCGACGAAGATGCAGGCATGCGCCTCGCCCGGCTTCTACTTCGAGGTGTCGCCGACCGAAGGTATCGCGGATGCGATGAAGGCGCTCTTCCTCAAGGTCATCCGAGCGCCGCGCATCACCAGCTGAAGAACATAGCTGGGGTCGTGCTGACAAAATGCTTCGGTCGATGAGGCCGTGGCCCCTGGAGGTTCGCAGTGACAGCGCTTAGAATCTACGACCTCAGAGAGAATATCCTCGCGGTCGATCTGCTGGACTTGTTGCGCTTGTTGGCTCCTCAGTCTTTGCAGGCAAATTGGACAGTTTCCACGGTTAAGTCGTCTAAACCTGGACATGATTGGTTTGAGGCCACGGGTGAAGGCGGCGAGCAACTTGAGACATTGGCGCAGGTCAATGCACGGCTCTCAGGCCCTGATCTCGCGGCATTGGCCGAAAAGACGCGGCAAGTTATCTGGGGAGAGTTCGTCGGCTCGTTGCCAGCAGAGCTAAACGAGAAGTGGGTGGCTATCCGGGCTGCCGACAGTACCTTCTATGAAATTGAAACCGACGATGAGACGGTGCTCACCAAGATCAAATCGACCTATAAAGACGTTCGCGCTGACGAAGGTCCCATAGGTTCTTGGCCTTTAAACCATCCCACTGATTGATGGCTCCGTGGCCGGAGCCAGAAATGCAGCGGATAGCTTAATACACCTAGACACGCTTGCCGTCGCGGATCCGATAGCTCGGCGCATACATGGTGACGAGCTCTTCGGCCGCAGTCGGATGCAGCGCCATGGTCCGGTCGAAATCGTCCTTGGTGCAGCCGGCCTTTAGCGTTATCCCGAGCAGCTGCGCCATCTCGCCGGCATCGTGGCCGAGAATATGGGCGCCCACGACCTTGCGGCTAGCCGCATCGACGATCAGTTTCATGATCATCCGTTCGGCCCGGCCGGAAAGCGTCGCCTTCAGCGGCCGGAACTGCGCTCGATACACCTCAAGTTCGCCGTAACGCTTGCCGGCCTCTTCTTCCGAGAGGCCGACGGTGCCGATCTCCGGCTGCGAGAAGACGGCAGTCGGGATCAGCTCGTAATCCGGCCGAGTCGGATTGTTCTTGTATTCGGTTTCGATAAAGCACATCGCTTCGTGGATCGCCACCGGCGTCAGCTGTACCCGGTTGGTGACGTCGCCGAGCGCATAGACGTTTTCGACATTAGTGCGCGAATAGTCGTCGACGATAATCGCGCCACGCTCGTCGACGGCGACGCCGGCCGCCTCAAGGCCGAGGCCTTCGGTGTTCGGATCGCGCCCCAGCGCCAAGAGGACGACGTCTGCCTGCAGCTTGCCATTATTCATCGTCTCCAGAGTGAGCCCGCCCTCGCCTTTGGAAACCTTCTGCAGCGTATCGTGGCAAAGGATGCGGATGCCCTTGGCGACCATCGCCTCGTGCAGCCCGCGCCGCAGATCCTCGTCGAAGCGCGACAGGATCTCGGCGCCGCGATAGATCAGCGTCGTCTCGACGCCGAGGCCATGAAAGATATTGGCGAACTCGACGGCGATATAACCGCCGCCGGCGATGACGATCGACTTCGGCAGCTCTTCGAGATGAAAGGCCTCGTTGGAGGAAATGCACAGCTCGTGGCCGGGAAGGGCCGCATGCGGGTTCGGCCGTCCGCCGGTGGCAATCAAGATTGTCTTTGCCGTCACCGTCTGCCCTGTCTTCACAAGCCGCACCGTATGGGCGTCGACGAGTTCGGCCCGCGTTTCCAGGATCTCGGCATTGGCCCCGGCAAGGCCCTTCTTGTAGAGGCCTTCCAGCCGGGCAATTTCGACATCCTTGGCCGCCACCAGCTTCTTCCAGTCGAAGCTGCTTTCGCCGACCGTCCAGCCGAATCCGGCCGCATCCTCGAAATGCTCATGAAACTGCGAAGCATAGACGAAAAGTTTCTTCGGCACGCAGCCGCGAATGACGCAGGTGCCGCCGTAGCGGTACTCCTCGGCGATCGCCACCTTTTTGCCGAGCGAAGCAGCGACACGCGCGCCGCGCACGCCTCCGGAACCGCCGCCGATGACGAAGAGGTCGTAGTCGTAGGAAGACATGAGGAGCTCCGGAAGGGAATCGCAGGAAGGATGTTCCTGATATAGAGCCTTTCCTGGTTAGATTGAAGCATTCTGCCGGAGCAGGTTTTCGTCAGGGCAGAGGCGATTGGCGAAGGGCATACCCCTTGGTACGTCCGAGCCGATCGCCTCTGCCCTGGCTAGAGATGCCCGGCCCACCGGCCGCACCGCTTCGCCACGGCGAAGCGATCAGTGCGTCTGGAGATTCCAAGTCTTGCAGATTTGCCTGGCAAATCTGCGGGAGGGTTGGCTGAAACGGGCCGGCTGATCGACCGGCCGGCTTGGCCGTAGAACTGGGCTACGACGCGCGCCGGCCGGTCGACCATCCGACTCCGTTTGAGCCAACAGAATGCTTCAATCTAACCAGGAAAGGCTCTAGGGGCGATCGCCCTGAAAACAAAAGCCCGCTCCTGCATTATCCCGTTCCCCTCGCCCGAATCTTCACGGCAAACGGTTGACCCGGCCGCCCGAGGCTGGCAGGCAAATCCACGCAATAAAAAAGAAGCCGGAGCAAACGATGGATCAGACTCTCTTCGCCAACCTGTGCAAGGCCGGCAAATTCAAGGAAGCGCTCGGCCTCGCCATCCAAGGCCATGAGAACGAAAAATACGCACCGAGCCGTTTCGCGATGGACAAGAAAACAGGACTGCCGATCTTCTACCGCGGCAACAAGCGCGTCGAGCCGGATGAAACGGGTGTGTGGCAATTGGCCAAGAGCTCGAAGGATTGGGGCTGAGGGTCCGGCGTTTCCGGGATGCGCATCCCTTGGCAATTTGCCGCGTCAACCCGTGATGCGGAAACCCGTTGGCATTGTCTCGAGCGGGCTCGCTTCCGTCTCGACATCGGAAACCAATGCGCCCGCAGGCCCGCGGCCGAAGCGCTCGATCATTGTCGAGATGGCGGTATCGGGCCCTGCGATCAAAGCGGCGACAGATCCGTCCGCTTCATTGCGCACCCAGCCTGTGAGCCCGAGCCGCAACGCCTCATCGCGCGTCCACATGCGAAAGCCGACACCCTGGACCCGGCCTGATATCCGCACGCGCACAGCCTCGTAATGAGCAGACATGTTGCCTCGCCAAAGCCTCATCGGCATTACGGCATCCATCATAGCAAAAAAGCCCGGGCGATGCCGGGCTTTTGCAAATCCGCCGAGGCGGTCCTTACTTCTGGGCAGCCGGCGCCGGAGCGGGCGCGGGTGCAACCGGGCTGTCGGTTGCCGGCGGCGGCGCCTTGATGACCTTGGAAAGCTCGGCATTGCTCTGCTTTTCCAGGTCGCGGGAAATACCCTGCGCCCAGATGTCGGCAGCCTTCGCCGTCTCGCGCGAGGCGACCGGGCCGTCGCGCAACAGCTTCTTGCCGACGTCGGAATTATAGAAGTCGGCGATCGCCTTCAGTTCCTCGGCGGTAAAGGTCTTGGCATAGGTGAGCGCCGCCTCCTTCTCCAGATCGCCGCGGCGGGGCGCCAACGCCAGCGCCTGCGCGTCGACCGTCGACGAAATGATGTCCTGGTAGTTCGGCGAATCCTGGATCAGACCGGCCTTCAGTCGCTCGGCAAGACCGGGCAGAATGTTGTCGAACTGGGCCGTGGCGCCGATGGCGTCGATCGCCGCGCGAGACGCCTTCAGCTGCTCCTCGGAGACCTCCTGCGCCTTGACGGCGGAGCCGAAGGCAAGCCCGGAAAGAACGATCGTCGCAGCGGCAAAACGGCCAAGACCTGCAATGTTCATCATGAGTGTACGCTCCTGTTATCTGTTTGCCTGCAGCGTGCGCGCACCTGCAGGACCGGCAATGATCGCAAGTGCCGCCATATTGATAAAGAGCCCGTGTTCGACGACGCCGGGTATGGAATTCAGCTCGCTCGAAAGCGCCTCTGCATCAGGAATGCGGCCAAAAGATGCATCGATGATGTGATGGCCGCCATCCGTGGTAAACTCTCCGTCACCGGATTGGCGCAGGCTGAGTTCGCCGGAAAGGCCGAGCCGGGCCGCGACCTTCTCGATCGCGATCCGTGTCGAGACAAGCCCGAATGGATTGACCTCGATCGGCAGCGCGTAGGCGCCGAGCGTGTCCACAAGCTTGCTCTCGTCGGCAATGACGATCATCCGCTCGGAAGCGGCCGCGACGATCTTTTCGCGCAGCAGCGCGCCGCCGCCGCCCTTGATCAATCTGAGCGCCGGATCGACCTCGTCGGCGCCGTCGATCGTCAGATCGAGTGCCGGCAGTTCATCGAGCGATTTCAGCGGCACGCCAAGTTCGACGCAAAGCCGCGCCGTTCTTTCTGACGTCGGAACGCCTTCGACCCTGAAGCCGCCCGCGACCTTCTCCGCCAGCAGACGAACGAATTCTTCCGCCGTGCTGCCCGTGCCGATGCCGAGGCGCATTCCGTCTTCGACATGGGCGAGTGCGGCTGCGGCGGCCTTGATCTTCATTTCGCGGGCATCCATGCGCCGCCAACTCCGAATTATTGCGTTGGATGTGCTGTTTACACGGCTCGCCTGGCAAACGAAAGTCAAAATCATCACGGAAAATGAAAAGCCGAAACAAATGCCTGCGCCCTTCCCGGCCGGCATCCTAACGTTGCTTTCCGCCGCGTGATCGCCTACCTCAGGAACAACCATCGTTCCGGGGGCGAGCTGTCTTTCCCTCGAACGACATTCGTTCCGCCGGGACCACCCGTCGCTCTCCGGAACGGCCCATCGCGCAAAGAGGCAAACCCTTGACCCCTTCCCCTGTCCGCCCGGCACTCATCGTCTTCGATCTCGACGGCACCCTTCTCGACACCCATACGGATCTGGTCGAGAGCCTGAACCACACGATCGCAGCCCTTGGCCTCGACCCGGTCAGCTATGACGACCTCACCCATCTCGTCGGCCACGGCGCCCGCGTGATGATCGAACGCGCCTGCCGGCTGCGCGGCCATCCGCTCGAAAGCGACGCCCTGCCGCCCCTGGTCGAACGGTTCGTCGCCCATTATGCCGCCAACATGCCCGGCCGCACCGAACCCTATCCCGGTCTCGTCGCGGCGATGGATGAGCTTAAATCTGCCGGTTACCGCCTCGCTGTCTGCACCAACAAGATGGAAAGCCTGGCGCTCGGCCTGCTCGAAAAACTCGACCTCGTCAGCTATTTCGATGCCATCACCGGCGGTGACAGCTTCCCCGTGCGCAAACCCGACGCCCGTCACCTCAGCGGCACCATCGACCGCGCCGGCGGCGATATCACCCGCACCGTCATGATCGGTGACAGCATCAACGACATCGCCGTCGCCAGAAACGCCGGCGTGCCGTCGATCGCCGTGCCTTTCGGCTATTCCGACGTGCCGGTTTCCAACCTCGATCCGGACATGATCATCACTCATTACGATGAGCTGACGCCTGATCTGGTGGAGAGGCTGTTGCAGGAATATGCGGTGAAGGTCGCGGTCTGAGGCTGTCGCCTCTCTTCCCTCATTCTTTGCCGATGTACCGTGCAAGCCCCCCTCTGCCTTGTGGTGGAGATGCCCGGCAGGGCAGAGGGGGGCTGCCACGGCAGGCCCTTTCCCTCGTCATTCCCTCCTCGAGCCTAAGAGCCCAGAACGGCGCCGTTGGCATCTCGGCCCAAACAAAACGGGCGGCCCGAAGACCGCCCGCTGCATAACCCGCTAAACCCTAGGTCAAATCTGCGCGCCACGCGCCTTCGTCGTCGCGTCGAAAGCCTTGTCGACATAGGCGTCACGGCCATAGACGTCGTCGAAATACTCCACCACGCCGTCCTTGTTCGGCCAGGCGGTGAAGTAGGACACGTAGACCGGGATCTTCTGCGGCACCTTCACCGCATGGTTCTGCCCGCTGGCGATCTGCTTGGCGACGTCGTCGACCGACGTGCCGAGCACGGCGGCGGCCATTGCGCGCGGATTGGAAAGGCGCACGCAGCCGTGGCTCAGAGCCCGCATATCACGCTTGAAGAAGCTCTTAGACGGCGTGTCGTGCATATAGATCGCGTGGCTGTTCGGGAACAGGATCTTCAGCTCGCCGAGCGCATTGTCACTGCTCGGCGGCTGGCGCACCGAGACGTTATTGGTCGAGCCGTACCAGTCGACGCTCGACGAGGCAACGGCATGGCCGTTCACTTCGACTTCATAGCCGAGCTGGTCGAGATAGTTCGGGTCGGAACGCAGCTTCGGCAGCATCTCGTTGATGATGATCGACTGCGGCACGCCCCAGAACGGGTTGAACTCCACCGTCTCGATCTCGTCGTCGAAGAAATAGGTCTGGTTGTTCTTGCCGCCGACAACGACGCGCATCGACAGCTGTTCCTTGCCGTCATTGTGGTAGTAGGCCATGAAGGCCGGCTGGTTGATCATCACGTAGCGTGAACCGAGATCCTCCGGCAGCCAGCGCGCCTGCTCCATGGCGACATCGAGCTTGCCGATCTTCGAGGCATTGGTATCGCCCCCGGTCATGGCGCGTACGGTCGCCTGGCCGATGACCCCATCGGCCTTCAGTCCACGCTCTTGCTGGAAGGCCTCGACCAGCGAGACGATATCGGGCGAGTAGTCACTGCTGCCTGCGTAAGCGGCAAGCGTTGCCGCGTGGTCGGTCTTCAGCGTTTCGGACCCATGCTTGCCGATCGCCTTGACGATATTGGCGATCTCGGGCGAGCTGTCGCCAGGCTTCAGCAGCTTGTCGAGCGAAACGACGATTCGCTCCTCATTGCCGCCATCGGCGGCGCGAAGCTTGGCAAGCTCCGCTTTCAGCGCCTCGAACTGCGGACCATCGGGCGAGCGGCTGGCGATATAGGCGCCGGCATCGGGGCTCATACGGGCAAGCTTCAGCACCGGCGTCAGATTGACCACCTTGCGCTGGAAATCGTGATAGCCGGAAATCTTGTTCGGATCGATGCGGCCGCGCACCGTATCCTGCACGAAGGCCAGCACCTTGGCCGAGAGCTCGAGTTCGAACTGCGTCAGCGCTCGGTCGCGGGCCGCGGGATCGGGATTGGCAGGATCGATATCCGGCGTCTGGACAGCGTAATCGGCCGGGTCGAGACCGACCGAAGCCACATCGGCAAGTGCCGCCATCGCCGACTTGGCGCGGTCGTTGACCTGGTTGCCCTCGACCCAGACGAGCGGATTGCGGCTGTCGCCGTAATAGGCTTCGAGCGCCTTTGCGACATCAGCATTGGCGCGCACCTTGGCCTGCGCCAGGAAACGGCGCTGCACGGCGGGTTCGGCGCCGGCATCGCCGCCGCTCGCCGAAACATCGGCAACCGCGCCGGTGACGACAGGATCGGCAAACTTGCTGGTGTCGACGAACTGCAGCGTCTCGGTCTTATAGGTGTAGTAGCGCGGGCCGCTGACCTTCGGCAGCGGCGCTTCCGGATCGAGCCCGCCGAGCGAGCCGCCATCGGCGCCACGCGGCACCGGACGGCCGGGCGCCTGATCCATGAAGATGGTGCTTTGGGTCCGCTGCCTGTCGCCGCGCAGCATGTCCATCAAAGTATAAGCATGCGCGGGTGCGGCACTCATAACCGCCACGCCGCAGGAAATTGCCAATGCGGATGCCGCGCTTTTCAAAACGAACGTCATATATCTTCCAGTCCCGGTGTCATGCTGTTCTCAGCTCAAATCCCGCGAAACTCAGCGTCCGGCTCATTGATCAGAAACCGGCCTGCGCCGCCAGCGCCGGCGGACTCAATTCTGTGTGACGGAGTTCCTGCATGGCGCCGCGCAGAAGTTCACACAAAATTATGAAATTATTAGTTAATTTTTTACCGAATTTTCGCATCCGGGCCAGTGGGACGAATTCGCCCGGACGCATAAAATTTTCAAAGTGGCCGAAAAAGCACGCCGCACAACCCATCAAAACATGACTGCCAATTTCAATATTTCCTATCGCGTCCGGTTTTCTTGTCGGACGTTCCAACCTATAAGACCTCATCTTTCTCAGATGACCGAAAACAGCATGTAAAGGGAAGGCAAGGCCGATGACCGCAACCCGCACCGAAACCGATACTTTTGGCCCGATCGACGTCGCCGCCGACCGATATTGGGGCGCCCAGGCCGAACGTTCGCTCGGCAATTTCAAGATCGGCTGGGAAAAGCAGCCGCTGTCGATCGTGCGTGCGCTCGGCATCGTCAAGCAGGCCGCCGCCCGCGCCAACATGTCGCTCGGCCAGCTCGACCCTGCGCTTGGCAAGGCAATCGTCGACGCCGCCCAGGAAGTGATCGACGGGAAGCTCGACGAGCATTTTCCGCTTGTCGTCTGGCAGACCGGTTCGGGCACGCAGTCCAACATGAATGCCAATGAGGTGATCTCCAATCGTGCTATAGAAATGCTCGGCGGCGTCATGGGTTCCAAAAGGCCAGTGCATCCGAACGATCACGTCAATATGAGCCAGTCGTCGAACGACACCTATCCGACGGCGATGCACATCGCCTGCGCCGAACGGATCGCCCATCACCTGCTGCCATCCCTGAAGCACCTGCATGCCGCCCTCGACATGAAGGTCACCGAATTCAGCCACATCATCAAGATCGGCCGCACCCACACCCAGGATGCGACGCCGCTGACGCTCGGCCAGGAATTTTCCGGTTATGCCGCCCAGGTCGGCTCCGCCATCAAGCGCATCGAAATGACCCTGCCCGGCCTCTGCGAACTCGCCCAGGGCGGCACCGCCGTTGGTACCGGCCTCAATGCGCCGGTGGGCTTTGCCGAAAGGGTCGCCGAAGAGATCGCCGCCATAACGGCCATGCCCTTCGTCACCGCGCCGAACAAGTTCGAGGCGCTCGCCTCTCATGACAGCATGGTCTTTTCCCATGGCGCCATCAATGCGGCCGCCGCCGCCCTCTTCAAAATCGCCAACGACATCCGCCTGCTCGGCTCCGGCCCGCGCGCCGGTCTCGGCGAACTGGCGCTGCCGGAAAACGAACCCGGCTCGTCGATCATGCCCGGCAAGGTCAACCCGACCCAGTGCGAGGCACTGACGCAGGTCTGCATCCACATCTTCGGCAATCACGCCGCGCTGACCTTCGCCGATAGCCAGGGCCATTTCGAGCTCAATGTCTACAATCCGATGATGGCCTATAATTTCCTGCAGTCGGTGCAACTGCTGGCCGACGCCGCCGTCTCCTTCACCGACAATTGCGTCGTCGGCATCGAGGCGCGCGAGGACAACATCAAGGCCGGCCTGGAACGCTCGCTGATGCTGGTGACCGCGCTTGCCCCGAAGATCGGCTACGACGCGGCCGCCAAGATCGCCAAGACCGCCCACAAGAACGGAACGACGCTGAAGGAAGAGGCGCTTGCGAGTGGACTGGTGACGTCGGAAGAGTATGACGCGATCGTGCGTCCGGAGACGATGATCGGGCCGAAATAGAAAACGAGGGCTGCCCCTCATCCGGCCGCCGCCACCTTCTCCCCGTAAACGGGGCGAAGGGGATATGCCGCAAGCTCTCCGTCCCTCACCAGCGCCTCGCGGGGCACGTCCCCTCGCCCCGTTTTTACGGGGAGAGGGTTAGGGTGAGGGGCAAACCGCGCACCCTTGCCGTCAAACCAACAGCGAAAAATTGTCCATCACCACAGAATTGCCCATGAAATCGAAGCGGATTTCTTCAATGTCTTCGATATTTACCTCGAGACTGGGACCAGTGACCTCAAGCTCCTGCTGATAGACGATCTGGCCATCATTCATGGCGGTCAGCGTCAGGTGAAACGGCGAAGCCGACAATTCGGCGATCGAGACGCCCTGAAAGGTAAACTCCCCGCCATCGACCATTTTCAAGGTCACCGGCAGAGAGCCCGGCGATAGAACGGTATCGCTGAAACCGTCCTCGGTGATGGCGTCAACGCCCAGGATAGTATCGTAGACGATACCGTTCAGAAGCGTCAGTTCGTGACTGCCGTTCACAGAGAGTGCAAAGCCCCGATAGTCGGGAAGGAAGAAATCATCCGCCCGCGACGTGACGCCCATGTCGTCGAAATCCAGGACTTCGTGGTATTTTTCATCTTCGTTGACGCCGTCGATTGCAAGCGTCAACACGCCGAGGTCCGTGCCCCCCGAGCCGTCCGACATCTTGTAGCTGAGCTTTTCGATGAGCTGATCGTACTTGCTTAAATTCTTCACCACGTCGAGCGTGTAATCCAGCTCATATGTGAAGTGGCCGTCAGGTTTCACCTTGAAGGTTCCATACTTGCCCTCGATGATCGTTTCGTGGTCAGGCCCATGTTTGGCGTCGATGCGGATGCCGTTGACGAAGCGAACGTACATGTCCGCTCCTTCGGGATCGCTGGCGAGGCGTAGCAGATCGCCTCTGATCCAGTCATGCTCGAAGAAAACAAGAAGGTCGTCGACAGCAGTTGGCTTTGCATTTGGCATTGGAAGCCCCGGCAGGTTAACGCTGCGGGAATATGAACCGGGCTTGAATTGAAAGCAACCTGAAGTCTGTCTTTTCGCGACAAATGACGATATCCGCTTTCTTTTACTCGCCTAGGGCGTGTGACACGTCGACGGCAAAATGCAGCACGACATGGCCGCAACGCCAAACTCCGCCGCATGCAGATTGCTTTTGCCCGACAGGAGATTTAGATCGGTTCCAATTTAGCGACGCGCCCACCAGAAAGGTCACTTCGATGGCTGACGATCTCTTTCCCCTTGGCAAGGATGCCACTGCCTATCGCAAGATCAGCAGCGATTATGTGTCGGTCGATACCTTCAAGGGTCAGGAGATCCTGACCGTCGAGCCGGAAGGCATCCGCCTGCTCGCCGAAACCGCCTTTGCCGACATCAACCACCTGCTGCGCCCCGGCCATCTGAAGCAGCTCGCCTCGATCCTCGACGACCCCGAGGCGACCGACAATGATCGCTTCGTCGCCTACGACCTCCTGAAGAACGCTAATATCGCTGCCGGCGGCGTGTTGCCGATGTGCCAGGATACCGGCACGGCGATCATCATGGGCAAGAAGGGTCGCAGGGTCTGGACCGAAGGCGGCGATGGCGCCGCCCTCGCCCGCGGCGTCATGGATGCCTATGAGAAGAAGAACCTGCGTTATTCGCAGCTCGCGCCGGTGAAAATGTTCGAGGAGAAGAACACCAGGAACAATCTGCCGGCCCAGATCGACATCTACGAGGAAGGCACCGACGCCTATGAATTCCTCTTCGTCGCCAAGGGCGGCGGCTCGGCCAACAAAACCTTCCTCTACCAGGGCACGCCCTCGCTTTTGACGCATGACCGGATGATCGACTTCCTCAAGGAGAAGATCCTGACGTTGGGTACGGCCGCCTGTCCGCCCTACCATCTGGCGATCGTCATCGGCGGCACCTCGGCCGAGATGAACCTGAAGACCGTCAAGCTCGCCTCGACCCGCTATCTCGACGAGTTGCCGACCGAAGGCTCCGAGAGCGGCCACGCCTTCCGCGATCTCGAGATGGAGAAGGAAATCCACAAGCTGACACAGCAGATGGGTGTCGGCGCCCAGTTCGGCGGCAAGTATTTCTGTCATGACGTGCGTGTCATCCGCCTGCCCCGCCATGGCGCCTCGCTACCGATCGGCCTTGGCGTCTCCTGTTCCGCCGACCGCCAGGCCAAGGGCAAGATCACCCGCGACGGCATCTTCATCGAACAGCTCGAAACCGATCCGTCGAAATACATGCCCGAGATCGATGAAGCGAAACTGTCTGAATCGACCATCCATATCGACCTCAACCGGCCGATGGCCGAAGTGCTGGCCGAACTCTCCAGGCATCCGGTCAAGACGCGCCTGTCGCTCACCGGCACCATCATCGTCGCCCGCGATCTGGCGCACGCCAAGATCCGCGAGCGCCTGGAAAAGGGCGAAGGCATGCCCGATTACCTGAAAAACCACCCGGTCTATTATGCCGGTCCGGCCAAGACGCCTGTAGGTTACGCCTCCGGCTCCTTCGGCCCGACGACGGCCGGCCGCATGGACAGCTACGTCGACCAGTTCCAGTCCTTCGGCGGCTCGATGGTGATGCTCGCCAAGGGCAACCGCTCGCGCGCCGTACGCGAGGCCTGCAAGAAACACGGCGGCTTCTACCTCGGCTCGATCGGCGGCCCCGCCGCCCGCCTCGCTCAGGACTGCATCCGCAAGGTCGAAGTGTTCGAATATCCCGAACTCGGCATGGAAGCGGTCTGGAAGATCGAGGTCGAAGACTTCCCCGCCTTCATCGTCATCGACGACAAGGGCAATGATTTCTTCCAGGAATTGAACCTGGGGTGATATCGACAAGTCGAATACGACCTCTGGCAGAGAAGAACTGTAAGTTTTTCGGACAGCGCTGCCCACACAACCAGTCTGCACTGGGCCCGAAAAGATAGGTTTTTCCGTGTAGAATCATAGGCATGAAAGAAGTATTGACCTATAGGGCAATTGTCGCATGTAGTATTTGGTATATGTCGCTTTAATCTTTTCCCAAGAAATTTAAGCTACCAAATAGAATATTGCCTTTGAATATATGAGGAGTTCGCCGGATGAATACGGCTGTCGCGCCCAAGGTGCAGGTTCCCGATGTTGCGGGCCAGATCACCTATGCCATGCGCTCGATGGGCGTTGCGCCGATACCGCGCAATTACGAACTCTTCTACGAGGCCTATATCGGCTCCAATCCGGCGCTGACACGGGAGCTTTCAGCCCTTGGCAGCCAGGCGACGCAGGCCGAACTCGACGCGCTCGGCGCGCAATATTTCACCAGCAGCCCGGCCCGCGTTGTCGACGACGCCCATAGCCGCATATCAGGCGAACTCGACGGCTTGCTCAGGATTCTAAGGCAGGAGCAGAGTTCGCTGGAAAGCTATACCAGGCTGCTTGGCGAGACCCATAAGCGCATCACCTCCAAGAGCAATGCCAGCGTCGAGCTGATCGAAAACGCCATCGAGCTCCTCAGCCAAGCGACCGGCGACACCATGGCGCATGGCGAACGCACCGTCGAGGACGTCGTTCAGCGCTCGCAGGAGATGGACCAGGTCCGCAAGGAACTCGACGAATACAAGCGTATCGCCAACACCGATTCGCTGACGCGTCTTTCCAACCGCCGCGCCTTCGACGAGCGCCTCGCCGCCGTCTTCAACAATCCCGGCATGCGGCCGGTGACGGCCCTGCTGCTTGCCGATATCGACAACTTCAAGAAGATCAACGACACCTACGGCCATCCCGTCGGCGACAAGATCCTCGCCACCGTCGCCTCCGTCATCCGCAGCAATGTCCGCCGCGATGTCTTCGTCGCCCGTGCCGGCGGCGAGGAATTCGCGCTGATTATCGACGGCAATACGCCCGAGGAAATCACCGCGATCGCCGAGCGCATCCGCCGCACGCTGGAAACGACCCCGTTCAAAAATTCCCGCACGCGGGTCAATTACGGCCCGATCACCGTCTCGATCGGCATCTGCATGGCCTCCAGCGCCGAGGACGCCGGCGAACTCTACAGCAAGACCGACATCGCCCTTTACGGCGCCAAGAATGCGGGCCGCAACTGCACCATCCTCTATCAGGACGGCATGCAGAAAGATTTCACCAAGAGCTGGCTGATCTATAAGAGCTGACGGCGAACCGCCGCCGCAGGCGCGCTGTCACCCACAGGTGACAGCGGCTTACCACATTGTCTTCGCCGCGCGTCCAGGCCATTCGCGGTCGTAGGTTTCCTGGTCGAAATCGCCTACCGCCGCCTTCAGCATCTGGCCGGGTGTCGGCAGACCTGCGGGATCGGCGAAATGCTCGGCATTCCAGAGTTCGGCCCGCATCACTGCGCGGGCGCATTGAAAATAGACCTCGTCGATCGAAATGACGATGACCGTGCGCGGATGTTTGCCGTCCATCTCGAAACCTTCAAGCAGCGCCTCGTCGTTGGAGACGACGCCGCGGCCGTTGATGCGCATCGTCGTGTTCGAGCCGGGGATCAGGAACATCAGCGCGAGCCTCGGATCGCGCACAATATTGGAAAGCGAATCGACGCGGTTGTTACCGCGCCAGTCCGGCAGATGCAGCGTCCCGTCGTCGACGACGCGCACCACCCCGCCGAGATCGCCGCGCGGTGAACAGTCGAGCCCTTCCGGCCCGACCGTCGCAAGTGCGGCAAACGGCGAGATCTCGATCATCTCGCGATAAAGCGGCGTAAGCCGCCTGGTCACCTTGTCGACCGAGGCCTGTGACAGGCCGGCGCCGTAGATCGTGTTGAGCTCTTCGATGCTGCTGATGATTTTCATGAGGCGTCCCGCCGCGGCTTGATCTTCGCGCCGGACGCTACAATGCCGCGCGCCGCGCCGGAAGCTCAAAAAACGGAATGATCTCCGCATCTTTTTTGATGCTTTCGTCAAACGCGTCCTCTTCACCCCGATCGCCGTCGAGAAAAGCCGCAATCGCGCCAAGCACCGGCTCTGCGCCGACGATGCGCCGATGCCCGAAGCCGTTCGCCCAGAACAGGCGCACACTTGCACCCGCCGCACCGTACCGCCTGGCATGGGCCGGCGGCACCTCCTTGTCGTCCTCGGCATGGATGACGAGCACCGGTCGGCCGATGCCGCCTGCCGTATTGTCCGCGTCGAACGCCTCAAGTCGCCGCCCGGTGACGCGATGAACCTCATTCTCCAGCGCGGCCTGCGCCGCGGGGCGAAGGCCGATCATCCGGCCGAAATCGACAAACAGCCAGCGCATCTCGCTTGGCGCGCCGATCAGCACCAGCCGTTCGCAGGCAACAGGCGCCATGTCGGGCAGCAGGCCGGCCGCCGAGACCATCAGCGCCGCACCGCCGAAGGAATGGCCGATGACCGCATCGAAGGCGCCGAACCGCTCCCCGGCCGCGGCGATCGCACCGACCGCAAGCCCCATATGCAGGAACCGCCCGCCGGCGCGCCCGTGGCCGGGAAAATCGAGCGCCACCACTTCCGCACCGGTTGCCGCAAGCATCGAGACGAGCTCGGCCATATATTCGCCACTCGAGCCCCAGCCATGCGTCACCAGGAAACGCGGGCGTTTTCCCCTCGCCCCGCCGTTCAGCCGGTAGGCATGCGCTTTCGCCCCGCTGGCAAGCTTGAGGGTAAAATGCTCAGCGCCGGCAAGCCGGGCCGCGCCCGCGGCATGCGCCGCCTTTGCCTTCGCGCCCTTCGGCCGCGGCGACGGTGTGCGGCAGAACAGCCGGAACGCCATCCTGCCGGCCAGCTCCGGTGAAACCGCCTGCAGAGCCGAAAAACCCAGACGGGTGACCTCCAGCGCAAAATTTGCCATAGTGAGAATCCAAAAGACTGTTCAACACTGAACAATAAAGTACAACGATGAACAAAAATCAATCCCTTCCCTGGGATCATCCGCGTTTTCGCAGCTGGATCGCGGTGGCGCGCGCCTGCCAACTGATGCAGCAGTCGCTGACCCGCTCGCTGGCCGATCTCGACATCAAGCCGCCGCACCTCGACATTCTCGTCAATCTCTATCGTTTTGAGGGCATCTCGCAGCAGGAACTGGCGCGCAAGCTGCTGGTCGGCCGCTCCAATATGAGCATGCTCTTGCCGCAGATGGAAAAACGGGATCTGATCGAGCGGCGCGGCGACGCGCGCGACAAGCGCGTGCTGCGCCTTTATCTCACCGCGGAGGGCCGCCGGCTGACAGAGGCGGCGATGGCGATCCAGACCGCTCTCATCGAACGCACCCTCTCCGACGAGCCGATCGAGCAATGCATGGCGACGGCCATCTCGATGGAGCGCATCATCGCCACCCTGCTCAAGGATCTCAGCGACAACGACTGACGATCAATGCAGCGTCGGCGCCGGCGATGTACCGCTCAGCGAGCGGTATTCCCAGGCCGCGACGACGATCAGCACCAGCGTCGCCAGAATGCCCAGCAGATAGATCTCGATGAAGGGGGCTGCGAAGGCGAGAAGGATCAGCAACACGAGGCCGGCAAGATGCGACAGCGGCAGCTGCCCGCTGGTCGCGCCCTTGAACCAGAGATTGCCGATCAGGAACAGGCCGGAGCCGCCGAGCACCGCCGCAGCGATGCCGAAATCGCCGGCCTCGTGCGGATGCGAGAACATGAACTCGACGGCCACCGCATGCACGATGATGCCGGCCAGGATCGGGATATGCCCATAGGTGAAGGCCTGCCGCGCCAAGGCCCCCGGCGTCGCCTCATGTTCGATGCGGTGGGCGGCGCGCCCGTGGCCGAAACGGAAATAAAGCCACCACATGGCGACCGTGCCGACGAAGCCGGTGATGAAGACGATGCCGGTCAGCCCCGAAACCGGCAGCTCCGAAAAGGTGCGTCCGGATACCAGGATCGCTTCGCCGAGGCAGATGATGACGAAGAGCGCGCAGCGCTCGGCCATATGGGCGCCGGACACATCCCAGTCGCTTGGAACGGAGCGGCCGAGGCCCGGCACCGCAAAGCCCGCGGCCGGCCCGGCATATTCGATCGCCAGCGCAATCACCCAGGCGATCAGCCGGGCTTCATGCTCCAGCAGCCCGCCGGCGATCCAGAAGACGGCGGCAACGATGAGCCAGGTGGTGATGCGGACAAAATTCAGCGTATTGGCGCGGTCGACGCGTGTCATCGCATAGGTCGCAAACAATGAGCGCCCGACCTGCATCGCCACATAGGCGCCGGCAAAGAGCAACCCCTTGTCGCCGAAGGCCTCGGGAATGGAGGCCGACAGCAGCAGCCCCAGCATCATCAGCGCCACCAGCATGCCGCGCACCGGCATCTTGTCGGGATCGAGCCAGTTGGTCACCCAGGCGGTGAAGATCCATACCCACCAGACCGAAAAGGTCATCAATGCCGCCTCGGCGGCACCAAGCGGCGTATAATGAGCGGCAAGCGCATGCGAAAGCTGCGAGATCGAAAAGACAAAGACCAGGTCGAAGAACAGTTCGAGGAAGGTCACCTTGCTGCCGGCCGCACTCCCCTTGGCGCGCAGCCAGTTCTTTCCGGTCGCTTTTGTCATGTATCCCCCGATACCCGTTGATTTCAGCGCGGCTTTTCCGCCGTGTCGCGGTTCATGCCTTTTTCGCGGAGCTCGTCCTCATAGGCCGAAAACAGCTCCGCGCCCCGTTCGCCGAGTTCGCGCAGATAAGTCCAGGTATAGATGCCGGTATCGTGCATGTCGTCAAAACCGATCCTGACGGCATAATTGCCGGTCGGCGTCATCGAGATGATCGCGACGTTGCGCTTGCCCGGCACCGTCACCCGCTGTCCCGGCCCGTGGCCCTGCACCTCGGCCGACGGCGACAGCACGCGCAAAAGCTCGGCCGACAGCTCGAAGCTCCGGCCGTCGTCGAAGGTCACCGCCAGCCGCTGCCGGTCTTTCGAAACGCGAATTTCGCTCGGCCAGATATCGCTCATCATTTTGTCCTCTTCTCCTGCGAGGAGTAGGCGCTGATGTTTTTCAGCGCAAGCTGAAATTGGCATGCGCGCACCGGCTGTTTCCCTTGACGCGACAATAGCATATGCCCACATTGAAGAGAGTACGGAGATCCAGTTGAATACCAGGGTAGGAACGATAGGCGATGCATCGCCGCTCACGGCGGATGCACATCCGATGATCGACCCGTTCGGCCGGGCCGTCACCTATCTGCGCGTCTCCGTCACCGACCGCTGCGATTTCCGCTGCACCTATTGCATGGCCGAGAACATGACCTTCCTGCCGAAGAAGGACCTGTTGACGCTGGAAGAGCTCGACCGGCTCTGTTCCGCCTTCGTCGCCAAGGGCGTGAGGAAGATCCGGCTGACCGGCGGCGAACCGCTGGTGCGCAAGAACATCATGTATCTTGTCCGCCAGCTCGGGGAAAAGATCGGTTCCGGCCTCGACGAGCTGACGCTGACCACCAATGGCTCGCAGCTCTCCCGCCATGCCGAGGAGCTCTATGAGTGCGGCGTGCGCCGCATCAATGTCTCGCTCGATACGCTCGATCCCGACAAATTCCGCAAGATCACCCGCTGGGGCGATTTCGCGAAGGTGATGGAAGGCATCGACGCAGCGCAGAAGGCCGGCATCAAGATCAAGCTCAACGCCGTGGCGCTGAAAGATTTCAACGACGCCGAGATGCCCGATCTCCTGCGCTTCGCCCATGGCCGCGGCATGGACCTGACGGTGATCGAAACCATGCCGATGGGCGAGATAGACGAGGACCGCACCGACCAGTACCTGCCGCTCTCCGAGCTGCGCGCCGATCTGGAAAAGCAGTTCACCCTCACCGATATCGATTACCAGACCGGCGGCCCGGCGCGCTACGTCAGGGTCACGGAGACCGGCGGCCGCCTCGGCTTCATCACGCCGATGACCCATAATTTCTGCGAGAGCTGCAATCGCGTCCGCCTCACCTGCACCGGCACGCTCTATATGTGCCTCGGCCAGAACGACGCCGCCGATCTTCGCGCCGCACTGCGCGCCACCGAAGACGACTCCCTCCTCCACACCGCCATCGACGAGGCCATCACCCGCAAACCGAAGGGCCACGACTTCATCATCGACCGCACGCATAACAGGCCGGCCGTGGCCCGGCATATGAGTGTTACGGGTGGGTGAGACGCGGTCCCGCGAAGCGGGAGCGATCGATCCAGTGAATCGATCGCAGCGTCGAACGCCCTGAGCCCAAGCGAAGGGCCGGGATACGGTGCGGGAATTTCCCTCTTCTCCCCAGCGGGGAGAAGATGCCCTTCAGGGCAGATGAGGGGGTGAGCGACGACAGGAGCGAATGCGCTGAGCGCAAGCGAAGGGCATTAAATGCAGTGCCGCGGGCCCCCTCATCCGACCCTGCGGGCCACCTTCTCCCCGCTGGGGAGAAGAGGGAGAAGCCGCAGCCCCCATCACCCAGGCTTACGCGCACAAATCGCAAACCGCTCCTGCACCATACGCTCAAGCCCGCGCAAAAACGGCATCTTGCGCGCCTGCGCCCAATGAACGTCCCCAAGCTTGCGGTCGACCACGATGTCCACAAAACCCGCCTTGCGAAGAAGCTCGACCACCGCTTCGGCCGGCATGTCATGGGAGAAATGCACGCGCGAGCGGATCTTCTGATGCCGCGCCATCATCTCCGGCGACATATGGCTCGCCGCCGGCTTACCGGTGATTTTCGTCCAGAGCTTCTGCAGGCCCTTGACCCAGGTCTCCTTGCCCATATTGCCGTCGAAGATCAGCACTTTGCCGCCCGGCTTCAGCACCGCGAACCATTCCTTGAAGGCCGAGGCCGGGTCCACCAGCGTCCAGACAAGGTGCCGGTTGGTGATGACGTCGTAGCTGTCCCGCGGCTCCATGGTGTTTTCGGCGTCGCCGGAGATGAAGCGGATATCGGTGCCGCGCTTCTTCGCCTTGGCGCGCGCCTTCGCCAGCATCGCGTCCGACCAGTCGAGCCCGGTGACCCTGAAGCCGACATCGTTCATCAGATGCGATATCACGGCGGTGCCGCAGGCGAGATCGAGTGCTGCGCGCCCCTGGCCTTCGCCGAGATGCTTCCGGATCAGCCGCTGCCAGCCCTTCCGCTCGCCTTCCGAAAAGATTTCATGGCCGACGCTCTGGTCGAAGGTCTCAGCCCGCTCCGACCAGAAATCGCGAATTTCGTCGCGGATCGAGTAGTTGGTATTCATCGAATTCATCGCAAGGCACCCCGGCATGGCATCAGTTTGGAAAGGCTCTAAAACATATAACTTGATTCACAAAGTCATATTTCTTATGCCTGCGGACATTATTCAGACGTCAGGGGAATTTCCAGATGAATTTCGCAAAAATGCTCGCAGTGTCCGCAGCTGCGATTGCCGCCTTGATGCCGCTTTCGGCCTGGGCGCAGTCCTTCACCGTCAAGGATGTCGCCGGCCGCGAAGTCAGCTTCGACAAGCCGGTCGAGCGTGTGATCCTTGGGGAAGGCCGCATGCTCTACGCCGTCGCGCCGATCGAGAAGGAAGATCCCTTCGCCAAGATCGTCGGCTGGCGCAACGATCTCTGGACCACCGACAAGGACGGCTTCAACGCCTATGTCGCGAAGTTTCCCAAAGGCAAGGACCTGCCCTTCCTCGGCAATCTGACGGATGGCACATTACAGACCGAGACCGTCGTCAAGCTGCATCCCGACGTGCTTTTGCTGCCGATCGGCAACAAGACGGCGGCCGACGAGGTGAAGCTCGAGGACATGCTCGCCGGCATCGGCGTGAAGATCGTCTATATCGATTTTCGCGAGCATATTCTCGCCAACACCGAACCGAGCCTGAAGATCCTCGGCCAGCTCTTTGGCCATGAGGACCGCGCCGAAGCCGTCGCTGCCTACTGGAAAGAACAGATGGCGCGCGTCACCGACAGGCTGAAGGCCGCCAATCCGCCGAAGCCGAATGTCTTCATGTACCGCGCCGCCGGCCTGGTGGAATGCTGCGGCACCTTCGGCCCCGATAATTTCGGCCTGATGGTCGATCTGGCCGGCGGCCATAATCTCGGCTCCGATTTCCTGCCCGGCTATACCGGCTCGATCAATGCCGAACAGGTCGTCGCCTCCAATCCTGACGTCGTCGTCGTCACCGGTTCCAACTGGAGCCAGACCAAGGATGCCAAGGACTTCGTCAATGTCGGCCCGAATGCGGCCGCGACCTTCGGCGACAGCCGCAAGGCGCTGAATACGCTGATGGAAAATCCGGCCTTCACAGGCTCCAGGGCGGTTGCCGGCGGCAACGTCCATGCGATCTGGCACCAGTTCTATACCAGCCCCTATCAATTCGTCGCCGTGCAGCAGCTCGCCAAGTGGTTCCACCCGAACCTCTTTGCCGATCTCGATCCGGATGCCACCTTCAAGGAATTCCACGAAAAATTCCTGCCGGTCGCCTATCAGCCGGGTTATTGGGTCGACGCCAAGGCGAGCCAGTAGTGCGAAATGGCCGAGATCGCCGCCATATCGGTTGAAGCAGAAGCTGGGAGGGAGCGCTACCGCGCCCTCACCCGGCGCAAGCTTCTGATTCTTGCCGCCATGACGGCGGCGCTCTGTCTATCCTTTGCCGTCGATCTCGCCTGGGGACCGGCCCGCTACAGCCTCCGTGAGGTCGTCGCCGCCCTCCTCGACCCCTCCTCCGTTTCCGATCAGGTGCGGGCCGTCGTCTGGAATATCCGCATGCCGGTCGCCGTGATGGCGATCGTCGTCGGCGCCTCGCTCTCCGTCGCCGGTGCGCAGATGCAGACGATCCTCGCCAATCCGCTGGCCAGCCCCTTCACGCTCGGCATCTCGGCGGCGGCAAGCTTCGGCGCGGCGCTGGCGATCGTCACCAGCGTTCCGCTGCTGCCGGTCGCCGCCGGCCTGCTCGTACCGGTCAATGCCTTCATCATGGCGCTGATTGCGACACTTTTCATACATTTCGTCTCGCAGGCCCGCGGCGTTTCGGTGCAAACAGTGGTGCTGCTCGGCATCGCCCTGGTTTTCACCTTCAACGCGGCCCTGGCCTTCCTGCAATATCTCGCCTCCGAACAGGCGCTGTCGGCAGTCGTCTTCTGGACGATGGGCAGCCTCACAAAAGCCACCTGGCCGAAGATCTGGGTGACGCTCGCCGTTCTCCTGATTGCCCTTCCGCTCTTTGCCCGCAATGCCTGGGCGCTGACCGCCATCCGCCTCGGCGAGGACAAGGCCGCAAGCTTCGGCGTCAATGTCCGTCGCATTCGGCTGGAAACCATGCTGGTCGTCTCGCTGCTGGCCGCAGTCCCCGTCAGCTTCGTCGGCACCATCGGTTTCGTCGGCCTCGTTGGCCCCCATATCGCCCGCATGATTCTCGGCGAGGATCAGCGCTTCTTCCTGCCGGGCTCGATCCTCTCGGGCGCGCTGCTGCTGTCGCTGACCTCGATCGTCTCGAAGTCGATCATCCCAGGCGTCGTCTTCCCGATCGGCATCATCACCGCGCTGGTCGGCGTGCCCTTCTTCTTCTCGCTCATCCTCTCGAACAGGAGCCGGTCGTGGTAGCGCTTCAATTGCAGTCGGTCGGCGCCTATCACGGCCGCAAGCTCTTCGTCGAAGATGTGACGACGCCGGTGATGAAATCGGGCGAGATCGTCGCGGTCATCGGCCCGAACGCGGCCGGCAAGTCGACGCTGTTCAAGCGCATCACCGGCCTGCTCAAGGGGCCGGGCGATGTCGTCGTCGAAGGTTCGAAGGCGAAGAACGCCATCAGCTATATGCCGCAGGATACCTCGGCGAATGCGGTGCTGACCGTCTACGAATCCATTCTGCTCGCCCGCAAACAGGGCCAGTCCTGGGCCGTCGGCGATAATGACCTGCGCTTCATCGACGAGATCATGGGGGCGCTCGATATCACAGCACTCGCCTTCCGCGATCTCGGGGCGCTGTCCGGCGGCCAGCGCCAGCTCGTCTCGATCGCCCAGGCGCTCGTCCGCGAACCCGAAATCATGCTGATGGACGAACCCACCAGCGCCCTCGACCTCCACCGCCAGGTCGAAGTCCTCGACTTCATGCGCCGCCGAGCCCGCGCCAAAGGCATGATCGTCCTCATCGCCATCCACGACCTCAACCAGGCGCTGCGCTTCGCCAACAAAGTCCTCCTCATCGCCAATGGCCGCATGCGCGCTTGCGGCGCGCCCAGGGATGTCGTCACCGCCGAGATGCTGCGGGAGATTTATAGGGTCGAAGCCCGCGTAGAGAAATGCTCGCTGGACCACGACCATGTGATCGTGGATGGGACGGCGCATTGAGGCTGGCAATCAGCCTGCCTGATCAATCGATCAATCGCTGCGCCGTAAACTTGTCCGTAACCAGCATGTCGATGACCCCGACGCGCAGCGCCCCTGCAATAGCGTCAGTCTTTTTGGCTCCGCCGGCGAGCGCAATGACCCGGTCCACGCGCTCCAAATCCTCGAGCGGCAGCCCGATGACCCGGTCATCCAGGGGCGTCTTGACCGGCTTGCCGTTTTTATCGAAGAAGCGAAGCGAAATATCGCCGACGGCGCCCGCTTCGGCGAGATCGGAGAGTTCGCGAGACGAAAAGATATTGCCGGAGCGTGCGAGAAGTTCGGAGGGTTCGACAGCTCCGATGCCGACGATCGCCAGCGTTATGCTGCCGAACAGATCCATCGTCTCGCGGACGAAGGGGTCGGCCTGCATCAGAAGTTTTGCCTCTCTTGATGTCGTCACGCCCTGCACGGGGAGCAGTTTCGGCTCGGCGCCGGTCAGCCGGGCAAGCCGCGTGGTCAGCTGTGTGGCATGCGTCTGCACGGAGGGGTCACCCATGCCGCCAAGGGTCTGGACCACGTATTTCACCTGAGCGCTCTTCGAAGGATGAATGTTCTCGACCATCTTGAAAATGGTCTGGCTCCAGCTCGAAACGCCGATGATCTCTCCTGGCGAAAGCGTCACCTCCAGGAGATGCGCCGCTGCCTCGCCGATACGCGCCATGATGGCCCCGTCCCGGTCTTCGGTGCACTCGACGACGATCGCCTCCGGCAGACCGTATCTTTCGCGAAGCGCGCTCTCGAGTTCGCTGTAGGTGCCGACGGGAGGGATGACGCTGGTTCGTACGATATCTTCAGCCTCGGCGCGCTTGAGCATGCGCGACACCGTCGCCTGCGACAGGCGAAGGTGCTGTGCGATCTCCGCCTGCCGCCGCCCCTCGATGTGGTACATCTGGGCGACCCTTGAAATGAGGCGGAGTTCGTTGAGGCGAGTCATCGCTAATCCCAGAGTGAATTTTTATTCACCTTTAGCCTGTGTTTCGCGGGACGTCGAGCGGGCGAGCGCATCATTCCAGGTCTGCAGAAGCGCTGCTCGATCCACGGGTTGCGGCTGAATGGTCTGGGTGTTTCGCGGCAACCCGGCGACCATATGGAGGTCGCTCCACAAGCCGAGGGACAGCCCCGCCAGATAGGCGGCGCCCAGCGCCGACGCCTCGGGTGCTTCGCATTGGATGACGGGATGCTGGATGAGGTTCGAGACGCACTGCATCAGGAAGCGGTTCTGGCTCGGCCCCCCATCCACATAGAGCGCGCCGAGTTCGCCGCCGCTTTGCGCCCGCATCGCCGCGATCACGTCATGCACCTGGAAGGCGATGGAATCGGTGACCGACCGCGCCATTTGCGCCCGTGTCGTGTTGAAGTTGATCTGCGAGAACAAGGCACGGGCGTCGGAATTCCAGTAAGGCGCCCCCAGTCCGACGAAGGCCGGCACGAAACCGGGTCCGCCAGGCGCGGCACTCGCCGCAAGCTCGACAAGGGCCGCCACATCTTCAAGGCCGAGAATATCCGCCATCCAGGGAAGGCTGGCGGCGCAAACTAGAATATTGCCTTCGAAGGCGAAAGTTGGCTTTCCCCCGATACGCCATGCGACGGTGGTTGTGACGCCGTTGCGTGGGGCAACGAATTGCGGCAGCGTCGTCATGATAGAAGAGCCGGTTCCGAAGGTCACCTTGCCGTCGCCCGGCTTGAAGGCTCCATGGCCGAACAAGGCTGCGTGGCTGTCTCCGATCGCGGCCATGATTGGAGTGCCATCCGCCACCCCTGGCAATCCTTGCGTCCTGCCGAAATCGGCGGAACTGTCGAGCACCTCGGGCAGGAGCGCGATATCGACGCCGAAGATCTCGCCAAGCTCCTCGCTCCATCTCTGTTCCCGCAGATCGAACAGCTGGCTCCTGGCGGCATTGGACGCGTCGCAGACATGCCGGCGTCCGCCGGTCAGGCAGTGGACGAGCCAACTGTCGATCGTTCCCAGCCGCACCGGCCGCCCGGCAGGAACGCGGTCGAGCAGCCATCGGAATTTCGAACCCGGGAACATCGGATCCAATGGCAGGCCGGTCAGCGCCTGCACACGGTCGAGGCGGCCTTCGGCAATCAGTCGTTCGCACTCCTGCGCGGTTCGACGGCACTGCCAGCTGACCACCGGTCCGAGCGGCTCTCCCGTTTCGGCGTCCCAGGCGGTGACGGACTCGCGCTGGTTGGAAATGGCGACCGCCTCGATCACCACAGCCGGGCCGGCCTTCAGGCAGGCGCCGATCGCTTCGCAGACCGATGCGTAGAGCCGGCGCGGGTCTTGTTCGACCCAGCCCGGCTTAGGATAGGAAATGCCGACAGGAGCCGAACCCCTTCCGACGATCTCTCCCTTTTCGGAAACGAGAACTGCTTTTGAATTGGTCGTGCCCTGGTCGATGGCCAGAATTGCCCGCATTCCATCCTCCCGGATCAGGTGGCGACCGGGCGACAAAAACCTCCCGGCCGGTCACGCCATCCCAGTTTACTTACGCTTGATCAGCGACTGTGCAGCGTCGGCGATTGCCGACGGCGCCATCCCGTATTCGTCGAGCAGGAACTCTGCCGAACCTGTGGGGGCATAGACGCCGGGAACGCCGAGACGCTTCATCGGCACTGGAGCATTGTCGACCACCACTTCGGCGACCGCGGAACCGAGCCCGCCAAAGATCGAATGCTCTTCGGCCGTGACGATCGCTCCGGTTTCCCTCGCCGCGGCGATAATGGCCTTCTCGTCAATCGGACGAACCGTGGCGAGGTTGAGCACCCTGGCCTCGATGCCGCGGCCGGCGAGAATCTCGGCCGCCTTGACAATGCGATGGGTCAAGGTGCCGTTGGCGATAAGCGTGACGTCGGAGCCCTGGCGAAGCAGATTGGCCTTGCCGAGTTCGAACCTATGCCCCTCCGGAAGCAGATCCGGCACGCCGACCCGCGACAGACGCAGGAAACATGGCCCGTTATAGGCCGCGGCCCACTCGACCGCGGCAGCGGTTTCGATGCGGTCACAGGGCGCAATGACCGGAAGATTGGGCAGGACCCGCAGCCAGGCGAAATCTTCGATCGAGTGATGCGTCGGGCCGAGTTCGCCATATGCCATTCCGGAAGAAATGCCGACCAGTTTGACGTTGGCATTCGAGTAGGAAATATCGGCCTTGATCTGCTCCAGCGACCGTCCCGTGAGAAACGGCGCAGCGGCGCACACGAATGGAAGACGCCCGCCATTGGCAAGGCCCGCTCCAACGCCGACCATGTTTTGCTCGGCAATGCCGACGTTGACGAGGCGCTCCCCGAACTTCGACTTGAAGCCGCCGAGCTTGGAGGAACCGACGGAGTCGTTGCAGACGGCAACGATCGTTTCGTTTTCAGCTGCCAGCCGCTCGAGCGTGGCAGCAAAGGCGTCGCGGCAATCGTAGAGCTTGGGTGGGTTTACTGGCGCGTTCATTAGAGTGCCTCCGACAATTCTGCCAATGCAATTTCGTATTGTTCCTTATTGGGCACCTTGTGGTGCCAGTCGACCCGGTCCTGCATGAACGAAATTCCATGGCCCTTGTTGGTATGGGCAACGATGCAATGCGGTCTCGATCCCCGGTGTTCGAGCGCCGGAACGATCTCGCTCATATCGTTGCCGTTGATCTCGGTGACGTCCCAATCGAAGGCCTCGAGCTTCGGCCGAAGTGGAGCGAGATCGTTGGTTTCCGCCAGCGCCGCCCCCTGTTGGAACCTGTTGTGGTCGATCACCAGCGTCAAGTTGTCGAGCTTGAACTGCGCGGCCGCCATGATCGCCTCCCAGTTGGAGCCCTCCTGCATCTCACCGTCGCCGGTGACGACATAGGTGTGATATCCAGCGCCGGCGAGTTTGGCGGCTTTCGCCATTCCGACGGCGACCGGAAGACCGTGGCCGAGCGGCCCGGTATTCGTTTCGACGCCGGGAACCTTGTTGCAATTCGGATGCCCGTTCAGCCTCGAATGCGGCTGCAAAAAGGTGGAAATCTCCTCCTCCGGAATGAAGCCGCGTTTGGCGAGCGTCACATAGAGAGCGCAGGCCGTATGTCCCTTTGAAAGGACGAACCTATCGCGGTCGGGATGTCGAGGCTGATCCGGCCAGACCTTCAGCACACGAAAATAGAGCGCCGTCAAAATGTCGATGACCGACATCTCCCCGCCAATATGGCCGGCACCCGCTTCGAAGACCGCCTGAAGATCGCGCAATCGGATCTCGCGGGCGATGCGCTCAAGTTCTGTCGTATCCATGATTCCTCGCGTGCATAAATATTCACTGTCCAATATTTTTGCACAACAAGCCGATTAGTCAAGCCCCTTAAACGAGGCTGCTAGCGTAAGCGCCGTCAGAAATCTTGTTGACAGCTGGAAAGCAAGTTGTTAATGAATTTTCCAGCAGGAGTGAATAATTATTCTAACCTGAACGAATATTGGAATACAAGCCGAGGCAGAGGGAGGAGCAATGGTGGCGCTCGATATCAATGAACACGGGCTTTCGTCCGGCGCCTGGCTGAGCAAGCTCAAGGGAGCGACAGGTCCGCTCGTGGGATTGCTGGCGCTGTGCGTCTTTCTGAGCCTCAGCACGGACACGTTTCTTTCGGTTCGAAACGGCCTCAACATCCTCGACCAGATCACCGTTCTCGGCATCATGGCTGTTGGAATGACCTTCGTCATCCTGATTGGCGGCATCGATCTCTCCGTCGGCTCGGCACTCGCCCTGGCGATGATGGTCATGGGCTGGACCGCCAACGTCGCCGGCCTGCCGCTGCCGGTCGGGATCGCCTTTGCGCTGATGGCATCGGCATTTTCCGGCCTGATCGTCGGACTTCTGGTCACCCAGTTCAGGGTTCCAGCCTTCATCGCCACGCTTGCGATGATGTCTGCGGCGCGCGGCGTCGCCAACATGATCACGGACGGCCAGCAGATCGTCGGATTCCCTGACTGGTTCATGATGCTGGCAATCGATCGCCATTTCGGCGTCATGACGGCCACGGTATTTCTCATGCTCGCGGTTGTTCTCGCGGCCTGGCTCTTCCTGCACTTCCGCTCGGAAGGGCGCATGCTCTATGCGGTGGGCGGAAACGCCGAAGTCGCGCGGCTGGCCGGCATCAACGTGCCCCTCGTGACGATATCAGTCTATGTCGTGAGTGCCGTCCTTGCGGGGCTTGCAGGCATCGTGCTCGCCGCCCGGCTGGATTCCGTCCAACCGTCCAGCGGTCTCGGCTACGAGCTGGACACCATCGCCGCGGTCGTCATCGGCGGGACTTCGCTCTCCGGCGGCGCCGGCGGCATCGGCGGAACGCTGATCGGCGTCCTGATCATCGGCGTGCTGCGCAACGGGCTCAATCTTCTCAACGTCTCGCCGTTCCTGCAGCAGGTGATCATCGGCATCGTCATCGTGCTCGCGGTCGGCGCGGAGACCATTCGTCGGCGTCGCGCCTGACGAGCAGGGTCCGCCGCGTTGGCGGGCCCAAAATTCCGCCCCGAAATTGGGGGCGGATCAGTGCCCCGAGGGGGAGGACATACCCGAGGGTTCCATCAAACAACGGAGGAAATACAATGAAAATAGCGCGCACCATGCTCGCATCTGCTGCACTGCTCGGTCTCATGCTCGGCCCCGTGCACGCGGCGGAACTGAAGAAGCTCGGCCTCGCCGTTGCCAATCTTCAGGCAAACTTCTTCAACCAGATCAAGCAATCGGTCGAGGCCGAAGCCAAGAAGCGCGGCATCGAAGTCATCACGGTCGACGCAAAGGGCGACGGACCGACGCAGGTCAACCAGATCCAGGATCTTCTGACCCAGAAAATCGACGCGCTGATCTACATTCCGGCAGGTGCAGCGGCCGCGACCGTTCCGGTCAAGCTGGCCAAGAGCGCCGGCATCCCGGTCGTCAACGTCGACCGCAACGCCGAGGGTGCACCGGGCGATACCTTCCTCGCAACGGATTCCGTCGCCTCAGCCAAGGCGGTGTGCGACTACATTCTGAAGGAAGCCGGCGGCAAGGGGAAGATGGTCATCATCCACGGCCAGAAGGGCACGACGCCGGAAGTCGATCGCTCGAAGGGCTGCGCTGAATCCCTCAAGGCCTATCCTGACGTGAAGGTTGTCGCCGAGCAGTTCTCGAATATCTGGAGCCAGGACGAAGGCTTCCAGATTATGCAGAACATGCTGCAGGCAAACCCTGATGTTTCGATCGTCTTCGCACAGGCCGACGGTCTCGCCCTTGGCGCTGCCCAGGCGATCAAGGTCGCCAATCCGTCGCAGAAGATCGTGGTTGGCGGTTTCGATGGCGACACCGCGGCTCTCGAAGCCCTCAGCAAGGGTGTCTTCAACGTAACGGCGACACAGCAGACGCAGAAGATGGGCCGCGATGCGGTTGAAAACGCCGCCAAGCTTGTCGCCGGAGAAAAGGTACCCCCGGTCCAGCTGA
This sequence comes from Rhizobium sp. N122, assembly GCF_002211295.1. Lineage (NCBI taxonomy): Bacteria > Pseudomonadati > Pseudomonadota > Alphaproteobacteria > Hyphomicrobiales > Rhizobiaceae > Rhizobium > Rhizobium sp. N122. The sequence continues at coordinate 116,628 of NZ_LOKU01000023.1, read as the reverse complement.
TGGATGCCACGCTGACGACCAAGGAAAACGTCGCAGGCTTCATCGCCAACCATCCCTAAAGCATGTCGCGCAAAAGTGTGCCGCGGTTTTGCGGCAACGACATGCGTAAAAACAAAGAGCTAAAGCGCGTCGCATGAATCAAGTTTGACGCGACGCGCTTTAGCGCATCGCCCCGAAAATCGGGAACGATTTTCGGAAAGCACGATGCGAGGATTGAAAGTGTTAGAGCGTCCTTTGTCCGTCCGAAAGGACGCACGGCGCTCTAATGAAGTCGAGGTCTTGAGGAGGTGTGCCATGACTGACCCGGTTCTTTCCCTGAAGGGCATATCCAAGTGGTATGGGCCGCTCCAGGTTCTGAAGAATGTCAGCCTGGACGTCCATCCGGGCGAAGTGGTTGCTCTGCTCGGTGAAAACGGAGCGGGCAAGTCGACCCTGTCGGGCATCATCGCCGGGTCACGCACACCCTCCGAAGGATCGATGACATGGCTGGGGCAGCCTTATGCCCCGGCCACCCCCAGGGAAGCGATCGACAAGGGCGTTGTGCTGATCCATCAGGAACTGCAGCTTCTGCCGCAGCTGTCGATCGCCGAAAACGTCTTCATCGGTCGCTGGCCGATGAAGAACGGCGTGGTCGACCGCGCCCAGATGGTTCGCCGGGCTCAGGACCAGCTTGCCCGCTTGAACCTTCACATACCCGCCACTCGGACGGTCGCCGGCCTTTCCACCGCAAATCAACAACTGATCGAGATCGCCAAGGCGCTGGCTCTCAACGCCAAGCTGCTGATCCTCGATGAACCCACAGCCGCCCTCGGCGGCGCGGAGACCGAAGCGCTGTTCGAACAGGTTCGCAAGCTCCGGTCGGAGGGTGTCGGCATCGTTTACATTTCCCACCGTATGGAAGAGATCAAGCAGATAACCGACCGGATCGTCGTTCTTCGCGACGGGGAGCGGGTGCAGGAATTCTCAGACAGCGCCACCCCGGTGCGAACGATTGTCGAGAGCATGGTCGGGCGTCCGCTTGACCGCCTGTTCCCTACCCTTCCCGTTCCGACAGACCGCCCGGTCCTTGAGGTGTCCGGGCTGAGTTCGCCAGATAATTCGTTCCGCGATGTGACCTTCGAGGTGCGGGCCGGAGAAATTCTCGGCATCGCCGGATTGGTCGGCGCCGGCCGCACCGAACTGGTTCGGGCGATTTCGGGCGCCGATCCGGTCAGTGCAGGTTCGATCAAGCTGGAAGGCGAGGAACTCAGGCTGCGCGATCCGGCGGACGCGATCGCCAAGGGCATAGTCATGGTTCCGGAAGACCGCAAGGAGCAAGGTCTGATCGTCGGGCATCGGATCAGCGAAAACGTCATCTACGCCAATTTGGATAAACTCGGCGGTGGCTGGATTACGCCGCGCGTCAAGCGCTCGTTTGCGGAAAAGGCCGTTGCGAAGTTCGGCGTCAAGGGCCGTGCCGAGCAATATGCCTCGGACCTTTCCGGTGGCAACCAGCAGAAAGTCGTGATCGCCAAGTGGCTGATGCGCGATCCTAAGGTCGTCGTGCTGGACGAACCGACGAGGGGCATCGACGTCGGCGCCCGCGCAGGCATCTACGACATCATCGTCAATCTCGCCAAACAGGGCGTCGCGGTCATCGTCGTAAGCTCGGACCTCGAGGAAGTTCTCGGGGTCTCCAATCGCATCCTCGTGCTTGCCCAAGGCAAGCAGGCGGGCATCCTCAATCGTGACCAGGCAAATGACGTTTCGGTCATGGAGCTGGCCACCATCTAAACAGACAGAGAAAGGAAGAGCGGTGTCCGACATCACTCTGAATGCCCCGAAGCTTTTCGATCTCAGCGGCCAGGTTGCCATCGTCACCGGCGCCGGGAGCGGCATTGGGCAGCGCATTGCCATCGGTCTTGCGCAATGCGGCGCCGACGTGGCGCTGCTCGACCGTCGAACCGACGACGGACTGGCCAATACGGCTGAACATATTCGCGCCGCCGGCCGCCGTTCGATCCAGATCGCAGCGGACGTGACGAGCAAGTCTTCCCTCGGAGAAGCAGTCGCACGGACCGAAGCCGATCTCGGCGCCTTGACGCTGGCCGTCAACGCCGCAGGCATCGCCAATGCGAATGCGGCCGAAGAGATGGAAGAGGACCAATACCAGACGTTGATGGATATCAACCTGAAGGGCATCTTTCTTTCCTGCCAGGCCGAGGCCCGCGCCATGCTGAAAAATGGACGCGGCTCCATCGTCAACATCGCTTCCATGTCGGGCGTGATCGTCAACCGGGGCCTGAGCCAGGCGCATTACAACGCCTCCAAGGCGGGCGTCATCCATATGTCGAAGTCCATGGCGATGGAATGGGTCGACCGCGGCATTCGCGTCAACACCATCTCCCCCGGATATACGGCGACGCCGATGAACACCCGTCCGGAGATGGTTCATCAGACCAAGCTTTTCGAGGAGCAGACACCGATGCAGCGCATGGCAGCGGTCGACGAGATGGTCGGCCCGGCGGTGTTCCTGCTGTCGAACGCGGCAAGTTTCGTCACCGGCGTCGATCTGCTCGTCGACGGCGGTTTCTGCTGCTGGTGATGGATTAGAAAACGCATTGCCGGCAACAGAAAATGAACCGATCTCGCTTCCTCCCTGGCTGAGATCGAGGCGCTGAAGGGACCAACGGGCACGACGGCGCGATATCGCCGCCTGCCCGCCCTTCCCGCCGATAGAACGAGCTGAGGCCGACGCCGTCACTGGCGCTCAAGACCGCGCGAATCCGTTGAGCGGATTTGCGGCCCTCGACGGATACCCGAAAGGAAAGAGCATGAAACGCTTTGAACAAAAGACTGTGGTCATCACCGGGGCCAGCCGCGGCATCGGCGCGGCAATCGCCAGGCGTTTTGCCCGCGAAGGCGCCAATCTCGTCGTTTCGGCCAACGAGGATCTGGTCCACGGCGTTGCCGAGCAGATCCGGGCCGAAGGCAGCAAGGCGATCTCCTTCATCGGCGACGTGACCGACAAAACAAGCGTCATCGCCCTCTACGACGCGGCCGAGACGGAATTCGGCTCTGTCGACGTCTCGATCCAGAATGCCGGCGTCATCACTATCGCCCGCGTCGAGGACCTCACCGAGAACGAGTGGGACAAGGTCATGGCCGTCAACACCAAGGGCGTCTTCCTCTGCGCCCAGGAGGCGATATCGCGCATGCGCAAACACAAGCGCGGCGGCCGCATCATCAACACCGCCTCCGGCCAGGCCCGAGACGGCTTCATTTTCACGCCGCACTACGCCGCCTCGAAAATGGGCGTGGTCGGCATCACCCAGAGCCTGGCCAAGGAAGTCGCGACCGAAAACATCACCGTAAACGCCTTCTGCCCCGGCATCATCGAGACCGACATGTGGGCCTATAACGACCAGGCCTGGGGCAAGCTGCTGGGCAACTACGCCCCCGGCGAACTGATGAAGGAATGGGTCGAAGGCATCCCGATGAAACGCGCCGGCTCCGGCGAGGACGTCGCCGGCCTGGTCACCTTCCTCGCCAGCGACGACGCCGCCTACATCACCGGCCAGACGATCAATGTCGATGGCGGGTTGATCATGTCGTAGGTTGGAGTGGCGGCTTTGGGCGGGACGGCACTGAAGCTAAATGTGAAATAATTTCGCAGCCATATGCCTTTCGCTTGCCGCTCAAGGCGTTCGTCGCTGCCGCTCCTCACCCCTCATCTGCCCTGAAGGGCATCTTCTCCCCGCTGGGGAGAAGGGGGCAAGCTGCACGATCAACATCCCTGCACCAAAGGTCTCAAGAGGAGTGAGACGCCACCACGATTCCCCTTCTCCCCAGCGGGGGTCCGAAGGACGGGTCGAGACCGACGGCTCGACCCCGGTCGATGCCGGCAGGCAGATGAGGGGGTGAGCGGCAAAGCCGCGAATGCGCTGAGCGAAAGCGAAAGGCAAAATGTCTAAGTAATCCACAGCACGCCTCCATCCCCCCAGTGGCCGACCCCGTCCTTCGAGGCCCCTGCGGGGCACCTCAGGATGAGGTCGGAGAGAAGTCGCGGCTTGCCTCAATGGAGGGCGGAGCAGCAAGCCAGATCTTACTATGCGTGACATGGCACATGGATCAGCCGCCAGCCACTCGGCACATCGACCAGCCCACCAGCCACACGGCAAACCACTCAGTCCATCAGCCAAACAGCACCACAATCAGCCCTCATCCTGAGGTCTGCAGGCCGCAGGCCGGAGCCTCGAAGGACGAGGGCGGGTGGCTCGACCTGCAACACGCCGATCCCACCCTCGCCCAGCCTACGTTCGGCTGATCGAAACCCCGCCATCCGCCAGCATTGCCGTCCCCGTCACGAAGCTCGCCATATCCGACGCCAGGAACAGCGCCGCATTGGCGATCTCTTCCGGCCGGGCCATGCGCTTCAGCGCATGCAGCCCCTCCACAAAAGCCAGCAGTTCCGGCGTCGCATCGGGCGCGTTGGTGATGCTGGCCGGCGTATCGGTGCCGCCGGGCAACAGCGCGTTGACGCGGATGTTCTGCCGCCCGAGTTCGGCGGCGAGCACCTGCACGAAGCCGATCAACCCCGCCTTACCAGCCGCATAGGCGGCCATCCCGGGCATGCCGGCGGTGTGGCCGACGAAGGTCGAGGTGAAGATCAGCGACCCGCCGGCTTTTCCCATCGCCGCCGACTGGTGTTTGGCGCCGAGGAAGGCGGCGGTGAGATTGGTCTCGATCGTTTCGCGCCACCCCTCCGGCGACAGCGCCGCCACCGGTCCCATTTCGCCCACGCCGCCGGCATTGTTGAAGGCGATATCAAGCTTGCCGAAACGCGAAACCGCCGTATCGGTGAGCCTTGCCTGCAGCGCCTCGTCCCGGACATCGCCCGATAGGGCGACGGCCTGCCCACCCTCCGCCTCGATTTCGGCGACGACGGCATCGAGCGCCTCCTGTCGCCGTCCGGTGACCACGAGCTTCGCACCCTCCCGGGCAAAGAGCTTGGCCGCCGCGCGGCCGATGCCGGAGCTTGCGCCGGTGATGATCGCGACCTTGTCGTTCAGAAGTGTCATGTCCGTTTCTCCTCTGTTGTCGAGGCATCCCAAATCTCAAACATCGGGCGATGCAGCCACCCGTTTCCCGCGCGGGCAAACGAAAACCGGCGGCAATCGATGTTATCGGCCCGCGATCAACGGAATTGCCCAATCAGGACGGAAGCATGGATCGACGCATTGGAAATATCGGAATTCGCATTGTAAAACGTTCACTTGCCGCTGTTTCCAAACACGCACCTGCCGCAGCGTCAGCGCAATTGTGCGGCGCATCATCGATTTATCCCGGGTGTGACATTCATCCGATTCCCTTCATGTATCTTCCCGACTAAGAAGGGGCGCACAGGTAAAGGGAATCTCTTCATGCCGCGGTCACGCAATACTGAGGGCGCCATCTATATGAGCTTGGCGATGGCCGGCTTTTCCGCGAGCGATGCTCTCTCCAAATCGGTGATTGCCTATATGAACGCCGGCGAGATCATGTTCCTGCGCGGCCTCTTCACCAGCCTGCTCGTCTATCTGATCGCCAGGAAAATGGGCGCGCTGCGCTCCTTGCGCCTCGTGCTTAAGCCGATGATCATTCTCCGCATCATCTGCGAGATGTTATCCGCCGTCACCTATATCACCGCGCTCGGCATGATGCCGATCGCCAATGCCTCGGCGATCCTGCAGTCGCTGCCGCTGGTGGTCACCTTCGGTGCCGCGCTGTTCTTTCGCGAGTCCGTCGGCTGGCGGCGCTGGTCTGCGATTCTGGTCGGCCTTGTCGGCGTCATGATCATCATCCGCCCCGGACCGGAGGGGTTTACACCAGCCGCCCTGCTCTGCGTCGGCGCGGTGCTGACGACGGCCGGCCGCGATCTCGCCACGCGCTCGATTGATCCGGAGATTCCCTCGCTGATGATCACTGTCATCACCGCCGTCTCCATCTCTTTCTTCGGTGCTTTGCTCATCCCGGTGCTCGGCGGCTGGCAGCCGGTCAACGCGACGTCGCTCGGGCATCTCCTGCTCGCCTCGGTGCTGGTGCTCGTCGGCTATCAGTCGGTCATCCTCGCCATGCGCACCGGCGAAATTTCCTTCGTCGCGCCATTCCGTTATACCAGTCTGATCTTTTCCTCGCTGCTCGGCTTCTTCTTCTTCGCCGAGGTGCCCGACAGCCTGACGCTGCTCGGCGCTGCGATCGTCATCGCTTCCGGCCTCTATACGTTCTATCGTGAGGCCAAGCGCCGCGTATCGCCGATCGCGCAGGAATCCGCGCCACGCTCACCGGTTTGAGGCAGGATGATGACTGAATTCTCGCTCGACAGATCCGATATAGCAGGCGTCGTGCTGGCCGGCGGCCGCTCGCAGCGCATGGGCCGCGACAAGGCGGACGTGATGCTCGGGACCGAAAGCCTGCTCCGCCATGTGCTGACCCGCCTCTCGCAGCAGGTCGTTCCCGTTGCCGTCAATGCCGATACCGCCACTGAGGATGTTCCCGTCGTTCCCGACCGTTTCCCCGGCAAGGCCGGGCCATTGGCCGGCATTCATGCGGCCATGGTCTATGCCGCCGGCCTGCCCGCGGTCACCCATGTCGTCACCGTCTCTGTGGATTGCCCGTTCTTCCCGGCCGATCTCGTCGCCCGGCTGGCGGCAGCGCTCGAACGCCCGTCGCAGATCGCCATCGCCGCCTCCGAGGGCCGCAGCCATCCCGTCTTCGGTCTCTGGCCGGTGACGCTTGCCGCCGATCTCGAAACCTGGATCGCCGCCGACGAAAAGCGCCGCGTGCGTGACTTCCTGTTACGGCATGACGTAACGGAAGTCGCGTTTCCGCTGCATCCGACCCGCGCCAGCCTGCTCGATCCCTTCTTCAACATCAACACGCCCGATGATCTCGTCGAGGCGCAACGCTGGCTGGAGGCCCTTCGCGCATGACCGCCCCGAAAATCTTCGGCATCGCCGGCTGGAAAAACTCTGGCAAGACCGGCCTCGCCGTCCGGCTGGTGACCGAGTTCACCCGCCGCGGCTACACGATCTCCACGATCAAGCACGCCCATCATGATTTCGACATCGACAAGGTCGGCGCCGACAGTTATCGCCACCGCCAGGCCGGCGCTCACGAGGTCACCATTGTCTCCGGCACGCGCTACGCCATCATGCACGAGCTGCGCGGCGCCCCCGAACCCGAATTCGAGGAAATTCTTGCCCGTCTCGCCCCCTGCGATCTCGTGCTGATCGAAGGCTACAAGCGCGAACCGATCCCGAAGATCGAGGCCCGCCGCCTGGAGGCCGCCAATCGCCAGCCGCTGGCGCCGAGCGACCCTCATATCCGCGCCATCGCCGCCGATCATGCCGTTGCGGATACGGCCCTGCCCGTCTTCGATCTAGACGACACAGGCGCCATCGCCGATTTCATCGCAGCGATCGTCGGCCTTGAACAGCAGCCCTGAACCCCGCGCGCGGCCCGATCCGAGCACTTGAGAAGTCTCGCCGGCCACCGCCCTGGCGATTTCCTTGGCGAGCTGGGCCTGATCATAAGGTTTTCCCAACCTCGGAAGATCGATATCGGTGCCGGCGGGAAGATCGGCATAACCTGTCGCCAGCACGATTGGCAGCGCCGGATGAATGTCCCGCGCCGCCGCGGCGAGCTGTGCGCCGGTCATGCCGGGCATCAAATAATCGGTGATGACAAGATCGAAATGCTGACCGCTCCTGATCAACTCTAGCGCCTGCAAACCGGAATTTGCCTCGACGACCTCATGGCCGAGATCTTCGAGCATGTCGACCGAGCTCATGGCGATCAAGGCGTCGTCATCGACCAGCAGGATCTTCAGCCTGGATGCGGCCGGCGAAGCGGGCAGTTCGGGCTCGGCGCGCCGCTCGGGCCACCGTTCGGTCGCCGGAAGCCACAATTCCGCGGTCGTTCCCACCCCAAGCTGACTTTTCAGAATAAGTGCGCCATTGAGCTGAACGGCAAGTCCGTGGATCATCGACAATCCCAGGCCCGTGCCCTTTCCGAGTTCCTTGGTCGAGAAAAACGGATCGACGGCCTTCTTCAGCGTCTCCGCGTCCATGCCGGTGCCGCCGTCGGTCACCGCTAGGACAAGATAGGCTCCCTCGCCGAGATGGTCGTTACCACAGACGACCTCTTCCTCGCGCAGCGAAATGGACACGGCGCCCCCATCCGGCATCGCATCGCGGGCATTGACGGCAAGGTTGAGCAGCGCCAATTCGAGCTGGTTCGCATCAACCAGTGCCGGCGGCAATCTTGCCGGCAGGGTGGTTTCGATGCTGACCGAAGTGCCGACCGAGCGCCGCAGGAGGTCGTTCATGCCGGAAACCAGCTCGGCCAGATCGACGGGCTTGACCTGCAAATCCTGCTGTCTGGCAAAAGCCAGGAGCCGTTGCGTCAGCGCCGCCCCGCGGCGCGCGCCCTGAAGCGCCCCGTCGACGAGACGCGTCGCCTTGGCGTCTCCGGCCACGTGTTTGCCGAGCAGCTCCAGATTTCCGAGAACGACCATCAGCAGATTGTTGAAGTCATGGGCGACGCCGCCGGTGAGTTGGCCGATCGCTTCCATTTTCTGGGATTGGCGAAGCTGCTCTTCGGCTCTTTCACGCTGGGCGACCTCTTCAACCAGGGTCTGGTGGGCGGCGTTGACCTCCCTGGTCCGCTCCCTGACGCGTTCTTCGAGGGTTTCGTTGAGCCGTCTCAGATTTTCCTCGATGGTCTTGCGGGCGGTGGTATCGGAGCAGACGCCGACGAGCTTCCTGGCGGAACCGTATCTGTCGGCATAAAGCTGGGCATGAACCTCGGTCCAATGCAGTGATCCATCCGGCCAGAGCGTCCTGTGCTCCAACGAATAGTCGCGGCCGGTATCGATTGTCTGGCGCAGGCGCGCCAGCACAAAGTCGCGATCGTCGGGATGGATGCTTGCGATCAGATCGTCACGCGTCACCTCATCATCCGGCCCTCGGCCGAAGACTGCCTTACAGGTCGCCGAAGCCGACAAGACCATCGAGGACAGCTCCAGCTCCCACGCCCCGAGACGACCGGCGGCGAGCGCTGTCTGCAGCCGCCGCTCTCCCTCTCCCAAAGCCTCCAGCCGGGCGCGCGCTTCATACTGGCGCAGCCGCCCCTTCAGTGCGGTCCGCGCAACGCTGATGAAGGACGTGGCATGGAACGGCCTCTCCAGAAAAGTCACGTTGCCGAGGAGCTCGGAAAGCCTGGCAGCGGCAGGATTTCGGTCAGGTCCGCCGCCACGCTGGGTGAGGACGATGAACGGCAGATCGGACCAGCTTGGCTGAGCGGCAACCCAGGCAGCAATCGGTGTCAGGTCACACCCGCGGACGGCCTCTTCCGTCAAAATGCCCACCGCGACTTCGTCGTCGAGGGATGATGCGAAAACAGTGAGGTCGGCAACAGCTATCGAGGCTAGTCCGGCCTCATCGGTCAACGATGCCGCGACCTGGGCGTCGCGTCCGGCCGGTGCGTAGATCAGCGCCTTCGGGTCTTGGAGATTAGGAATTGCCGCCGTCCTCGCTGTCAGTGGGCAAAAGCGGAGCGGTCGCTGCGACGAACTCCGGAACACCACGAAGCACGCCCTGGAAACCGACGATGGGATCTCCGAATGTCAGGCCGCCAGCATCGATCCGATATTCCCGGATGGTGTCCTCGTGGTGGCCGGTCCTTTTCTTGATGATGGAGACCGCCCGCCGCACGCGCCCGACCGCCTCGAAATATCGCAGCAGGATGACGGTGTCCGCGAGATAGGTCACATCAACAGGTGCCTTCATGTCGCCGACCAGTCCATGCTGGGCAACGGTGAGGAAGGTGTTGGCGCCTTGCCTGTTCAGATACTGCAGCAGCTCGTGCATATGCAATATCAGCGAATTCTCGTCTGGCATCGAGGCCTGGTAGCCGTTGATGCTGTCTATGACGACGGTCTTCGCTCCCGATCTGTCAACGGAAGCACAGACCCGATGGGCGAATTCACCCGGTGACAGTTCCGCGGCATCGAGCTGCTCGATATGCAGCAGACCCTGATCCCTCAGGGCCTCAAGATCCATGCCGAGCGCTTTCAGGCGCGTGAAGAGCAAACCAAGCTCCTCGTCGAAGATGAAGGCAGCCGCCCGTTCGCCGCGTGCGATGGCCGCCATCAAAAATTGAAACGAGAAAGTACTCTTGCCGGTACCGGCCGGACCCAGGATCAATGTACTCGACCCTCGTTCGAGCCCGCCGCCGAGAAGCAGGTCCAGCCGGGCAATACCGCTGGAAAGCTGATTGCGAGCATAATTCGACCTGTGTTCGGCGGCGACGAGACGCGGAAACACGACGACACCGCCGGTCTGGATGGTGAAATCGTGATACCCGCCGCGGAACGCCTGCCCGCGGTATTTCGTCACCCTCAGGCGTCGCCGCTCGGCGCCGTAATTCGGCGCCAGCTCATCGAGATGAATGACCCCGTGCACGACACTGTGCACCGTTTTGTCAAGCGTGTCGGAGGTCAGATCGTCGAGGAGAAGGACGGTCGCTCCTTGTCGGGCAAAATAATGTTTGAGCGCAAGAATCTGCCGGCGATAGCGCAGCGAGCTTTGCGCGAGCAGCCGTATTTCGGACAGGCTGTCGAGAACCACCCGGTTCGGCCTGACCCGCTCGAAAGCTGCGAAGATTTCTTGTGTCGACTCTCCGAGTTCAAGATCCGAGGAATAAAGCAGGCTCTGCTGCTGGTCGGCACCCAGCAAGCTTTCCGGAGGCACGAGCTCGAAGACTTCGATATTGCCGTCGACCACCATGCCGTGCGATGCGGCAGCGGCCCTAAGCTCGCTCTCGGTTTCCGACAGGGTGATGTAGAGCCCCTGCTCGCCGAGCCGCGCCCCTTCGATCAGAAACTGCAATGCGATAGTCGTCTTGCCGGCTCCCGGATTTCCTTCGAGGAGAAACACGTGGCCAGTGGAAAGGCCCCCCGCCAGAATTGTATCCAAACCGGACACCCCGGTCCGGGCTTTCGTGGCAGGCGCCGCAGTATTCATCCATTGTTTCCTCAGTTTTAATGGGAATTAGCGGCGAGCGATGGAATGTCAAATCGCCGGCAGGCGTGATTTCGCCTCCGGTAAAGCCGATCGATCGAACGCCGGCGGCTCGGATGTGCGTCCGTCCGGGCCGTTCGAAACGCCGGCGTCTATCCTCGATAACGAAGCGCATCGACGACGACGGCAAAGGCCGGCGACGTGTGCCGGCGGCTCGGATAATAGAGATGATAGCCGGGAAACGGCAGGCACCAGTCCTCGAGCACGCGCACCAGCCGCCCGTCGGCCAGATGCGCTGCGACCACGTCCTCCGGCATATAGGCAAGCCCCAGGCCCGCCAGCACCGCGCTGAGCCGCAGCGCGATATTGTTGAAGATCAATTGTCCTTCGACGCGAACCCTGAGTTCACGCCCGTCCTTCTCGAACTCCCAGGCATAGACGCTGCCATAGGTCGGCAGGCGCAGATTGATGCAATTGTGGTCGGTCAGTTGCTGCGGCGTCAACGGCTTCGGCCTGGTGTGGAAATAGGCGGGAGCGCCGACCACGGCCATGCGCATGTCCGGGCCGATGCGCACCGCGATCATGTCCTTCGCCACCTGTTCTCCAAGCCGCACCCCCGCATCGTAGCGCTCGGCGACGATGTCGGTCAGGCCGTAGTCGACGATAATCTCGACATTGATATCGGGAAAATCAGGCAGGAGCTTTTCCAAGGCCGGCCAGAGTACGGCATCGGCCGCATGCTCGCCGGCATTGATGCGGACGGTGCCGGCCGGCTTCTCCCGGAACGCGCTCAAGGCCGCAAGCTCGGTCTCGATCTCGTCGATGCGCGGGCCTATGGTGAGGAGCAACCGTTCCCCGGCCTCCGTCGGCGAGACGCTGCGCGTCGTCCGTGTCAGCAAGCGCAGCCCAAGCCTTTCCTCCAGCCCGCGGATGGTGTGGCTGAGCGCCGATTGCGAAACTCCCAGCTTGCCCGCCGCCTTGGTGAAGCTCTGCGCGCGCGCAACGGCAAGAAAGGCGATCAGGTCGTTGACGGCGGGACGTGGCATTTATGAAATTTCCTCATGAGTTCTTGCCGTTTCTACCACCTAATCGCGACTACGCCCACGCGCTAAATAGCTTGTTATCCCAGGCAGACATGTCTGCCCCAGGCGGAAACCGCGCCCCAACAACCGGAAAGGAAGACGAGATGGACATCAAGCGAAGCGGTTCGCAGCCTTCGGCCAGGGGACCGTCCGACTGGTTTACCGGCAGCGTGCGCGTCGATCCGCTGTTTGCAGTGACGAGCCCCGCACGCGCGGCCGGCGCGAGCGTCACCTTCGAGCCCGGCGCCCGAACCGCCTGGCACACCCACCCGCTCGGCCAGACGCTGATCGTCACCTCGGGCTGCGGCCGCGTGCAGCGCGACGGCGGGCCTGTCGAGGAGATCCGCGCCGGAGACGTCGTCTGCTTCGCACCCGGTGAACGCCATTGGCACGGCGCGTCGCCGACGACGGCGATGACCCATATCGCCATCCAGGAACGGCTCGACGGCAAGGTAGTCGACTGGATGGAGCATGTCACCGACAGACAATATCAAGGCTAGAAAGGAAACGTCTATGCAGAAGCGTGAACTCGGAAGGAGCGGACTTCAAGTCTCGGCCATCGGTCTCGGCTGCATGGGGCTGAGCTATGGTTACGGCCCGGCAACCGGCATACCGGAGGCGACCGCGTTGCTCCGGCGGGCATTCGAACGCGGCGTGACCTTCTTCGACACCGCCGAGGCCTATGGACCCTATAAGAACGAAGAGCTTTTGGGAGAGGCGCTCGCTCCCTTCCGCAGCGAGGTGGTGATCGCCACGAAATTCGGCTTCAACTTCGACGCCAATGGCGGCCAGAGCGGCATGAACAGCCGCCCGGAGCAGATCCGCGCGGTTGCAGACCAGGCGCTGAAGCGCTTGAAGACCGATGTCATCGATCTGTTATACCAGCATCGCGTCGATCCGGATGTTCCGATCGAGGACGTCGCCGGCACGGTCAAGGCGTTGATTGCGGAAGGCAAGGTCCGGCATTTCGGCCTCTCCGAAGCCGGCGCCCAGACGATCCGCCGCGCCCAGGCCGTCCAGCCGGTGACGGCGCTGCAGAGCGAATATTCGCTCTGGTGGCGCGAGCCCGAGCAGGAGATCCTTCCGGTGCTGGAAGAGCTCGGCATCGGCTTCGTGCCGTTCAGTCCGCTCGGCAAGGGCTTCCTCACCGGCGCGATCAGCGAAACCACAACCTTCGACAGCAAGGACTTCCGCAACATCGTGCCGCGGTTTTCGGCAGACGCGCGAAAGGCCAACCAGGTGCTCGTCGATCTCCTCGCAGAGATCGCCGCGCACAAGAAGGTCACCTCTGCCCAGGTGGCGCTCGCCTGGCTGCTGGCGCAGAAGCGCTGGATCGTGCCGATCCCCGGCACCACCAAGCTGCATCGGCTTGACGAGAACATCGCAGCCGCCGACGTCGAACTGACCGTTGAGGATCGCGGCAATATCGAAAGCGCGCTCGCCAGCATCAAGGTGGAAGGCGATCGTTATCCCGCGCATCTGCAGGCAAGGGTCAACCGCTGAGAAAGGAAGCGGCCGCCATCGTTTGCGGCCGCCTCTTCATCGCGTCATCGTCTCGGCGCCGGCGCGTTCTCCTGGAAAGCCGGGATCGCCTCGAGCCTGCCGACAATCTCGGCAATATTGGGCCACCGGGCGAGATCGAAGCCCATGCGGCGGGCGCTGATCGCCTGCGGGAAGAGAAAGATATCGGCAACGCCAGGCCGGTCGCCGATGGCGAAGGCGCCCTGCCTCCGGCCGGCAATCATCGTCTCCACAGCTGCCATTCCCTCACCGACCCAATGGCGGCTCCAGGCGGCAATGGCATCGGCATCGGCCTGGAAGGTCGTTTTCAGATGCAGCCCGATCCGCGGCGGCAGCAGCGCATGGATCTCTGCTGCGATCGCCAGCGCGATCGACCGCGCCAGTGCCCGGCCCTCCGCTGTGTCGGGCAGCAGCGCCGGTTGCGGCTGGACCTCGTCGAGATATTCGATGATCGCCAGCGACTGGGTGATGAGAACGCCGTCATCCGTAAGCAAGGCCGGCACCAGCCCTTGCGGATTGACGCTGCGATATCCGGCCTGCCGGCTCTCGGCCTCTTCGCCGAGAATGCTGACCGGCAGCGCCTCGGCCGTCAGCCCCTTCAGGGCGAGCGCGATCCGGACTCTTGAGGTCGCCGAGGAAATTTCATTCTGATACAGTTTCACAGTCTTTCTCCCTGATGGCCTGAAACGGAAACCGTGGATGCCGCCGTCACGAGGCCGGCAAGCGGCGAAGGTTCCCGCGAGCTTACGTCGTAGATGCAGGGCGCGGCGAAAACCGCCGCTCCCAGAATGCAGATGATCATCAATCGCATCAAATCCTCCATGGCTGCTGCCGCGACCGGCTTGAACGGAGTGTGTTTGACCGACTGTTGTATCGGGCATGTTTCCGACATCGGCCGTAATGTCACAAAACGTAGCATCCGTTATCCAGGGTATTTTCCCATACAGAAACGCCGGAAACTTTGCGGCGGCCCCATCGTCACCGAAGAGTGACTTCCGCCGCCAGCCCGCCGCCGGGGCGATTGTAGAGTCGAAGGGATCCGCCGATTTTGGCGGTCAGCTGCTGGGCGATCGCAAGACCGAGACCCGTGCCGCCGGTCTCCCGGTTGCGGGATTGCTCCAGCCGGAAGAAAGGCTGCATGGCGGCTTCGAGCATCTCGTCAGGAATTCCAGGCCCCCGATCCATCACGGTGATGACGATATCGTTTTCCGCGTTGTGCCCGACGCTGATTTCGGCAGCACCCGCAAACTTCAAGGCATTGTCGATGAAGTTCGACAGGATACGGCGAAGAGCGTGCGGCTTGGTCGAGGCGGCGCCCTGAACCGGCCCGACGACCGTCACCGCCTTGCCGGTGTCCTGGTAGTCGTAGGCTATGCTGTCGATGAACGAGGCGAGATCGATGCGGGCATTATTCTCGCCGCTGCCGTGGGCGCTGCGCGCATAGGCTATGCCATCCTGGACGAGGCGCTGGATCTCGCCGAGATCATGTACCAGCTTGTCTTTCTCGGGCGAATCCTCCGCCATATCGGCGCGCAGCCGCATGCGGGTGATCGGCGTCTGCAGGTCGTGCGAGATGGCCGCCAGGATCTGCACGCGCTCCTCGAGATAATGGGCGATCCTCTCCCGCATCGCGTTGAATGCCCTCGCCGCATGCGCGACCTCGCTCGGACCGGCCTCACTCAAGGCGGAACCGTCATTGTTGGGATCGAGGGCATCGGCGGCGGCAGCAAGCGTGCCGAGCGGCCGGATCGCCTGGCGAACCGCAAACCAGGTGCAGAGGATGAGCAGCAGCATCTGGACGATGAAGACATAGGGCAGCCATGCGGCGATCGGCATGACGCCCTTCGGTGTGACGTCGATCGTCAGCGGGCTTCCGTCGCTCAGCGTCAGATGCGCCTGCAATCGGTTCACCTCGCCTGGGATCCGTTCGACGTTGATCGGAAAACGATGCCCGATCGCCTCCTCGATCTTGCCTGATATCTCCGCCCCCTTGCTTGACGTGTCGGGCACGCCGGGAAGGCCCGTCCCGAGCACGAAACGGTAGTTGCCCCGGCCGAGCCGATCCAGAAGATCGCCGCGCTCGCCAGGCGGGAGCCGGTCGAGAACGGCGATCGACGTTGCAACGTCATTCTCCAGCGTACCGAGCATCACAGCTTTGGCCGACATGGTGCGCTCCATGTAGAGCACGCTGAAGGACAGCCCGTAGGCAAGGGCGAGACCGATCAGAAGGATGAGGAAGATCCGCGACCGCAACGTCCTCGGCCATACAGAACCCACCAACGAAGGGATGGCCGCCCTCATGGACGCAGCTCCGTAATTTCGACCGGAACAGAAAATACATAGCCTTCGCTGCGCACCGTCTTGATGTAGGTCGGTTCGCGCGCATCGTCGCCCAGCCGCTGGCGCAGCCGGCTGACCAGGAGATCGATCGAACGATCGAAGAGATCGGCGTCGCGGCCCTGCGTCAGGCTCAGAAGCTGATCGCGATTGAGCACCCGCTGCGGATGATCGATGAAGACGCGAAGCAGCCGGTATTCGGCGCCGCTGAGTGCAATCGCCGTCCCCTCCTTGTCGAGCAGATGCCGGGCGACCGTGTCGAGCCGCCAGTCGCCGAAGCTCAGCAGTTGCCCCGCTTCACTGATCTGCAGGTTGGGCGGCAGCATGCGCGTGCGCCGCAGCACCGCCTTGATGCGGGCTAGCAGCTCCCGCGCGGCAAAGGGTTTGGCGAGATAGTCGTCGGCGCCCATCTCTAGCCCGAGGATCCTGTCCATCTCGTCGGTGCGGGCCGTCAGCATCAGGATCGGGATGGCCTTGTGCCGGCCGGAGCGCAATTCGCGGCACAGCACCAGCCCGTCGTCGCCGGGCATCATCACGTCGAGCACGATCAGGTCGACGGCGTTGGCTTCGAGAAAGCTGCGCATCTGCCGCCCGTCCGCGGCAACGCTGGTCCTCAGCCCGTTCTTCTGCAGATAGCCCGAGACCAGCTCGCGGATTTCGCGATCGTCATCGACGACCAGGATGTGATCGACATGATCCATATGTCTGTATTCCCTTACCGATAGAAGCAGTCGCGCCCTTCGCCTCGACATGGAGGCGCTGACGCGACCTACGCATATTCCGCCGGACGGAGCAATGCGGCCCCGCGCCAGCGATCAGAAGCGGTCGACGTCGATGACCGCCTGCGCAAAAGCCTGCGGTGCCTCTTGCGGCAGGTTATGCCCGATGCCGCCGCCGATCGTGCGATGCTCGTATCGGCCGGAGAACTTTCCGGCATAGGCGGAGGGCTCCGGATGCGGCGCACCGTTTGCATCCCCCTCCATGGTGATCGTCGGCACCGAGATCATCGGCAATCCGGCAAGCGTCTTTTCATAGGCATCGTATTTGGCCTCGCCTTCGACAAGCCCGAGGCGCCAGCGATAATTGTGAATGACGATCGCGACATGGTCGGGATTGTCGAAGGCGGCGGCCGACCTGTCGAAAGTCGCATCGTCGAAATTCCACTTCGGCGAAGCCGTCTGCCAGATGAGCTTTGCGAAATCATGGGTATTGCTTTCGTAACCCAGCCGCCCACGCTCGGTTGCAAAATAGAACTGATACCACCAAGCCAGCTCAGCCTTCGGCGGCAGCGGCTTGAGGTTGGCCTCCTGGCTGCCGATCAGGTAGCCGCTCACCGAGACCATCGCCTTGCAGCGCTCCGGCCACAACGCCGCCATAATGTTGGCCGTCCGCCCGCCCCAGTCATAGCCGGCAATGACCGCCTTCTCGATATCGAGCGCATCCATGAGCGCGATCATATCCGCGGCCAGCGCCGACGGCTGACCGTTGCGCGGTGTCTGGTCGTCCAGGAAACGGGTCGTGCCGTAACCACGTAGATAGGGGACGATCACTCTATAGCCTGCCGAGGCCAGCAGCGGCGCAACATCGACGAAACTATAAATATCGTAGGGCCAGCCATGCAGCAGCAGAACAACGGGACCATCCGCTCTGCCGGCCTCGGCATAACCAATATCGAGCACGCCCGCCTTCACCTGCTTCAGCGCTTCAAAAGACGTATTGGTTCCGGCCTTCACGGCCGGCAGCGCCGACTGGGCGACGGCTGTCCCGGCCACGCCGAATTCGACGGCAGCAAGGGCGATTGCCGTCATGCCGAAGAAGCGGCGGCGGTGATGGTTGATTTGCTCTGACATCGGTCTCTCCTGTCGAATGGATCACGTCCTCAAAAGACGTTCCACTTGTATCAGCGATATGTCATGAGCGACCATTATTGAATGCTGATGTAGCTTCCGGCCGCCGGGATACATTTTGATACAATCGCGCGGTGCGACCCCGTTTGTGTCGCTTTGTATCGCGATCGCCCATCTGCAAACTTCGGTACATTTTCCCGCGAAACCGGACACATCCGGGATACGTCGACCCGGCCATATCCCCGTCGTTGCTGGTTCAGGCCCATCGCCGTCCAGCGCCCGATCAATCGGTTTCAAAGGAAAACGATGATGACACTGCTGATCATTGCCTATCTCGGAGGCGCGCTGACGATCCTCAGCCCGTGCATCCTTCCCATTCTCCCCTTCGTCTTCGCCCGTGCCGGACAGCCATTTGTTCGCAGCACCCTGCCGATGCTGGCCGGCATGGCCGCCACCTTCGCCCTCGTCGCCACCCTTGCCGCGGTCGGCGGCAGCTGGGCCATCCGCGCCAATGAATATGGCCGCCTCGCCGCGATCGTCCTGCTGGCGCTCTTCGGCGCCAGCCTTCTGTCGCCGCGCTTTGCAAGCACCCTTGCCCGGCCGATCGTCGATCTCGGCAACAATCTTCTGAACGCCAACGGCAGTGGACGCGCCGCGCCGACGGTCAAGAGCGCCCTCATCCTCGGCGCCGCCACCGGCCTGCTCTGGGCGCCCTGCGCCGGGCCGATCCTCGGCCTTGTCCTGACCGGCGCCGCCCTGCAGGGCGCCAACCTGCAGACGACCTTCCTGCTGATCGCCTATGCCGCCGGTGCCGCAACGTCGCTTGCCGTCGCCCTGCTTGTCGGCGGCAGGATATTCGCCGCCATGAAGCGTTCCCTAGGGCTCGGGGACAGGGTTCGCCAAGGTCTCGGTGCTGCGGTCATCACGGGCGTCGCCGTCATCGCGCTCGGCCTCGACACCAGCCTGCTGTCGCGGCTTTCCTATGCCAGCACCGCCTCGCTGGAACAGGTCGTGCTCGACCGGCTGCATGCCAAGCCCGCCACCGGCGCAGCCGCCGAGGTCGCCGGCAACGACGTAGTGATCGCCGACGCGAAGAAACCATTCCTCAGCGATCTGCCGGTCGAAGGTTATGCACCGTCGCTCGACGGCGTCATCGAATGGCTGAACTCCAAGCCTCTGACCACGGAGCAGTTGCGGGGCAAAGTGGTGCTCGTCGACTTCTGGACCTATTCTTGCATCAACTGCATTCGCACGATCCCCTATGTCAGGGCCTGGGCGGAAAAATACGCGGATCAGGGCCTCGTGGTGATCGGCGTCCACGCGCCGGAATTCGCCTTCGAAAAGAAGATCGACAACGTCAAGAAGGCGCTCAGTGATTTCCAGATCGGCTATCCCGTTGCGATCGACAATGATTACAAAATCTGGCGCGCCTTCGAAAACAGCTACTGGCCTGCCGGCTATCTGATCGACGCCAAGGGGCAGATCCGCTACCACCATTTCGGCGAAGGCAATTACGACAGGACCGAAAAAGCCATTCAGGACCTGCTGCGCGAGGCCGGCAGCCAGATGACGTCAAGTGCGCCGGTCGCGCCCAATGCCAGGGGCGTGGAAGCAGGTCCGGACCTCGGCAATATCCGCTCCGGCGAAACCTATCTCGGCTACGAACACGCGGCGAATTTCGCCTCGCCCGAGGGGCTGCAGGCCGACGCCCCGCAGAACTATTCGATCGCCGAACCCGACCTCAACGGCTGGGGCCTGTCGGGAACCTGGACTGTCGGCAAGGATCAGGCGACGCTTGACCAGGCCGGCGGCGGCATCACCTATCGCTTCAGCGCCCGCGACCTGCATCTTGTTCTCGGGCCCGGCGGCGACGGCAAGCCGATCCGCTTCCAGGTGACGGTCGACGGCAGGGTGCCCGGGCCGGACCACGGCTCCGACATCGATGCCGATGGCAAAGGCACGGTCACGGCGACCAGGCTTTATCAGCTCGTCCGCCAGTCCGGCACGGTCGGCGCCCGCAATTTCGAGATCCACTTCCTCGATCCCGGGGTGCGGGCCTACGCCTTCACCTTCGGCTGAGCCGCAGACCGATCAATTCCGATCCTCAACGACGACCAAAGGAGTAATCCCTAATGAACAGACGTTTTCTTTTCACCGCAGCCCTTGCCTTCGCCACCACCGCCATCGCCTTCGCTGCAGAGGCTGCCGCGGTGAAGAACATCGTCATCGTCCACGGCGCGCTCGCCGACGGCTCGGGATGGCGCAAGGCGACGGAGATTCTCGAGAAGCGCGGCTTCAACGTCACCATCGTCCAGGAGCCCATTACGTCGCTCGACGATGATGTGGCGGCAACGAAGCGCGTTCTCGACCTTCAGGACGGACCGAGCCTGCTCGTCGGCCACAGCTATGGCGGCATGGTCATTACCGAAGCCGGCAATGACCCCAATGTCGCAGGCCTCGTCTATGTCGCGGCCTTCCAGCCCGACAAGGGCGAAAGCCTGCTGAGCCTCGCGAGCTCCAAGCCGGCCGGCAGCATGGATATCAAGGAAACGAAGGACGGCAAGTATCTCTATCTCGATCCGGGCGCCTTCGCCGCCGATTTCGCCGCCGACCTACCGCAAGCCGACGCGGATTTCATGGCAAGGTCGCAGGTCTTCGCCGCCAAGCAGGCTTTTTCTGCCAAGATTGGCCAGGCGGCGTGGCTGACAAAGCCGAGCTGGTCGATCGTCGCCACCGAGGATCGTTCCATTAATCCCGAACTGGAGCGTGACATGGCAAAGCGCGCCGGCAGTGAAGTGACCGAGATCAAGGCCAGCCACGCCGTCTTCGCCTCTCAACCGGAAAAAGTCGCCGACATTATCGAAAAGGCGGCCAGGCAAGCCGGGGAGTAGCGCCGCGAATGCGCTGAGGCACGCGACAGGCAAATCATGAATGGCGCGCCTTGCGGTCCCGACCCTGCGGGCCTCTTCTCCCGATGCGGAGAAGTGGACAAGTCGAAAGCGAAAGACGCCCCTCCCCATTCCTGGAGAGGGGCGCTTGTTCATCACTTGTTGGCAGCAACCGGGCGGACCAGCGCCGTCACGCGGCGAATGGTGACGCGGCGGTTTTCCTGCTCTGGGCCCGATGTGTTGACCTTCAGGTACTGCTCGCCATAGCCCTGCGTCGCCAGGTTCTCCGGTGCGATGCCGTAGACGTCGGAGAGCACGTTGGCGACCGATTCCGCCCGCTGGTCGGAGAGGACCAGGTTACTCTGGTCGGAGCCCACGGCATCGGTATGACCTTCGATCAGGAAGGTCTCGCTCGGATCCTTCTCGAGCACCTGGTTGATCGCGTCCGCGACCTTGCGCAGCGTACGCGCCTGCGTCATCGGGATATCGGCGCTGCCGGTTGCGAAGGTGATGGTGTCGAGGTCGATGCGGCGCACCTTGTCACGGATACGAGCCGAATACTTCACCTCGTCAAGCGAATAGACACGCTCGACCGGCTCCACCGGCGGCTCGCTCAGGAACTCGTAATAGTCCCGGTTCGGATCGCTGCGGGTATCGATGATATAATCGCTGAGCGGTACGCGCAGCCGCATCGGCGGCAGGTCGGCGCCCGGATCCTCGAAATAGTCGCGGTCCGGATCGTCGTAGAGATCCTGTGAGTAATAGAGCACATGCTCGCGCCCGCGGGCATCGACACGGGATCGCTGGATGATGTCACCGTAGCGATTGCGGATCGTGACGATGCGATAGCCCTCCGGCCGCGTGATCGTCTCACGGTAGCGATCGCCCGAGAGTTCCTCGTAGCTGGGTCGCTCGCCGTCACGCAGGAACCGCCTGTCATCGTCGCCGCGCACGATCACCCGATTGTCGTACTGGATGATCACACGACCGTCGTCGCTGCGGTCGTCGAAGCGGGCGCCGTCGGGACGGACGAATTGCGGCCGCTCGCCGAGCTTCCGGCCCTTCTCGCTGGTTACCGCCTCGAGCTTGATCGTCGGCGCCTTGCCGGCGGTAGCAGCCTGCGCATCGGCATCCGAGGTCGGCACCTTCACCTCCTGGCTGTCGGCGCGCTGCCTGTCGCGATCGCGGCGGCCTTCCCGGCCCTTGCTGCGGTCGGCATCCTTATCGCTGTCGAGCACGGCTGCACCGTTCTCGACCGGCAGCACGACGGTCTCATTGCTCTTGGCCGGGTCTGCGGCGACCTTCTTGCGGCGCTCCAGCTCTTCCGGCGAAACCTTTTCCGGCGCCGGAATGGCCTGTTCCACCTGCTGGCCGCCGCTGGCGTCCGGCAGCGGCTGGGCAGTGTCGGTCGCTGGCGCGGCCGACTTGCCGCCGGCGGGCTGTTCGCCGGCAGGCTTTGCCGCGGTGCCGTCCTGCGGCTTTTCAGCGGGTGCGGCCTCCGGTGCCGCTGCCTTATCTTCGGGCGCTTCGGTCACCTTGCCGTCAGTCGATTTGCCTTCGGTCGGCTTCTCCGCAGGTGCTGCGGCTTCACCCTTTGCCGGCTTCTTCTCAGCCGGCGCCTCGGCGGCGGGTTTTGCCTCCGGCTTGACTTCGGGTTTGGCCTGCTCCTCGGCCGGCGTCACGGCCTCGGGAGCGGCGGTCTCAGCCTTGCCCTTGCCTTTATCTTTGCCCTGGGCCTTGTCCTGACCTTTGGCCCGCTTGCCGCCTTCCGGCTTGGCTTCCGGCTGCGCCTGTTCCGTCTCCGGCTGCGCTTCCTTTGCTGCCGGCTGCTGTTCGGGCTGCGGCTGAGCCTCCGGCTCGGCCTGCTTCTTCGGCTTCCTCGGCTTTTCCTGTGTTACAGGCTGCTCCTGCTGCGGTGCGGCTTCCGGCTTTGCCTCGGGCTGGGCTTCCTGCTTGGATTTTCGCTCGGGCTTGCTTTCCGCCTTCGGCGCGGGCTGCTCTTTCGGCGCGGCTTCGGCCTTCGGCGGCTCCGGTTCGGCCTTGGGTTCGGGCGCGGGCGCCTCCTTCCGCTCGGCCTTCGGTTTTTCGGCGGGTGCCTCCTTCGGCTTCTCGGCCGCCGGCGCCTGCTCGGCTGGAGCCTCTTCCTTCTGCTTGCGCTTCTTCTTCAGCAACTCCTCCTCGGAAGGCGCATCCTGAGGCGCGTCCTGCGCCACCTCGAAGCTGCCCTGCTCGACCTGCCGCACGGACTGAGCCTGCGTCGCGACGTCGCGCACAGCGGCCATTGCCGATGCCGGCTGGAACGCCAGCGAAAGGGAAAGCAGCGGAAAAGCCGCGCTTGCGAATAATCTTGATTTCATGCCCATCGGGTTTCCTCGATCCTGTTTGAGCTTCCTGAAGGCCGATAGGCCCTGCTTCCGCCCCTAGCGTCGCAATGAGGCGAAACGGCGAAATGGCAATTGCCGAACCGCCGATTTGTTCCGGTTCTAGGAAGCCGAGGATTAACCTCGCGTGAATGTTGCAGTCTGCCGACGTTCATCTCGCCTGTTATTTGCACCGCCCAATTGCGATGGGATTTGTGTTGCAATTCCATGAAAAAAAGTCTGATTATCGCCGCAAGGCGGTCTCGGTACCGTTGAACTGCGGCCGTCAGCCACGAGAAAAAGAGCGGCGGCTACCAACTGAGAGGATCCTCATGCATATCTCCACCCGTATTTTCGCGGCAGCCTCGATCGCGGCGATGTCCCTTTTCGCCGGCTCGGCCATGGCCGATGGCGAGAAGTATGTGATCGGCACCGATTCGACCTATCCGCCCTTCGAATTCGTCGACGCGAGCGGCACGATCCAGGGCTTCGACATCGACATCACCAAAGCGCTCTGTGCCGAGATGAAGGCCGAATGCTCCTTTGTCAGCACCGACTGGGACGGCATCATTCCGGCGCTCAACGCCAAGAAGTTCGACATGATCGTTTCCTCCATGTCGATCACGCCGGAGCGTCTGAAGCTCGTCGACTTCTCTAACAAGTACTACAACACCCCGCCGGCCATCGCCGTGCCGAAGGATTCGAAGATCACCGACGTTGCCGGCCTCAAAGGCAAGGTCATCGGCGCGCAGACCTCTACGACGCACGCCAACTATGCCGAGAAGCATCTGGCCGACACCGAGCTGAAGCTCTATCCCACAGCTGACGAATACAAGCTCGACGTTGCCAGCGGCCGTGTCGACGCCGTCATCGACGACGTCGTCGTTCTCTCCGAATGGGTCAAGTCCGACGCCGGCGCCTGCTGCAAGATCCTGACGACCCTGCCAGTCGACAAGGAAATCAACGGCAACGGCGCAGGCATTGCCATCCGCAAGGGCGATCCGCTCAAGGAAAAGCTGAACACGGCAATTGCTGCGATCCGCGCCAGCGGGGAATACAAGAAGATCCAGGACAAGTACTTCGACTTCGACGTTTACGGCGAATAAGAAATTCGCTATCTGGCCGATCAAGGTAATGGCGGAAGGCTTGCTCTTCCGCCATTTTTGTTTGACAAAGATGGCAAGATCAAAACGGCAAAAGCCGTGAGGGGAATTCACGCATGGGCGGATTATTTTCCGCGCTCGGCTCCTTCTGGAGCTCACTTGTGCACATTTTCGATCCGCTGTGCGGACCCGTTGGCATCTTCACCTGGTTGGGACAGTCGACGATCCTTGCCTGTGGCGATACCGGCTGGGGCGACGAGATTGCAGTTGGCCTGCAGGTCACGGTTTCGGTGGCGATCGTCACCCTGCCGATCGGCCTCGCCATCGGCTTCCTGGTCGCGCTCGGCCAGCAGTCTGAAGAAAAGTCGCTGCGTCTGGCGGCCGGCATCTACACGACGATCTTCCGCGGCCTGCCGGAACTTCTGACGCTCTTTATCATCTATTACGGCATGCAGATGCTGATCCAGTCTCTGCTGACCTTCGTCGGTTATGACGGACCGCCGGTCGAGATCAATGCCTTCCTCGCCGGCGTCATCGCGCTTTCGGTGGTTTTTTCAGCCTATTGTTCGGAAGTGCTGCTCTCGGCCTTTCGCGCCATTCCGAAGGGGCAATATGAGGCGGGCGACGCGCTCGGGCTGCATCACGGCCGCACGCTGCGCCTGATCATCCTGCCGCAGCTCGTGCGCATCGCGCTGCCCGGCCTGACGAACCTCTGGATGGTGCTCCTGAAGGACACCTCCTACGTGTCGATCATCAGCCTTGCCGATATCCTGCGCCAGACGAGCGTTGCCGTGCGCGTCACCAAAGAACCCTTCTTCTTCTATGGCCTGGCCTGCTGCCTCTATCTGGTGCTCGCCATCCTCTCCTCCTTTCTGCTCGTCTATGTCGAGCGTTGGGCCAAACGTTCGGAGGTCCGCCGATGAGCTACGCCGAAACGCTGATCCCGCCGCAGCCCGCACCGCGTGAAGTGGTGAAGCCGATGACGCCGGCGCGCATCGCCGGCTATATTCTCGTCTCCGTCTGGGCAGTATTCGGCGCGCTGCTGGTGATCTCCGTGGTCAACGGCTGGGATCCGGAAAAATTCACCCGCTACGGACCGCGCTATCTCCACGGTCTCGGGGTTACACTCAGCCTCGTTTTCATTTCCGTCATCGGCGGCGCAGTTCTGTCGCTGCCGCTCGCCGCGGCGCGCATGTCGAAAAACCGGCTGCTGAATGCGCTCGCCTACGGCTATATCTATTTCTTCCGGGGCACGCCGCTGCTTGCCCAGCTTTTTCTGGTCTATTACGGCCTCGGCGTATTTCGCCCGCAGCTTGAGGCCGTCGGCATCTGGTGGTTCTTTCGCGATGCCTGGTATTGCGGCCTTTTTGCCATGACCATCAATACCGCAGCCTATCAGGCAGAGATCCTGCGGGGCGCCATTGAAAGCGTGCCACGCGGCCAGCACGAGGCGGCCGCTGCCCTCGGCATCCATAGGTTCATCGCCTTCCGCAAGATCACTCTGCCGCAGGCTCTCATCGTCGCCCTTCGCCCTTACGGCAACGAGATCATTCTTTTGATCAAAGGCTCGGCTGTCGTCGCCATCATCACCGTGCTCGACCTGATGGGCGAAACCCGCTACGCCTTCTCCCGCACCTTCGACTATCAGACCTATCTCTGGGCGGCGATCTTCTACCTCGCCATCGTCGAAGCGCTACGCCATCTCTGGGCCTGGATCGAACGCCGCCTGACCCGGCATCTCAAGCGTTGATGACTTCGATCTGACTTTGGCAGCACTCTCGGAGACCTGCTGCCAAGTTATTGATATCAAATATGAATTGTCCTTTTATGAGGTATCTGTAAAGCTTTCGTTAACCACTCGCATGTTTCCATATCAAGCAGCGCTAATAAGCGCGCGAGTGGGAACGAGAAGAAGTGAACACGATGCACAAGGACATGGAAAAACAACTACAGGGCTATGGTCTAACCACAGCCCAGATTCTCTACCACCTGCCGGATCATCCGGCGATCCTGCAGACATATGTCTGGCAGGAATATGATCTCGCCCCCGATTTTCCCGAAATGCGCGGCTTCCTGAAATTCTGGGAAGAGAAGCTCGACGGACCGCTGCATTCGGTGCGCTACATCCACCGCAAGCTGATCTCGGCGACCGAGTGGCGGGCGCTGAAGGGCGAGTTCATCCTGCACTGATCCGGCTTGCGCAGCATCAGACATGCGCCTCGCCATGGCCGAATTCGCCTTGATCACGGGCCGGACGGAGCGCAAAACTGAGGATGGCGAGGTAGAAGGCGACAACGATGACGATAACGGCAAGGCCGGGAATGGGCCCGAGCACAGCATTGTCGATGACATAGGTCCAGGACTGCGCCTGCAACGCCGGCATGCCCTCCGTCTGCAGTTTCGGCGTCGAGATCTTCAGGCACCAGGCAAGAAACAGGATGGAATACATCCAGCCGTAGTTGCGTTTGAGCCGACGGTGCATCGCATCCCGATAGCTGAGCAGGAAACGCGGCTTGCGCAGGCTGCTGGCGACCACCGCGGCCCATTCGCTGCTGGCCCCCGCCTGCGGCGCCAGGATCTGCGCGAAATAGCTGCGCTCGATCTGGCGGATGCGGGCGCGATAGATATCGAAGAAGCGGTATCGCCGCGCCTCGATAATCAGAAGCAGCGTCACCAGCATCATCCCGAACAGCAGCACCCCATGATGCGAGGTCGGCGTCGACAGCGACACCGAGAGCAGCGCCGCCACCACGGTGATCGCCCAGTTCGACGTCCGGTCGATGCGATCGCGCCAGCTCGTCATCCGCCCGAGTTCGCCGCGATAATAATGGCTGAGTGTATTGGTAATCTCGCCCGGCGTACCGGGCAGCAGCAACGCCCGCACAGCCTCTCCTTCAAGAGCCGATGACGGCCTATCCTGTTCCGATTTCATTGCTTTCCTCCCTTCATCTTCTTTGCCGCCATTCTGCGCCCGCAGCCACGCCATTGCAAAACATCGAAAGCCGCCGTAGACGCATGGCTGAAACAAAAGGACGATGGACTGCGATGGCAAAGAAGATCGACGAAGAGGCTCTCGGCGAGGCCTATAACCGCGCTCTGGCGCTGGAAAAGGCCGGCAATGTCGATGCGGCCGTTGCGGCCTATGAGGAAGTCCTGGCGATCGATCCCGACGATCACGGCGGTGCCGCCGTGCGCATCGCCGCAATGGGCCGGGGCGAAACACCGGTCAGGGC
Organism: Rhizobium sp. N122; assembly: GCF_002211295.1. Taxonomy (NCBI): domain Bacteria; kingdom Pseudomonadati; phylum Pseudomonadota; class Alphaproteobacteria; order Hyphomicrobiales; family Rhizobiaceae; genus Rhizobium; species Rhizobium sp. N122. The sequence continues at coordinate 89,215 of NZ_LOKU01000023.1, read as the reverse complement.
GCCCGACGCCTATGTCGAGACCCTGTTCGACCAGCATGCCGAGGTTTTCGAGGACGTGCTCGTCGAGCAGCTCGGCTATCACGTGCCAATGCTGGTGCGCCAGCACCTGCAGGCGCTGAAGCTTGGGCCGTTCAAGCGGCTGCTCGATCTCGGCTGCGGCACGGGCCTCACCGGCGGCGCGCTGCGCGACCTCTGCGAGGATATGACCGGCATCGACCTTTCGGAGAAGATGGTCGAGATCGCCCATGAGAAGGATCTCTACGAGACGCTTTTCGTCGCCGAAGTCGAGGATTTTCTCGACGATAATGATGAGGAAGCCTTCGACATCATCACCGCCACCGACGTGCTGCCCTATCTCGGCGCGCTCGAACCGCTGTTCTTCGGCGCCGCCGAGAACCTGACATCAGGCGGCCTGTTCATCTTCTCCTCGGAGACCCTGCCTGAAGAGACCCTCGCCGGCCGCGCCTATATGGTCGGCCCGCATCAGCGCTTCGCTCACGCCGACGCCTATGTGAGAGAAAGGCTGGCGGCCACCGGCTTCGAACTCGTCGAGATCTCGGATATCAACGTGCGCATGGAAGACGGCCAGCCGACACCCGGCCATCTGGTGATCGCCAGATATATCGGCTGATACAATAGTTACACGATCGGCGAACTATCTGTTGCGCATTCTTTTCCGACCTGATACTTAGTCGGTCGGTAAAGTTTCTGCCAAACAGGAAAGGTCGCCGCATGTCGCTCGTGTTCTATGGGCATCCGCTCGCCTCCTTCTGCCACAAGGTGCTGATCGCGCTTTACGAAAACGGCACGCCGTTTGAAAATCGCCTTGTTGATCTGTCCGACGAAGCCTCGCGCGCCGATCTTTTCCGCTTCTGGCCGATCGGCAAGATGCCGCTGCTGCGGGACGAAGCGCGCGACAGCACGGTTCCCGAGACGTCGATCATCATCGAATATCTCGACCATTATTATCCCGGCCCCGTTTCCCTGCTGCCGCCGGAAATCGACCGGGCGCTGCAGGTTCGCCTCTGGGATCGCTTCTTCGACCATTATGTCCAAGCGCCGATGCAGACCATCGTCAGCAATCGCCGACGCCCCGAGGGCAAGGAGGACGAAATGGAAGTGGCCGCCTGCAAGGCGACGCTTGCCACCGCCTATGCGATGATTGAAAAACAGCTCTCCGAAAGCCCATGGATCTCGGGCGAGGCCTTCACCTTGGCCGATTGCGCCGCAGCCCCCGCCCTCTTCTACGCCGAGACGCTGGTCCCGTTTTTAGAGGAGCAGCCGAAGCTTCGCGCCTATTACGATCGGCTTCTCGCGCGCCCGTCCTTTGCAAGGGCGCTCGAGGAAGCCCGCCCCTATTTCAAGTTCTATCCCTACCATGACAGGCTGCCTGGCCGTTTCCGGGATACAGCGGGATGATCGAAAGCCAGGCGGGTCTCGACCGCATGTTCCACGCGCTTTCCGACCGCAGCCGCCGCGGCATGATCGACCGCCTCGGCCGCGGCCCGGCGTCCGTCACCGAACTGGCCGCACCGCTCGCCGTCGCCCTGCCGACGGTGATGAAACATCTGCAGGTGCTGGAGGATAGCGGCCTCGTACACTCCGAAAAATCCGGCCGGGTGCGAACCTACCGCCTGCAGCTGGATGCGCTCGCCGCCGTCGAGCGCTGGGTGGAACAACGAAAGAGCCGCTGGACCGCCAGCTTCGATAGGCTGGATCAATATCTTGCAGAAGAACCGGAGACCTTTTCCGAATGACGACACACTCCACCGAACACGCCACGCTCGTCATCGAGCGCCAACTGAAGGCGCCGGTCTCTCGCGTCTTCCGCGCCTGGTCGACGCCGGAGGCGAAGCGCCAATGGTTCGCCTGCCACGGCGAATGGGTGCCGCTGGAGTACACGCTTGATTTCCGTCCGGGCGGCGCGGAAAGAAACCACGTCGCAGACACCGATGGGCTTCTGCACGCCTATGACGCCCATTACATCGATATCGTGCCGGATACCCGCATCATCTATGCCTATGAGATGAAACTCGGCGAAAGGCGTATCTCCGCCTCGCTCACCACCGTCACCTTCAAAGCCGAACCTGCCGGCACAAGAATGACCTTCACCGAGCAGGTGGTCTTTCTCGACGGCTACGCCGACAACGGCGCCCGCCTCCAGGGCACCGAAATCGGCCTCGACAATCTCGAACTCTTTCTCGAGCGCTAGGCGAGCCCGATCCATTAGAACAGGATGATTTTAGGCCCGGTTGGCCTAAAATCTGAATCCTGTTCTAAAATAAAGAGTTAGAGCATGATGTCCGAAAACCGCTCACACTTTTCGGCATCATGCTCTAGATCGGGAGTCTCAGCTACTCGCCTTCTTCCGCGCGCTGCCAGCCTTGGCTGACATATTCAGTGCCGCGGCAGCGCGAATGAGCGCCTTCAGCGCATCTTCATCGATTTTATCGCCCTCATGGAAATCGATGGCGCGCCTGGTATTGCCTTCGAGGCTGGAATTGAAAAGGTCCGTGGGGTCCTCCAGCGAGGCGCCCTTGGCGAAGGTCAGTTTCACCGCGCTTTTGTAGGTCTCGCCGGTGCAGATGATGCCGCCGCGCTCCCAAACCGGAACCCCTCGCCACTTCCATTCCTCGACCACTTCGGGCTCGGCTTGCTTGATGAGCGCCCGAACCCGGGCGAGCACTTCGCCGCGCCAATCCTTGAGCTCCTCGATCCTCGCATCGATCAGTTGAGAGGGCGAAGCTCCGCCATTTTTGTCGCCGGAGTCGGTCTTCTTCATGGTTGCCGTCGCTTTCTTCATGTTTATCGCCTTCCATCACTCGCCATTGAGACCTCACATCCACTCGCCGGGTAATCGGCTCGCCTGCTCCACCCAGGAAGCGATCAGCCCCTCATCGAACGGATCATTCTCGCGAATGTCGAGGTATCGCACTTCCTTCTGCTTGGACGCACCCGGCGGCTGCGGATGCAGCGATGCGCCCTGGAAGAAGGCAACCTTGACGTATTTCGTGTAGCAATGGATGGCGAGGAACCACGCCTCTCCTTCCATGCCATAGAAGGGCGAGTTCCATTTGACCGCCTTGGAGACACCGGGCACGGTATGGGTAATCAGCGCATCGAGGCGGCGTCCAATATCGCTTTTCCAGCCCGGCATGGCGGCGATATAGGCCTGCACGGGCGCCTCGCCATAGCCCTTGGGAATCTGCGGGTTGCCGCCTGAAAGAAGGGCCGGCTGCGCGGCGGCCTGTTTGGCAACCGTCTTTTTCGTAATCTTCTTCCTGGTCTCCGACGTTCTGCCCGCCATGGCGTCTCCTCCTATCGACCGGTGCGTCCCATGCCCGCCGCTTCGCGGCACCTCCCCTCAAATATAGACCGGCGCGCCTCCAGCCGGCCAAGACCTCACTCCACCCGCGCCAGCACCTGTTCCAGCTTTTCGAAGAACTGCGGCCAGCCGCTCCTGGCGCCGCCATACGCCTGCCGCTGATCCCGCCGGAAACCCGATTGCTCCATGCGCAGATGTGTGCCTGCGTTCGTCGGCGTGAGCGTCCAGGTAACGATGGTTTCGAGGCCGTAAGCGCCCCACGTATATGCCAACGTCTTGTTCGGCTCGACCTCCAGGACCCGGCAATCGACGGAGCCCCAATCGGCGTTGAAGTTGAAGCGATGATCGACGACCGGCTTGAAGTCGCTCTTCATCAGCCATTCCTCGATCAGATGCGGCTGGGTCAGCGCCCGCCAGATCTTTTCGGCTGGAAAAGGAATTTCCTTTTCGATCACGACGGAGCGTGTTTCGGTCGAAATATCGGTCATTGATCCATCCTCTTCAGCAAATCTTCGAGAGCGTCGAAACGGCTTTGCCAGAAACTCGCCATCTCGCGGGTCCAGTCGACCAACGGCGCCAGCGCCCCAAGCTGCGCGCTATAATGCGTCTGCCGGCCTTCATGGCGATCGCGCACCAATCCGGCCTGCTTCAGGATTCCAAGATGCTTCGAAACGACAGGCTGCGAAACCCCGGCGCGCGCCGTCAGCGCGCCCACCGTCTTCTCCCCTTCCCGGCACAACCGCTCAAACAGCGCCCGCCGGGTCGGATCGGCAAGCGTCCTGAAGAGCACATCATGAGCGTCAGACATGCAATCCATACCCCCATAGCTATGGATTGCCGTATAGTCAAAGAGGCATGGATGAGTCAAGCGCTATGTGCAAAACTGACTCTCGAGCGGATGTAGCGATCCGAATCCTGCAGAGCCCGCATAGCTCATCGGCTATGTATTTTTGAGGCCGCCGAGTCTCCAGGACAGCGATCGATGCCGAAGATTAAAGGCGCCTGTCATGATAACAAATCGCCGAAAGCCGTGCGGCTTCCGGCGATGTCGGACTTACCTGCGTTGTTCGATCTCAGGAACCGGAAACTACCTTCAGATTACCGCCGTGGCTGCCGCCTGCAAAGATCTGCTTGCGACCGAATTCGTTGTTGAAGGCCAGGCGCTGCTGCTCGCGGGTGATGCCAAGCTCGGGGAAGAGCAACTCGGCGACGCGATAGGCTTCTTCCAGGTGCGGATAGCCGGAGCCGATCACCGTATCGATGCCGATCGCCTGGTATTCGGCAAGGCGTGCGGCCACCGTCTTCGGCGAGCCCACAAGCGCCGTGCCAGCACCAGCGCGCACCAAGCCGACGCCGGCCCAAAGATTCGGCGAGACCTCGAGCTTGTCGCGGCGGCCGCCGTGAAGGGCAGCCATCCGCTTCTGCCCGACCGAGTCGGATTCATGGACGAAGCGCTCCTGCGCCTCGCGGATCGTATCGTCGTCGAGATGACGGATCAGCCGTTCCGCCGCCTCCCATGCCTCCTCGTCGGTTTCGCGCACGATGAAGTGAAGGCGGATACCGAAGCTCACCTCGCGGCCGCGCTCGGCGGCGGCCTTGCGCACCTTGGCGACCTTTTCTGCCACCTGCGCCGGCGGCTCACCCCACGTCAGATACTTGTCGACGCGGCCGACCGAGAAATCGATGCCGGCATCCGACGAGCCGCCGAAATAGAGCGGCGGACGCGGGTTCTGCACTGAGGGAAAGCCGAGGCGCGCATTGGTCGCCTTGATATATTTGCCGTCGAAACTCGCCGTTCCCTTGTCCAGCAATTCCTCGAAGACGGTGAAAAACTCCTCGGCATGGGCATAACGCTCGTCATGCTCGAGATGGATGCCGTCACCGGCAAGCTCAGCCGGGCTGCCGCCGACGACGATGTTGAGCAGCAGGCGGCCATTGGAGATTCGATCGAGCGTCGTCGCCAGACGCGCGTAATAGGCCGGCGACGCCGTGCCAGGGCGGATCGCCACCAGGAACTGCAATTTCTCGGTCTTGGCTGCAAGGGCGGCCGCCGTCACGAAAGACTCCTCGCAGGCAACTCCGGTCGGCAGCAGCACGCCGGAATAGCCCAGCCGGTCGACGGCCTGGGCGATCTGCGTGAGATAGCCAATTTCGGGCGCGCGGTTGAGATCGGCGGAGCCGAGATAGGTGCCGTCGCCCGACGTCGGGATGAACCAGAGGAAATTGATGGGATCGGATGTAGCGGTCATGGAAACGGTCCTTTGCTGCGAAATTCGAAAATCAGCCCGCGCGGTTTAGCTGGCTCTTGGCAAGCGACCACATGCAGAACGTGCCTGCGGGCGCCGCCAAGCGGATGCTTGGGAGGATGGCGGTCGCGGCGGAAGGAATGCCGGGGCTTGTCTGCGCGTGAACATCTGAAATACCTGTCGATTCGACGGCGGTTGGCCCAATGCCTTGAAGGCCATCGATCGCCGGAATATTGGCATAGGCCACAAATTATATCGACAATATCAATTTTCCATTGCCGTCCGCTTCGAGGAATAATTTTTCTCGTTCGGTCGCTCGCCTGCAAGCACCTGCTGATGGCGGCCGTCTTCCGCTATCGCTCCCGGCGTTCAGCCGCCAGCCGCTCCCGGATAAAGCCCGCCCCACCGGCAAGGCGCGTCGCCAGCAGGCTAGTGGGATCCACCATGCGCCAAAAAGGCGTGACCGTCGAAACCGGTTCACCCTTTTGCAGCGCGAGGAAGGACAGATCGGCAATCGCGCGCAGATGCCGCTGCACGGTGACCGGACAACAGGCGTCCGCCCCATATTCGGCAGCGAGGCGGCGGCGAAGGATGCCAAGCTCTGTGAAAACACCTTGCTGCGCCGATCGAATCTGCTCTGCAACCATCTGCTGCGATGGAATAAGCATCGACTGCATTCCACTGCGGCCTTTACGCCGCGGCTCGATCGTCGGAACTTCGCGCATGTCATCCCCGTTCACATTTGCCTGGTTCCCATCTAGGGCTGAGGCGAACGGCGACCAGCCTCATATCCGTCTATCGCAAGGAAGTCCGTCTTCACGGCTTTTCTGCCCCGGCCGTTTCGGTTAATCCTCAGGGCCTCGCACTCCGGATAAGGACAGGACATATGGCTAAAGTCGCATTCATCGGTCTCGGCGTCATGGGCTTTCCCATGGCCGGTCATCTGAAGACGAAGGGCGGCCACGATGTCACCGTCTACAATCGTACGGCCGAAAAAGCCGTCGCCTGGGCAGAGAAATTCTCCGGCAAATCCGCGCCCACCCCGGCCGAGGCGGCCTCAGGCGCCGACTTCGTCTTCGTCTGCGTCGGCAATGACGAAGATCTCCGGTCGGTGACATCGGGCAAAAACGGCGTCCTGCACGGCATGAAGCCGGGGTCGGTGCTGATCGACAACACCACCGCCAGCGCCGAGGTCGCCCGCGAACTTTATGCCGCAGCCAAGGAAAAAGGCGTCGGTTTCATCGACGCTCCCGTTTCCGGCGGGCAGGCCGGCGCTGAAAACGGCGTCCTGACCGTCATGTGCGGCGGCGACGAGGCCGTCTTCGATGGTGCCAGGCCCGTCATCGACGCCTATGCCCGCATGGTCGGCCTGATGGGGCCGGCAGGTTCTGGCCAACTGACCAAGATGGTCAACCAGATCTGCATCGCCGGCCTCGTCCAGGGGCTTGCCGAAGGGCTGCATTTCGGCAAGCGCGCCGGCCTTGATATCGAAAAGGTCGTCGAGGTGATTTCCAAGGGTGCGGCGGGCTCCTGGCAGATGGAAAACCGCCACAAGACCATGAACGCCGGCAAATATGACTTCGGCTTCGCGGTCGACTGGATGCGCAAGGATCTCGGCATCGTGCTCACCGAAGCTCGCCGCAATGGCGCCAAGCTGCCGGTCACCGCCGTCGTCGATCAGTTCTATGGCGACGTCCAGGCAATGGGCGGCAATCGCTGGGATACATCCTCGCTGCTTGCGCGCCTCGAAAAATGATCGGCCCCTCCTCCGACGCAGCCGAACTGATCGCGCATCTCGAAACGCTGCGTTTGGAGGAGAACGTCGCCGGCATGGCGCGCTTCGGCATTGTCACCACACGTGCCCTCGGCATTTCCAATCCCGATATCAGGGCGGTCGCCGGACTGGTGAAGAAGAATCACGCCAGAGCGATCGAACTCTGGCGAAGCCATATCCGTGAAGCCCGTCTGCTCGCCCTCTGCACCGCCGAGCCGAAACGGCTGACGGCGGAAGAAGCCCGGAATTGGGCCAATGATTTCAACTCCTGGGAAATCGTCGATTGCGCCGCCGATCTCTTCGTCGAAGCCCGGCTGGACGAACTCGTCGCAGAATTCGCCGACGACGAGCGCGAATTTGTCAGGCGCACTGCCTTCGCCATGATTGCAGGTGCCGCCGTCCATCGCAAGAACGAGCCCGACGCTACCATCCTTACCTGGCTGCCGCTGATCAAGGCTCATGCCGGCGACCCACGGAACTTCGTGCGCAAGGCGATCAATTGGGCGCTCCGCAGCATCGGCAAGCGCAATCTGGCCTGCCATGCACCGGCGCTCACCCTTGCAAGGGGGCTCGCGGAAAGCTCTGACAAAACTGCGCGCTGGATCGGCAAGGATGCCGTCAAGGAATTGGTCGGCGAAAAGCTGCTGACACGGCTGAAATAAACGCGCGCAGGCTTCAAGCCGAAGCCCTTCTTCGTCAATGCTGCTTCATCAATGCTGCCGGGATTTTTCGACCAGGAAATCGATCAGCACCCGCACTGCAGGCGGCATGCCCCTGGCCGTCGTGAAGACGATATAGAACTGGCTTTCCTCCGACTGCCAGTCCGGCAGCACCCGCACCAGTCTGCCGGCCTGGAGATCGGCTTCGCAGGCGCTTTCGAGCAAAAGCCCGAATCCGAGACCGGCACGGGCCGCGTCGAGGATGGCGGTCATGCTGCGGCAGGTAAGCCGCGGCTGATGCCGAATCACCCGTTTGGCATCATTCGGTCCGATCAATTCCCAGCTGTGGAACGACACCCATGACGTCATGGCCAGCGTCGGAAGCTCTGCGAGTTCGTCCACACAATTCAGGCCGCCGGTGCGCTCGACCAGCGAGGGACTTGCAACCAGAATGCGCCGCACCCGTTCGAGCTTGCGCATCGTCAAACTCGTCTGTGTCTCCGGCTCGTTGGTTGCCCTCACCTCAAGATCGATCCGTTCGTTGATGAGGTCGGCGCGCCGGTCGGAGCCAATGATCTGCAGCTTGATCTTCGGATAGCGCTCGAGGAATTCAGGCAGGATTCCGCCGACCGAGATATCGACGAGGCCGAGCGGGCAGCCCATCCGCACCACGCCTTGCGGGTCGGATTGAGCCTCACTGACGATTGACTTGGCGCGGTCGGCCTCCTGCAAGATGGTCTGGCATCTTTCGTAGAAAGCCTGACCGATCTCGGTCACCCGGAAGTGACGAGTGGAGCGTTCTATCAGCCTCGCGCCAAGCCCGTCTTCGAGCCGGCTGACCCGCCTGCTCAGCTTCGAACGCGGTATCTTGAGATCGCGACTTGCGGATGCGAAGCCGCCGCTGGAGACGACAGCGGCGAAATAATAGTAGCCGTTGAGGTCGTCCATCAGAACAAGCTGTCCGCGATAAGGAATGAATGCCGGCCCCCTGTAAAGGTTGTATCTCCTCTCCAAAAAAGCTGTAATCACATTGTCGGCATTGGATTTTGTTTGCGCGACCTGTTGCGGCAAAGCCGGCCGACGCCGAATAAGGAACGGTCCAACAGCTCCGTCTACGCGACGATTCTGTCGATTGATCCAGCTCGCTTGAAATTGAGAAAGAAGTGCCTCGATAAACGTGGCAAGAAGCCGGCGTGCGCGATGAGCCGGTTCGGCTCACCTGAAAAGGCTTCGGAAAGACCGCCCAGAGGACTGTGCGTTAAAAACGCTGCAAGGACGGTCCGGCAGGGAAGACCGGACCCGTCCCCGTAGCTGATCGGAGGTCACTCGGATCAGAAACTGATTTGAAGTGCCCCCGGCCCGAAGACCGGGAGCATCCACTAAGTGGATTAGAACGAACGCTGCAGGCGGAAGTAGCCCGTCGTGGAGTCGTCGCCATCATCCGGATCGAGGTACTGAACCGAAGCCTTGGCATAGAAGTTGTCGACGATCTGGTAATCAACCGTCAGACCAACCTTCCAAGCATCGCCGAGACCGTCGAAGTCTTCCGGAACGTTCTTGCCACCGCCGAAGTAGTTGCCGTAGTACTGAACGGCCGGGGTGATCTTCAGCTTGTCGGTTGCCTTGATAGCGTATTCAGCAGCAACAGCCCACTCAGCCGAAGAGTAGTAGGAGTTCGGGCCGGAAGAGTATACGCCAGCGAGGCCGAGCGTGCCGGGGCCGATGTCAACCGTACCCATTGCGCGGATTGCGCCATCTTCGTTGTCGACGTCCCAGCCACCGGTGACCTGGTAGCTGAAGGCGCCAGCCGTGCCGCCGATGCCGAAGGCTACGCCGACATTGTTCGGACCATCATCCGCAGTGAAGACGGTGGTGCCGGGAACGGCGCCGGGAGCAAAGGTACCCTGGTAAACGCCGTCTTCCAGTTCGTCGACGCTGAGGCCGGCGTAGAAGGTGCCGCTTTCATACTGATAACGGATGGAGTTATGCAGCGTTACGACCGAACCGATGTCGTCGGTTTCGCCGGAGAGGCCGTCGTCCCACCAGCTGTAGAAGAGACCAGCGCGGAAGCCCGCGATGTCGAGGTAAGCGGAGTCGAGGATGGCGTCCTGATCGGTGGCGTTGTCAGCATTGAACTGCATGACGATGACGCCGGTCAGCGGACCATACTCAGTGTCGCTCTTGGCCGTGAACTGAACCTGACCGCGGGTAACGGCATCCCAGTCCGAATCGCCGCCGACATCTTCGCCGACGTTAACCTGGAAACGGATGTAGCCTTCGATCTTAAGGCAGGTTTCGGTGCCCGGGATGTAGAAGTAGCCGGTGCCGTAAGCGTCGCAGACGCGAACATATTCAACCGGTTCCGGCTCAGCAGCAACGATAGCGTCAGCTGCAAGAACCGGCGTCGATGCAGCAAATGCTGCTGCTGATGCAAGCAAAACCATTCTGATGTTCATTTACCAATCCATTCCTTTGTCGATCGGGGCTGGCTTCCAATCGGGTAGTCGATTTGAAGCCGGCCCAGTTTGAACAGCCATCTCGGCGTGCGGATCGATCGAACCGCCAAACCGTCATCCCATATGAGGTCCTTTCAAGCAATTCTCGACACACGCAAGATGGGTCCCCTGAAGCAAGTTTCCCCGGCAACGTGATTTTTATACAACAATTTCAATTGTGTAGACGACAGAAACGCCAAACGGCCCCGCGACGGAAATCCTCCATCGCAAGCCGCAAACGCTACGCCCCATTTGTCAAATTCTCCACCGTTCGACCCCCGTCGAACATACTGGTGAAGTGCATAAACTCTACCGCCGGCTAATCAACACATACAAGGCAGCGGTTTAGAACATCGTGTCCTGAATTCGATACCAATGAGACGAAATGATGACATAACGCGCACTGGTTCCATTCAACATAGCGTCGTATTTCTTACCAGGCTATGCATTTTTCCGAACTTTGGAGGGATTCGAGCGTTTTTTCGCTATTTCTGGGGCTTTTCTGCAGTCTTAATTGCATTTCACCCCTCCGTAGTTACCGGATCGGCACACTCAGATGTGGCCGGATCGACTCAGTCAGCACAATCCTCAGGCCTTCCGGCCGTGTGGCCGAACGCCGATTTCAATCCTCATTGGATTTGGCATTGTCGAGAATCATATAGTCGAGCGGCAGTTGCGTCGAATACTTGATCTGCTCCATCGCAAAGGCGGAGGAGACGTCGCGAATCTCGATTTTGGCGATCATCCGCTTATAAAAGGCGTCATAGGCGGCGATATCGGGCACGACGACTCGCAGGAGATAGTCGACATCACCGCTCATCCGGTAGAATTCCACCACTTCGGGGAATTCGGCGACCACCTCGGAAAAGCGCCGCAGCCATTCGATCGAATGGGTGGCCGTGCGAATCGACACGAAGACCGTGACCTTGGTGTTGACCTTTTCCGGATCAAGGATAGCGACTCGGCGCTTGATGACGCCGTCTTCTTCCATTTTCTGGATGCGCCGCCAGCATGGCGTCGTCGACAGCCCGACTTTTTTGGCGAGATCGGCCACGGCAAGGGTCGAATCCTCTTGCAGAAGACGCAGTATTTTTCGGTCGAGGCGATCCATGCGAGCAACAGTCCTTTCGAATTATTTTCTTTGTATAACGCGATTCCGCGCGACGAAAAGAATTTTGTTTCAGGAAAGCAGCATTTTTGTCCGATCCCGCAAGACCGGGAGCAGTTCTTCCTCAAACCACGGATTGCGCTTCAGCCAGCCGCTGTTGCGCCAGCTCGGATGCGGCAGCGGCAGCACCGCCGGCGACCGATTGGATAGAAGGCTATCCCGCCACGCCCGCACCGTCTCGGTCATACCGTCCCGCCTTTCCGCCCCCATATGCCAGGCCTGCGCATATTGGCCGATGGCCAGCACCAGTTCGATCTGCGGCATGGCCGCAATCACCCTTTGCCGCCAAAACGGTGCGCATTCGCGGCGCGGCGGCAGATCCGCGCCCTTGGCGTCATAGCCGGGAAAGCAGAAGCCCATCGGCACGATGGCGAATCGATCGCGGTCGTAGAAGCTTGCCCTGTCAACGCCGAGCCATGACCGCAGCCGGTCGCCCGAAGCATCGTCGAACGGCAGGCCGCTCTCATGCACCCGAAGCCCGGGCGCCTGCCCGGCGATCAGAATGCGCGCGCTCGATGAAATTACGGCCACCGGCCGCGGCTCATGCGGCAGCCGATATGCGAGGCCTTTCGCCGGTGCGTCACGACAGATGCGGCAGGAGGCGATCTCCAGCCGCAGCATCTCCAGCTTGGCTTCGTCGGTCATGGCTTCACTCCCACCCGACGATCCACCTGATGAAATCAAGCGGGCCATTGAAATCGGAACTCTGGCGGGCATGGTCGCGCACATCGCGCGGCCGCTCGAAAGTCCCGGCCCAGAGCCCCGCCTTCGCGGCCCTCGCCTCGGCCTCCTCCCTGCCATAGCCGCCATAGGAGATTGCCATGCCGCGACGCACCATGGCGGCGTTGATGTCGCCGCCTGCCCCGCTGTGACAGATGACGAGCAGCCTGTCGTAGCGGTCGCGCCGGCTGCCTTGGCAACGCGTTCCCGATGCCAGAACCATGCCCTGCAGCGCTGCGCGCGCCGCGCGTCCGCAGGCCCAGGCATTTCCCGCGCGCGCGCAGCTCTGATTGAGCTCCGGCGCGTCGATGCCTTCGAGGCGCAAACGTTCGCCTCCGAAAGTCAGACTGTCGCCATCGGCAGCATGGAAAGCGCCCGCATGCTCGATTTTTGCTGCATCGTTGAGCTTGGCGGCGATCAGCGCCAGGAGTGCCAGCAGGGCAAAAGCGGTCACGCCGTCGCGAATCAGGCGCAGGCTCAGTGTCACGCTTTCGCCTCCTTAAAAAACAAATCCTTGGCAAAGATGGCAAACATCTTCTTAAGAATTGCCGGTTAAGCTCTTATCCACCCTGGGATGAAGTTTCAACGTGCACATGAGTACCGGCGTAAGCACATCGACCGACAAGATAATCGTCGACAGGTCGCGCAGCCACCGCAACAAGGCCGTTTCCAAGGCCGTGCGGCAAACGCGCGAACGTCTTCAGTCCGGCCATGCGTCCAATTCCTCCTTCGATCGTGACGCGCTCAAGATGTATGTGGCGTCGATGCTCCAGAGCGCGACGATCATGCCGCTCTTCGTCATCATCATCACCGCCCTTGGTGTTTATTTCACGCAGGATGCGCAGTTGCTTTTGTGGGCGCTGCTGACGCTGACCTGTCACACCGGCAATATCCTGCTGGCGCGGCGCGCGCGCCGTCAGGAAATCACCTCCGAGAGTGCTCGCAAATGGCGCCGCCTGCTGCTGTTTGGCCAGTTCCTGCTCGGCTGCTGCTGGGCGGTCTTCGCGCTGCAGGGCTGCGGTACCTGCGAGCCGTCGAGCTTTATCCTTTATAAAGGCGCGACGCTGCTGATCGCGCTCTCCGTCACGGCGATGTCGAATTTCATGCTGACGCCTGCCGTGCTCGCTGCCTTCGCGCCAGCGGTTCTGGCGCTCGCCGCCAAGAGCGGCCTGTCCCGCGACCTTCTCGAAATCAGCCTGACGGGACTCTTCACCAGCACCCTCGTCTTCTTCAACTATATCAGCGACCGGCTGTTCAAGTCGAACCTCAAGATCCTCTCCTACCAATCGGAGAAGGACGATCTGATCGCCGAGCTTGAAGTGGCGAAATCGATGTCGGACGAGGCGCGCCGCCGCGCCGAGGAGGCAAACCTCGCCAAGTCCCGCTTCCTCGCCTCGATGTCGCACGAACTCAGGACCCCGCTCAACGCCATCCTCGGCTTCTCCGAGGTGATGTCGGCCGAAGTCATGGGACCGCTCGCCAATCCGACCTACAAGGAATATGCCGGCGACATCCACCGCTCCGGCCAGCATCTGCTCGATCTCATCAATGAGATTCTCGACCTCTCCCGCATCGAGGCCGGCAAATACGAGCTGAGCGAGGAGGCGATCTCGCTTCTCGATATCACCGAGGATTGCATCGGCATGGTCCAGCTGCGCGCCCGCGCCAAGAACATCGCCATTTCGGATCAATTCGAGCGGCAGCTGCCGGCCATCTGGGCGGACGAGAAGTCGATGCGCCAGGTGGTGCTCAATCTTCTCTCCAATGCCGTCAAGTTCACGCCGCAGGGCGGCGAAATCAACGTCAAGGTCGGCTGGACGGCCGGCGGCGGTCAGTACATCTCAATCAAGGACAACGGCCCCGGCATTCCGGAAGAAGAGATTCCCGTCGTCCTGTCGGCCTTCGGACAGGGCTCGATCGCCATCAAGAGCGCCGAACAGGGCACCGGCCTCGGCCTGCCGATCGTCCAGGCGATCCTTGCCAAGCATGACGGACAGTTCGTGCTGAAATCGAAGCTGCGCGAGGGCACCGAGGTCATCGCCATCCTGCCCGCCAAGCGCGTGCTCCAAAGCCTGCCGGCCGTGGAAGAGGCCCAGGCCGTCGCCCGCAAGCGCAAGAGTTTTGCCTGATTCAGCCAAAGCATGATGCCGAAAAGTGTGAACGGTTTTCGGACGATATCATGCGGATCCAAAGAAGATATGTTTGCCGAGGACGAAGCCGAGATAGAGGCAGCAGGCGGCGATCATACAGCTCACCGCGAAGGAGCCGAGATCCTTGGCATGTTTACCGACGATCGAAATCTCCGGCGAAATCCGGTCGATCACCTCTTCGACGGCGGTGTTCATCGCCTCCATCGAAAACAGCCCGAGAAACAGCAGCACCGCAACGACGATCTCGCCCGCGCTCGCCCCCACCAGCGCTAAGGCCGCGATCGAAACGACTGAGAATCCGAGTTCCTGGCGGAAGGCTGCCTCTCTCAGAACGCGCAGGAAGCCTGCCCAGGAATAGCTGGCCGCGGCGATGAAGTGCCGAACTCCGGTCTCTTTCGTCACCGCAGGCTTCGTCAAGGCGCCTCTCTCCTCTTGCAGACCGGGAAAGGCTTTGCCGCCCCGCTTGATGACCGAATACGCAGATACCGAATCCATCTGGGCGGCGCAAGCGAAGCCGCGTGCCGATCGGCGGCGCCGACCGCGGCGTCAGTCTTTGTTGGTTACACCGGCCTGGGCGAAGGTCGCCATGCCGGAATGGCAGGCGGCGGCGGCCTTGACGATGCCAGCGGCGAGTGCTGCCCCTGTGCCTTCGCCGAGCCGCATGCCGAGCGCCAGAAGCGGCGTCTTGCCGAGCATCTCGATCGCGCGCAGATGTCCGGGCTCGGCGGAAACGTGGCCGATCAGGCAATGGTCGAGCGCGGAGGGATTGGCGGCTTTGAGGATCGCCGCAGCAGCAGTCGCGACATAACCGTCGATCAGCACCGGAATGCGCTCCATGCGCGCGGCAAGGATGGCGCCGGCCATTGCCGCGATCTCACGGCCGCCGAGGCGTCGCATGATCTCCAGCGGATCGTCGAGATGATCACCGTGGAGCTCGACGGCCTTTTCCACCGCCGCAACCTTGCGCTCCAGCATCTCGCCTTCCGAGCCGGTGCCGGGTCCGACCCAGTCTCGCGCCGAACCGCCGTAGAGCGCATAATTGATCGCCGCGGCAATCGTCGTATTGCCGATGCCCATTTCGCCGATGCAGAGCAGGTCGGTGCCGCCGGCAATCGCCTCCATGCCGAAGGCCATCGTCGCGGCGCAATCGCGCTCGGAAAGCGCTGCTTCCTCGGTGATGTCACCGGTGGGATAATCCAGCGCCAGATCGAACACCTTCAGCCCGAGATCGTAAGCGACGCAGATCTGGTTGATCGCAGCCCCACCGGCTGCGAAATTCTCCACCATCTGCTGCGTCACAGCCGGCGGAAAAGGCGTGATTCCCTGCCTGGTGACGCCATGATTGCCGGCGAAGATCGCCACCAGCGGCCGGTTGACGGCAGGGGTGCGGCCTGTCCAGGCGGCAAGCCAGAATGCGATTTCCTCGAGCCGCCCGAGCGCGCCCGGCGGCTTGGTCAGCTGCGCGTCGCGTTCGCGCGCGGCCACCAGCGCACGGGCATCCGGCCCCGGCAGATCGCGGAGCAGGGTACGGAAATCGTCGAACGGCAGGCCTGAAACGCTCATCTGTGCGGTTTTCCTATGAATCCGGGTATTCTTGTTTCACGCAAACCACTTGTTTGCGTCGGGCAAATCAGCTTCTTTGCGGGTCGCAACTCTCTTAAAGCGGGCCGACAGGGCGAACAACAGCAAAAGTACCGCCGCGACCATAAGCCAACGTCATAAGCCAGCGCCATAAGCCGTAACCTTGGGCAGAACGAAGCAGAATGAAGATCAAGGACCATGCGGTCGATACCGCCCGCGCCGTCGCCTTTCTCAGCCGCATTCCCATGCCGCAATCGCTGTTCAAAGCCTATGACGGCAGGCTCGGCCGGCTCGTGCGCGCCTTTCCCTTCGCCGGCATCGTCATCGGCCTGGTCCCTGCGCTCGCCCTGCTCCTTCTTCTGGGGCTGCGTGCCGATCCGCTGATGGCTGCCCTGATCGCGCTTTCCATCCAGGTCGTCGTCACCGGCGCGCTACACGAGGATGGCCTCGCCGATACCGCCGACGGCATCGGCGGCGGCAAGAGCCGCGAGCAGAGCCTCGTCATTATGAAGGACAGCCGAATCGGCACTTACGGCGCGATCGTGCTGATCCTCTCCTTCGCGATCCGCGCGGCAGCACTTGCCGCCATCGCCCGCCACGCCGCGCCGCTCACGTCAGCCTTTGCCATTCCCGCCGTCGCAGCGCTCAGCCGCGGCGCCATCGCCTGGCACTGGCAGCGGCTGCCTCCGGCCAAGGCCGATGGCGTCGCCGCCTCGACCGGCCAGCCGGATGAAGCGGCGATGCAATTTGCCCTCGCCTCGGCCGGCCTCGTCGCAGCGCTTCTGATCTGGCCGGCCTTCGGTCTGCGGCCGCTGGTCGCAAGCCTGCTTGCCACCGGCATCGCTGCCCTTGCCTTTACCGCTTTCATCCGCCGCAAGCTTGCCGGCCACACCGGCGACACGCTGGGCGCGACACAGCAAATTTGCGAGATCGCCACGCTTTGCGCCCTTGCCACGGCTCTTTGAAACTCCGATATGTCCTTCATGCAAACACCCTGCATTCACGTCTGCTCCCTGGTTTCCGCCACCGGATTTTGCGCCGGATGCGGCCGGACTCTTCAGGAAATCGGCAACTGGGTGAGCTATTCCGACACCGAGCGGAGCCGGATCATGGCGCTGCTGCCGGCAAGGCTTGCAGGCGCCGCCGCGGTATCGAACCACATCGAAACAGGGCTCGCCAGCGGGCCGGAGCGGCCTTTATGATCCGTTTGACCGTGTTCCTCCTCGTGATCGGCATCGGTCTTGCCGTGCTGATCGTCAATAATGACAGCAGCCGGATCCTCGGCCTGCAGAGTGATGACTTCGTCCGCGTCGTCTATCTGCTGCCGATTGCGCTGATGCTGTCGGCCGGCATCTGGGCGAGCCAACGCAACCTCGGCGAAACGATGCGCCACATGATGATCTGGTTGGTGATCATCCTGGCGCTCGTCACCGTCTATCTCTATCGCCAGGAAGCGCTCGGCGTCGGCAACCGGCTGCTCGCCGGCCTCGTTCCCGGTCGCGCCGTCGTCCTCACCACAAGCGAAGGTGGCCAGGAGATCATCCTGCACAAGTTGCTGAACGGCCATTTCGAAGCCGATGTCGCCGTCAACGGCCAGACGATCGAGATGCTCGTCGATACCGGCGCCAGCATGGTGGCGCTGTCGCACGAAGATGCCGAGCGGATCGGCATCGACCTTTCCCGCCTCAGCTATTCCATGACCGTCATGACCGCCAACGGTCGCGGCCGCGCAGCGCCCGTGACGCTCGACCAAGTGGCGATCGGCCCGATCGTCCGCAACAATGTCGCAGCCAGCGTCGCCGAGGATGGCCGGCTCGACCAGAGCCTGCTCGGCATGAGCTTCCTGGAAACGCTGGGCTCGCTGCAGATGCAGACCGACGAGCTGCGCATGCGCGACTGAGTCGCAGAGCTCGCGATTCGCTGTCGCCGCGGCTTTACGGCGGCGGTCACTTCTGTCACTTTCAGGCGCAACAACAAGACCACAAAGAGCAAAAAGAAACTCCTAGTCTGGTGGCCCGCAGGCTCGACCGGCCTTCGCGTGAGGCGAAGGCTTGACCTATGGGTGCGACAGGAGTTTCACGATGAATTCACTCTGGCCGATCGTCATCGGCGGCATTCTGCCCGCCATTTTCTGGGGCATCACCGCCATCTTCCAGAAGCAGAGCGCCACATCAGCCACCGGCTCCGCCGTCTATCTGATCGCCTTCGGCGCCGCCTGTGCGCTCACCGGCCTGATCGCCGCGCTGATCTGGCGCCCGGCGCCCTGGACCGTCGCGGGCCTTGGTCTTGCCGCCACGGCGGGCGCCTGCTTCGCAATCGGCACCGGCCTCATCAGCTTCGCGCTTTTCGCTTACGGCGTCCCTGTCTCGAAACTCGCGCCGATCTGGAGTTGCAACGTGCTGGTGACACTGGCAATCGCTGCCCTCCTTCTCGGCGAAACGTCCGGGCTCAACCTGATCAAGCTCGCCGCAGGCACCCTCCTCATTTTGTCGGGCGCCTTGCTGGTCAGCAGCGCCTGAGGGGAAATGACAGCGTAAGACAGACGGACCCGTCGTCCAAAATGCTCCTGCGTTGCAGCAGGTTCCGCTTTATTGATATCCTTATCAAGGCGCGCCTGCGCGCCCATCGGAGCTCGAGATGAATCCACGACAATTGAAGACATTCCTTGCGGTGATCCGGCATAAAAATCTCACCCGCGCCGCCGCCGAGGTCAACCTCGCCCAATCGAGCCTCAGCGACCAGATACAGGCGCTGGAGGAAGAACTTGGCGTGGAACTCTTCCTCCGCTCCCGCCAGGGTGCCGTTCCGACGCCGGCAGGTGCGACGCTAAAGGCCTATGCGGAGGAGATCCTGGCGATGAATGACGAGGCAAGGGCCGCCGTCTGTGCTGCAGCCGGCAATGCCGAACAATCTGTCATACTGGGCGCGCTCGAAACCATCGGCGCTGAAAGGCTGGCGCCCTGGCTCGCCCTTTTCGGTGGGCAGAACCCCGGCCTGGCTCTCAAACTCAAGGTTGGCGGCAGTGGCGAATTACATGCGCAATTGCAGCATGGCTCGATCGACGTCGCCTTCACCTTCGATCGCGGCCAGCGGGACGAGCGCTTCGCGACGCGCCGCATCTGCGGCGAACCGCTGGTATTGATCGCAGGCCGCGTGTCGCAGGCCTCTTCGTTTGAAAGCCTCGCAGCGATGAGCACGGCGCCCTTCGTCGCAACCGAACCCGGCTGCGTCTATCGCCACTTGTTTGATGCCGCCTTTGCCGAAGCGGGCGTGACTGCGCCACCGATTGCCACAGAGGCCGACAGTATCGCGACGATCATCCGGCTCGTGGCATCAGGCGCCGGGTACGGCCTAGTCCCGCGTTTGGCCGTCGATGCATCCGCTGCGCGTGGCGATGTCGTCGAACTGCCCTGGCCCGGGCAACCGCCGGCCGCCTCATTAGTGATGATGTGGCGACGTCGGCGCGTCCAGCCGCCGGCGCTCACGCTCCTCCTGCAATCGGCAAGCGAACACCTTTCGCCGATCACACCAGCCGATGCCCGCCTTCGACATGCAGGATAGTGCCCGTGGTGAAGCCGTTGCCGATCAGAAAACGGATCGCATCGGCTATATCCTCAGGCCAGCCGACACGCCCGGCAGGCAGGCGCTGCGCCATCGCATCAAGCGTCGCCTGCTTGGCGTCACCGGCAACGGAACTCCAGATCGGCGTATCCACCCAGCCCGGCGACACGGCATTGATACGGAGCGGCGCCAGTTCGACGGCAAGCGCCCTGACCAGGCCTTCGAGCGCCGCATTGACGGCGGCGACCACAGACCCACGCGCCGCCGGCCTGTAGGCCGCTATACCTGACGTAAAGGTGATTGATCCTGACGGCGGCAGATGGGTGGCGCCATATTTCGCCAGCAGCAGCGGCCCATAGAACTTGCTCTCGACCACGCGTTGCGCTGCCGCAAGCTCGATCGACGGCAGCAACTGATAGGCGCCTTCAATATCAGCGGCCGTGCTGACGATATGGTCGACCGGTCCGCTATCGCGAAACAGTGCCGCGACCTCCTCCTCCCGCGATATATCGACAGCGCAGGTGCCGAGTTTGGGATGGTCGCCGAGGTGGCGGCAAGCCGCCGCAAGCCTCTCTGTACTGCGCCCCGCGATCGTCACCGAGGCGCCCTCATCGAGCACGCACCTGGCAAGCGCCAATCCCATGGCGGAACTGCCGCCGACGATCAACACCTTCGCACCTTCGATCACGATTTCAGTCATCTCGCATCTCCATTTGAATGAGAGAGCAGATGCCCCAGACCGCAGCGGAAGAAAAACGGGAGAAATCGATGGCATCATCGGATTATCCGATGATGCCATTCAAGCGTCAGTTACGCAGCCGGTAGCCGGTTCTGAAGATCCAGCCGAGCGTGCCCAGGCAGATCGCCAGGAACACCGTGATCATCGCCAGGCTCACCGCCGGGTTGACGTCGGCGATCCCGTAGAAACTCCAGCGGAAGCCGCTGACGAGATAAAGCACCGGATTGAAATGGCTGACTGCCTGCCAGAAGGGCGGCAGCATGCTGATGGAATAGAAGCTGCCGCCAAGGAAGGTCAGCGGCGGCACGACCAGCATGGGAATGAGGTTAAGCTGTTCGAAATTGCCGGCCCAGATGCCGATCATGAAGCCGAACAGGCTGAAAGTGATCGCCGTCAGCAGGAAGAAGAGGATCATCATGAACGGATGCTCGATCCGGACATCGACGAAGAGATTAGCAGTGAGCAGGATGATGAAGCCGATGATCATCCCCTTGGTCGCCGCCGCCCCGACATAACCGAGCAGAATTTCGGTCATCGCCACCGGCGCCGACAGCACCTCATAGATCGTGCCGGTGAATTTCGGGAAGTAGATGCCGAAGGAGCCGTTGCTGATGCACTGGCCGAGCAGCGTCAGCATGATCAGGCCCGGCGTGATGAAGGCGCCGTAGGACACCCCCTCCACCTCCTGGATGCGTGATCCCACAGCGGCACCGAAGACGATGAAATAGAGCGAGGTCGAGATAACAGGCGAAATGACGCTCTGCAGCAATGTGCGGCGCGTGCGCGCCATCTCGAAGAAATAGATCGATTTGATCGCCTCGACGTTCATTTGCCTGCTCCTACCAGCGCCACGAAGATGTCTTCCAGCGAACTCTGCCGCGTCGAGAGATCCTTGAAATGGATATTGTTTTCGCCCAGCCGGGTCAGCAGCGCCGCAATGCTTTCCTGCTCGTTGTCGGCGTCGAAATCGTAAGTCAGCCGGCTGCCGCCGGATTCCAGCGTCAGTCCGTTGCCGGCGAAGCAATCCGGAAGCCGTTCGAGCGGTTCGGTGAGATCGAGGATGAGTTGTTTGCGGCCGAGCTTGGCCATCAGCGCCGCCTTGTCCTCGACGAGCAGCAATTGCCCGCCATTGATCACGCCGACGCGGTCGGCGATTTCCTCGGCCTCCTCGATATAATGGGTGGTCAGGATAATGGTGACGCCCGACGCCCGCAGTTCCTGAACGACATTCCACATGTCCTTGCGCAGCGTCACGTCGACACCGGCTGTGGGTTCATCGAGGAAAAGAATATCCGGCTCGTGGGAGAGCGCCTTGGCGATCAGCACCCGCCGTTTCATGCCGCCCGAAAGCTGGCGCAGCATATTGTCCTTCTTGTCCCAGAGAGAAAGCGCCCGCAGAACCTTCTCGATATGGGCTGGATTGGCCTTCTTGCCGTGCAGCCCGCGCGAAAAGCTCACCGTATTGAACACCGTCTCGAACTGATCGGTGGTCAGTTCCTGCGGCACTAGCCCGATCATTCCGCGGGTGGCGCGAAAATCCTTCACCACGTCGTGGCCGGCGACCAAAACCTGGCCGCCGCTCGGATTGGCGATGCCGCAAATGATCGAGATCAGCGTCGTCTTGCCCGCGCCGTTCGGCCCGAGCAGCGCCAGGATCTCGCCCTTTTCGACATTGAGGTTGATGCCTTTCAGGGCCTCGAACCCATTGGCGTAGGTCTTGGTGAGATTCTGAACGGAAATGATGGGGGCCATGCGGTACTCTTGCAAATTCTTAAGTGTTACTTCGGCCCGCTATATAATGCCTTCATGACGCTTTGACATCCTTGGGAACGTGAACACAGCATTCACGCCCCGCCAACACCGTCGGCCATCGGCGCAGACTGTTCGGCCGCGAGAAAGAAAGGCCGCGGCCGATTTCGGATGTCATCATCCGGTGATCTTCGTGCCCCATAACAGAGCCGAGGCCAGCACCGGCATCCGCCCCGCCGCCTACCTCTTTGCGGAGTCGTCTCCGGGTGTTCTCGTTGCACCCCTTTTCCGCTGCCTCGGCATGTAGTGAAAGTTATTGTTCAGTCACGAAGTGCTTGGAACCGGCCCGCATCCCCTGTTCAGCCGCGTTCGTCTTAGCCGGCCTTGCGCCGGCTTTCTTTTTGTGGGGAATAGACGGTGGCCGCCCGAAGCACCCTCACAACTCCTCATAATTAAACCAATCGAAATCCGCGACCTTCCCCCGCCCCGACGTATCGAAGGCAAACATGCCGGCGAAGGCGCCGGTGAAGGAACCGTGTTCGCCGCGGCCGCCCTCGTCGGAAATCATGCCGGCGTCGAGGATCGGGCCGATCGGCTGCCAGGCGCCCTTGCCTTCGGTCTGCCAGAAGAATTGCAGATCGTTCTCGCGAATTTCCATGGCGAGTTGGACACGGTCCTCGGCTGGGATGGCAACCCCGCTTTCGGCGGGAAAGCTGAGGCGTCCGTTCGGATAATCGCCGTTGCAGGAGAGGATGGTCACGCAGCGGCCGAGTGTTTCGTGCAGCGTCACGGCAATGGCGTGGAACTTGTGTCGGTTGTAATAGTGCGTCAGCCCCGCGACCTGCTGATAGGTGTCGGGCGTGAACGCGATCACGGTTTCGGCACGGAAGCTGTGATGCTCCTGGCGGCGGGCGACCAGCGACTGCTCGAACCAGGAACCGATGCTTTCGCGCCCGATCAGCCTGAGATGGCCCGGACGATCCGTCAGGCTGAAGATGCGCTCGGGCTCGGGCGTGCGCAGCCATTGGAAATCGGCCGGCAAGACGCCGCCATCGAAGCTGTATTCGCTGCGCATCGGCTTTTCCACCGGCGCAGCACCAAAGAGACCCGGCACATCGACGTCAGGCACGCTGGTGCCGTTTTCGAGATAGAGCCAGTCATCGTCGCGCCAGACGCATTTCTGCAGGCTCGTCTCTCGCCCAAGCGTGCAACGCCGTTTCGGCGGCAGCGGCCGGCCGCAGAGATGGGTGTGATAGGCCTCACCGTCCGGCGTCTCGACATATTGGCCGTGCCCTGCCCGCTGCAGCACTGCGCCCGGATGATCCTTCGAGGTGATGAGATGCATGTTCGGGTGCATCTCGTAAGGCCCGTCGATGCGGCGCGCGCGCGCCATGGTGACGGCGTGGTCGTAGCCGGTGCCGCCCTCGGCGGTCGTCAGATAATACCAGCCATTGCGCCTGAAGAGATGCGGGCCTTCGACGAGGCCGAGCGGGCTGCCGGCGAAAATGTTCTTGATCGGGCCTTTCAGCGCCTTGGTCGCCGGGTCCCATTCCTGCAACAGGATGCCGTCGAAGGCCGGCGATTTCGGCGAGCCACCATAACTTTCGGTGCGGTGATTCCACTGCATGTTGACGAACCACTTGCGGCCGTCATCGTCGTGAAAGAGCGAGGGATCGAAACCGGAGGAATTGACATAGACGGGATCGGACCATTCGGCCTCGATCGAGGGCGCGGTGACGATGTAATTCGGCGCATCCTTGAAGCTGCCGTCGAAGCGCTTGACGTCGGTATAGACCAGCCAAAACTGCCCGTCTGCATAGGAAAGACACGGCGCCCAGATGCCGCAGCTGTCTGGGTTGCCGCGCATGTCGAGCTGCGATCGGCGTTCCAGCGGCCGGCGCACCAGCGTCCAGTTCACCAGATCGCGGGAATGGTGGATCTGCACGCCCGGATACCATTCGAAGGTCGAGGTGGCGATATAATAGTCCGCGCCGACGCGGCAGATCGACGGGTCGGGGTTGAACCCGGGCAGGATGGGATTGCGGATCATGATGCGGCCTCCTCCGAGGTTATTGTTGTGGTACGTACGTCAGATAGATGCGATTTCCTCGCCTCCCCGCCCTCATTCCTATGCTTGTCACAGGAATCCAGCGCCGCGCGTCTGCGCGGAAAAAGAGTCTTTTCAACCCAAGGACTAGGGCTGGCTGGATCTCTGTGACATCCCTCAGGCAAGCCCTGAGGTCACAGAGATGAGGGAGGATGTGGCAACCGACTGCTCGAACCAGAGCTTAAACTGCCTCGATCTCCCTATTCCCGCTCCGCCGACTTCGCCCAGAGATTGATATCCGCCTCGCGGGCGTAGACGTCGATCTCGGCAAGCTCCTCGGCCGTGAACGCAAGATTATCCAGCGCCTTGACGCAATCGACGATCTGCGACGAGCGGCTGGCGCCGATCAGTGCCGAGGTCACGCGTCCGCCGCGCAGCACCCAGGCGATCGCCATCTGCGCCAGCGTCTGGCCGCGCGTTTCGGCGATGTCGTTGAGCTTCCTGATATTGTCGATGATCGAAGGACGGATGAAGTCGCGCTTCAGGAAGTGGTTTTGCGCCGCGCGGCTGTCGTCAGGGATACCGCCGAGATATTTCGTCGTCAGCATGCCCTGGGCAAGCGGCGAGAACACGATCGAACCCATGCCGACCTCGTCGAGCGTATCGAGCAGCCTGTCGTCCTCGACCCAGCGATTGAGCATCGAATAGCTCGGCTGGTGGATCAGGCAGGGCGTACCCAGATCCTTAAGGATGGCGGCGGCTTCGCGGCTACGCTGCGAATTGTAGGAGGAAATACCGACATAAAGCGCCCGGCCGGAGCGGACGATATGGTCGAGCGCGCCGCAGGTTTCTTCGAGAGGCGTATCGGGGTCGAAACGGTGGGAATAGAAGATGTCGACATAATCGAGGCCCATGCGCTTCAGGCTCTGGTCGCAGGAAGCGATCAGATACTTGCGGCTGCCCCACTCGCCATAGGGCCCCGGCCACATATCGTAGCCGGCCTTGGAGGATATGATCAGCTCGTCGCGAAGCCCGGAAAATTCTGTCCGCAGGATCTCGCCGAAGGCGGTCTCGGCGCTGCCGGGCGGCGGGCCGTAATTGTTGGCGAGATCGAAATGGGTGATGCCGAGATCGAAGGCCGTGCGGCACATGTCGATCTTGCGGTCATGCGGCGTGTCGCCGCCGAAATTGTGCCACAGGCCGAGGGAGACGGCCGGCAACTTCAGGCCGGAACGGCCGACGCGGTTATATTTCATCTTCGAATAGCGGTCTGCGGCCGGTTGCCAGCTCATTTGGAAGTCTCCTGAACCTGTCTAAAATTGCTTCCTTTTCGTATCCGTCCTGAGCGGCGGCCGAAAGCTAAAAACATCTGCACCTTCCAACGTCTTCATCCTCGGGCTTGTCCGAGGATCTACTGACAGCGCTGCAGATCCTCGGGACAAGCCCGAGGGATGACGGAAGCGTGGGAGTGCGCGCCGGGCAGAAGCGCACCGACGCGCGCGCTCACCTTACTTCAACAGTGCCTGCGCCTCCTCGATGCCAAGCGCGGCCGGCTGGGTGCAGGTCGTGGTCAGGTCGATAAAACGCCCCTCCTCGCCCGATTTCAGGATCGAGGTCATGACGTCGACACCGTGCAGCGTGCGGTCGAGCGAGCAGCGTGCGTCGCGGCCTTCGATCAGCGCCATCGCCATGTCGGCAAGGCCGGCGGTGCGGTAGTTGGCGCGCGCTCCGTTCGGGTTTTCCTGATTGATCTTGCCGAATGGATGCTCCCAGTCGTCGAGCGGCTTGATGTCCTTGTCGCGGCCGCTTGCCTCGACGACACCGCCGAAGAAGTTCGGGTCCGGCACGTAGAGCGAGCCATCGGTGCCGTAGAGCTCCATATTGGCATGACGATGCGACCACACGTCCCAGCTCGCTGACAGCGTCACGGTGGCGCCTGAGACGAATTCGAGCAGCGCCTGGATCGTCGTCGGTGTCTTCACAGGGATGATCTCGCCGTTGCGCGGCTCGCTGGTGATGGTGCGCGTCGGCGACGCCATCGAGGTCATGGCGCCGACGCGTTTGACCGGGCCGATCAGGTTGATCAGGTTGGCGATGTAATAAGGGCCGAGATCGAGGATCGGGCCGCCGCCCGGCAGGAAGAAGAAATCCGGGTTCGGATGCCACATCTCCATGCCTGGGCTCATCACGTAGCAGGCACCTGAGGTCACCCGGCCGATGCCGCCATCGTCGATGAACTTGCGGGCAAGCTGATGCGCGCCGCCGAGGAAAGTGTCCGGCGCGCAGCCGACGGCCAGATTCTTCTCCTTGGCGATGCGGCGAAGTTCCTCGCCTTCTTCGAGCGAAAGCACCAGCGGCTTTTCGGAATAGACGTGTTTTCCGGCCTCGAGGATCGACTTCGATACGCGGAAATGCGCATCCGGGATCGTCAGGTTGACGACGACGTCGATCTCGTCATTGGCGAGAAGCGCGTCGATCGTCTGTGCCTTCACGTCATATTCCTTGGCGCGCGCCTCGGCGGCCTGGACGTTGATATCGGCGCAGGCCAGCACTTTCAGCCCTTTGAAGAGCGGTGCGAGCGAGAAATAGGTGGTGGAGATGTTGCCGCATCCGATGATGCCGACGCCAAGTTCCCTGGTCATGATGTACCTCAATAAGTCTTGAAGGATGCGATCGAACGGCTGATGTTGCGGTCGA
Organism: Rhizobium sp. N122; assembly: GCF_002211295.1. Taxonomy (NCBI): domain Bacteria; kingdom Pseudomonadati; phylum Pseudomonadota; class Alphaproteobacteria; order Hyphomicrobiales; family Rhizobiaceae; genus Rhizobium; species Rhizobium sp. N122. Next base: position 62,304 of record NZ_LOKU01000023.1, on the reverse strand, counting down.
TATCTTTGGGATTGTCATGTTCGACGACGAAGTGCTTGGCCTTGGTGCCGCGAAGCGCCGTTATCAGCTTGGCCCATTCGACCTTGCCATGGCCGACATCGGCCCAGCCGTCTTCATCCGTCGCTTCGCCGGCCGGCGCGATGTCCTTGACATGCACGGCAGTAATGCGCGGTCCAAGCTTTTCGACCCAGGCGAAGGGATCGGCGCCGCCGCGAATGACCCAGGCGATATCGGCTTCCCAGGAAATATCAGGCGCGCCTTCGAAGATGCGCTCGATCGGCAGCGAGCCGTCGGCCAGCTTGACGAATTCGAAATCATGGTTGTGCCAGCCGAATTCGTAGCCGGCTTCCTTGTAAGGCTTGCTCATCTCCTGCAGCCGCTTGCCGAAGGCGGTCCAACCGGCGGCGTCCGAGGGGCGCTGTTCAGCCGCCAGATGCGGTGCATAAATCGAGTCCATGCCGAGAATCTTGGCAATATTCAGCGACTTCTGCACGTCCTTTTCCAGGAAATCCGGGCTGAAATGGCCGGTCGCCATCACCAGGCCGTTCTTGTCGAGCTCGGCGCGAAGGCTCTTCAGGCCGGCATCGTCGAGATCGGCGTAAATGCCGCCAAAGCCTTCGACTTCCGCATAGCCTGCCTTGCCGAGCTTTTCGAAAATCACAGAATAGGGCTGGAAGTTGCGCGCGCTGTAGAGCTGGTAGCTAAGTTTCGTCATCATGTTCTCCTTGGGCCTCGTGCCCACGCTTGGGAAAGATCAATCCGCCGATTGGCAGGAATGCAGGTCGTAGATCCGGAAGTCCGGCAGCTTGCCGCGTTCGAGCTGATGTGCCGGGGTGAAGGTGACGCGGCGGCTCTCGCCGGCCGCGAGATCGAAGGCGTTGTCGGAATATTTGCCGTCCGTCTCGCTCTCGATCATCACGAAGAGCGCAAGTCCCTTCGCGGTGACGTTGATGTCGACGGCGCCGCTCGCCTCGACATATTCATGGGTGACCGTCAGCGTCGCGGGCTCGAGCTCCAGCGTCTTGTAAGTGCCGTTGACATGATGCCCCTCTCCACCCATGCCGTTCGACGCAGTGAAACGCCACGCAAGCAGCGTTCCCTCGCCGATCTCGGCAACGTCGATGGTCGCAGCCGTCACCGCCGCATCCGGCGAGCAGACTGCCTGCACGTCTTTCAGATGCCTCCGCTCGCCCGTCATGCTCAGCAACGAGATCGAAAGATCGACGCTGACATCCGCAAGCATGTCATTGACCAGCGAGAAGCGGATCGTCTTGCCGTCCTCGGAAGGAATGGCGGCGACCGCCACCGGCTGGAAGAAGCGCTTGACGAGATAATGCATCGCCTTCCAGCGGCCGCCATAGTCGAGGCTCGACCAGGAGGCGACGGGCCAGGTGTCGTTTAGCTGCCAGTAGATCGTGCCCATGCAATGCGGTTTCAGCGACCGCCAATATTCCACCGCCGTCTTGATCGCCAGCCCCTGCTGGATCTGCGAGAGATAGACGAAGTTCGGGAAATCCTTGGGGAAGCGGAAATAGCGGAACATCGTGCCTGCGATGCGCTCGTTGCCGCCGGCATTCTTCTGATGCAGCTCCATCACCGGAGAAGCGACGTTCATGTCCTTTTCCTCGGCATAGGTCTTGATGACGGGCAGCGAGGTATAGGACTGGAAACCGAATTCCGAGCAGAAGCGCGGACGCACCGAGCGGTAATTGTCGAACGATTTGTTCTCGTGCCAGACCGACCAGTAATGCATGTCGCCGGAGCCGTCGGCATGCCAGGCATCGCCGAAATCGAGATAGCCGGAGGCCGGGCTCGACGGCCACCAGAGCGCGCCGGGCAGTGCTTTCTTCACCGCCTGCTCGATCGTTCGGTTGAGCCGGTCGTAGGAGACGAGGTAGCGGTCACGATCCTTCCTCGATTCCTCGAACCAGGTCAGCGCGCCCACAAGTTCGTTGTCGCCGCACCAGAGCGCGATCGATGGATGCGAAGAGAGACGGCGCACCTGATAGTCGACCTCGATCGCCACGTTCTCGAGAAAGTCTTCGGTCGAAGGATAGAGGTTGCAGGCGAACATGAAGTCCTGCCAGACCATCAGGCCCAGCCGGTCGCAGAGATCGTAGAAATGATCCTGTTCATAGAAACCGCCGCCCCAGACGCGGATCATGTTCATGTTGGCGACTTTCGCCGATTGCAGGAGATCCTCGGTCTTTTCGGGCGACGATAGTGAAAACAGCGCGTCGGCCGGAATCCAGTTGGCGCCCCGGCAGAAGATCTCGCGGCCGTTGACCTTGAAGGCAAAGCGGCTGCCGGCGGCGTCCGGCGTGGTGATCAGTTCGATGGTGCGAAGGCCGATCTGCTTCGTCGCCACCTCGTCGGCCAGTTCGACGGAGAGCGCATAAAGCGCCTGCTCACCGCTGCCGGACGGCCACCAGAGGCGCGGCTTGTCGATATGGAAGAGGTGATTGACCGTCGTCTCGCCCTTGACGCCAACGTCGAGGCGCACGCGCTCGCCGTCGAGATCGAAATAGACCTGGGCGATGCCGGCATGCTTGGCAAACAGACTGGCCGTCACCGTGAGATCGACAGAGCCGTCATTGTTGTGGGTCTGGCGGGTGACGACATGCTCGATACGCGCCGTCTCGAGCTTCTGCAGCGCAATCGTGCCGTAGAGGCCGAACGGCGCAATTGCGATGTTCCAGTCCCAGCCGAAATGGCATTGCGGCTTGCGCAGCATGTTGCCGTCCGGAATGGGAGAATTGCCGGTGCTGTACGGAATATAGAAGGGCTGCTGCTTCTGCCGCTCGGCGCCAACGGCGGGGTTGGAGGCGAAGACGACGCGGATGATGTTGTCGCCGGATTTCAGCATGCTCGAAACATCAGGCCGATAGCGGCGGAAGCTGTTATCGGCTTCAAGCGCCAGGAAGCCGTTGACGTAAACGCTGGCGACCGTGTCGAGATAATCGACATCGAGATACCAATCGCCCTCGACCTCCTGCAGCGCGAAGCTACGCTCGACCGCCCATTCGCGCTGGGCGACCCACTGCACCTTCTCCTCGTTGCGGCCGAAATAGGGATCGGGGATCAAGCTTGCGCGGTGGAGCGCCGTATGCACGTCGCCCGGTAGCATGATCGCCGTGCGAATTTCACCGTCGATGGAGCTTAGTTGCCACGAACCGGAAAGGTCGATCCTGGAGGGAGGCTGTTGTTGCGTCACGATTTCATTCCGATTTTGAAAATGTGGTCTTGAAGGAAGGGCAAATGTCACCGTTCGGTGACCTTCACTAGTCGTTCGTCGGAGACGTTTCGTTTTTCTCCTCATCCGCCCACTCCGCTCTGCGTCATCCTCGGGCTTGACCCGAGGATCTACATCGCATCCAACTGCGGCAGCGAGCATGGATCCTCGGGTCAAGCCCGAGGATGACGGAGGGCGGGGTTGGTCTTTTCGTCAAACTCGCCTGGCTAGCGGCTCATCTACAGAATCTCCCTAAAGCCGCAGCTCGCTCTCGGCATCGAATACCGAAGCTAGCGTCATGTCGAAGCTCAGCTTCACCTTCGCTCCGACATTGAAGCGGCGCGCGCCGTTGACGCGGACCGACATCGTGTGGCCGGCATGTTTCAGCCACAGGAGATTGTCTGCACCCATCGGCTCCTCGATATCGACGGTCGCGTCATGTTCCTCGCCGCCGGCGTTCTCGTTGACCTTGATGTGCTCCGGGCGAACGCCGAGCACCACCTTGCGGCCGGGCTGGAGCGCCTCGTCGGCGTCGTAGGCAGCGAGCGAGAAAATGACGCCGTTGGCGGAAAAGGCAATGCCGTCGCCGGATTTGACCAACTCGCCGCGCAGGAAATTCATCGACGGCGAGCCGATGAAGCCGGCAACGAAGAGATTGCGCGGCCGATTGTAGATCGTCGTCGGATCGTCGAGCTGCTGGATGATGCCGCTCTTCATGATGGCGATGCGGTCGGCCAGCGTCAGCGCCTCGATCTGGTCGTGGGTGACATAGATCATCGTGTTCTTCAGCGATTGGTGCAGGCGCTTGATCTCGACGCGCAGCTCAGAGCGCAGCTTGGCATCGAGGTTGGACAGCGGCTCGTCGAACAGGAACACATCGACATCGCGCACCAGTGCCCGGCCGATCGCCACGCGCTGGCGCTGGCCGCCGGAAAGCTCCGCCGGCTTGCGCTTCAATAGCGGCTGGATCTGCAGGATTTCGGAGGCACGCGCCACCCGCTTGTCGATCTCGGCCTGCGGCACCTTGGCGACGCGAAGGCCGAAGGAGAGGTTCTTCTCGACGGTCATCTGCGGATAGAGCGCATAGGACTGGAACACCATGCCGATGCCGCGGTCCTTCGGTTCCTCCCAGGTGACGTTCTTGCCCTTGATGAAGATCTGCCCTTCCGAGGCGTCGAGCAGGCCGGCAATGCAGTTCAGCAAGGTCGACTTGCCGCAGCCGGATGAGCCGAGCAGCACCAGGAATTCGCCGTCGTTGATGTCGAGGTTCAGATCCTTCAATACGCTGACCGCGCCGAAGTTCAGCGACAGATCCTTGATGGAAACACTTGAATTGGAGACACTCGAATTCATGTTCATGTGATCAACCCTTCACTGCGCCGGCGGCGATGCCGCGGACGAAAAGCCGTCCCGACACGAAATAGACGATCAGCGGCACGAGACCCGTCAGGATCGTTGCCGCCATGTTGACGTTGTATTCCTTCACCCCCTGGACGGAATTGACGATGTTGTTGAGTTGCACGGTCATCGGATAGGTATCCGGCCGGGTAAAGACGACGCCGAACAGGAAGTCGTTCCAGATGCCGGTCACCTGCAGGATCATCGCGACGACGAAGATTGGCAGCGACATCGGCAGCATGATCTTCAGGAAAATCTGCCAGAATCCCGCCCCGTCGACGCGCGCAGCCTTGAACAGCTCTTCCGGCAGCGAGACGAAGTAGTTGCGGAAGAGCAGTGTCAGAATCGGCATGCCGAAGATCGAATGGACGATGACGAGACCGGTCAGCGTGCCGTAAATGCCGATTTCGCGCAGGATGATGACGATCGGATAGATCATCACCTGATAGGGAATGAACGCCCCGATGATCAGGATCGAGAAGAAGAGCTCCGATCCCTTGAAGCGCCAGTTCGCCAGCGCGTAGCCGTTCACCGAGGCGATGGCGATCGAGATGATAACCGACGGCACCGTGATGCGCACCGAATTCCAGAAGCCGCGCGACAGGCCATCGCAGTTGAGGCCGGTGCAGGCTTCGGCCCAGGCTTTCACCCAAGGCTCGAAAGTGATCTCCATCGGCGGCGAGAAGATGTTGCCGAGACGAATTTCCGGCATGCCCTTCAGTGAGGTCACAACCATCACATAGAGCGGCAGCAGATAGTAGAGCGCGGCGACGGTCAGCGTTCCGTAGAGGATGATGTTGCGCGATGACAGCGCCGGGCGCGGCTTCGGGCCGCTGGGGCCGTCGCCGAGCCTCGGCGCGACGGCGTCGATACCGGCGGCAGTGGTGTTGAGAGTTCCGATATTAGCCACGTTTGCGCCCTCCTCCGAATTCCAGATAGGCCCACGGAACGATGATGATCGCGACCGTGACGAGCATCATTGTCGAGGCGGCAAAGCCCTGCCCCAGATTCTGCGCCTGGAACATGTAGTCGTATACATATTTCGCCGGCACTTCCGACGAGATGCCGGGACCGCCCGATGTCTGCGCCACGACCAGATCGTAGACCTTGACGATGCCGGAGGCGATGATGACGATCGTGGTGATGAACACCGGCCGCATCATCGGAATGACGATGAGGAGATAGGTCTTCCACATCGGGATGCCATCGACGCGCGCCGCTTTCCAGATGTCCTCGTCGATGCCGCGCAGGCCGGCAAGCATCAGGCACATGACGAGGCCCGTTCCCTGCCAGAGCGCGGCGATCAGAATGCCGTAGATAACGATTTCAGGCGTATAGAGCGGATTGAAGGTGAAGCTCGTCCAACCCATCGAACGCACGACCGACTGAATGCCGAAATCCGGGTTCAGAACCCATTGCCATACGAGGCCCGTCACGATGAAGGACAGCGCGAAGGGATAGAGGAAGATGGTGCGGAAGGTGTTTTCGAAACGAATCTTTTGGTCCATCAGCGCGGCGAGCAAAAAACCGATGACTAGGCTGAAGATCAGCGAGAGTATGCCGTACAGAGCCAGATTCTCGATCGCCGTCACCCAGCGGGGTGCCGCCCACAGGCGCTCGTACTGGTCGAAGCCGACGAAGCTCAACCGAGGAAGGAGCTTGGAATTGGTGAAGGAATAAAAGACCGTCCAGAACGTGCCGCCGACAAAAATCACCAGCGCCGTCAGGATCATCGGTATGGAGGCAATCTTGGCGTTCAGATTGCGCAGTAACTTGATTGGCCGGCCTGCTTGCGCTTGACCCGTCATGAACTCTTCTCCTCAAATCGCAGCCGCGACCGTGACAGAGCGGATTTGCCGTCTGCCATCCCTGCCCGGCTTGCCGGGATGTCGGAGAGACGCCGCCGCCCGAACATTTGTCCGGGTACGATCCGGCACTTGCGGAGCCGGATCGTCAAGGCAGCGTATCTATCGATCAGTCAGCCGAAGCGATGATCCCGGCGAAGCGCTTCTGAGCGTCTTCCGGCGTCATCGACGGGTTGGCGAAGAATTCGGAGAAGAGGTCTTCCTTCTGCTTCTGGCTATCGGCCGAAAGCAGCTGGTCGGTGCCCTGGATCACGTTGCCCTTCGCCAGGATATCGAGACCCTTCTTCATGCAATCGTTGGCGGCGGCGAGATCGACATCGCCGCGAACCGGCAGAGAGCCCTTCTTCAGGTTGAAGGCAACCTGGGTCTTGGGATCGAGCAGGGTCTTGGCAAGGACGGCCTGTGCCTTGGACTTTTCCTCGTCCTTCAGGAGCGGGAAGTAGAAGGCGTCGCCGCCGGTCGAGATGATCTCGTTCACGCCGAGGCCCGGCAGGCAGGTGTAGTCGGTACCGGCTTTCTGACCGGCAAGCGCGAACTCGCCCTGCGCCCAGTCACCCATGATCTGGCCGCCGGCCTTGCCGGTGATGACGAGGTTGGTGGCCTGGTTCCAGTCCTGAACGTTGCTGCCCTTGGACATGCGGCGGGCATCGTCGGCAGCCTTGAAGACCTTGGCGATTTCAGGACCGGCAGCAACTTCCGCGTCCTTATCCTTGAACACCTTGTTGAAGACGTCCTTGCCGGCGACGGCGACCATCAGCACGTCGAAAGCACCCGTTGCCTGCCACGGCTGGCCGCCGACGGCGAGCGGAATGATGCCGGCCTTTTCCAGAGCCGGAGCGGCAGCGACGAACTCGTCCCAGTTCTTCGGAACCTCGACCCCGGCCTTCTTGAAGGCGGCGTTCGAAAGCCACAACCACTGCCAGGAGTGGATATTGACAGGCGCGCAGTAGATCTTGCCGTCGATGGTGCAGGAATCGAGCAGGCTCGCCGGACGGATGATATCCTTCCAGTGCTCGGCAGTCGCCACATCGGTCAGGTCGCGCATCAGCCCGGCCTGGACGAGCTCCTCGGCCTGGCGGCCATGGTTGAACTGGGTGGCGCCCATCGGGTCGCCGCCGGTGATGCGGCTGATCATGATCGGACGGGCAGTACCGCCGGAGCCGGCGATGGCGCCGTCGACCCAGTGATTGCCGGTGGCGTCGAATGCCTTGGCCAGCTCGGCGACAGCAGCCGATTCGCCGCCTGAGGTCCACCAATGCGTGACTTCGAGATCGGTGGCATTGGCGGAGCCGAACGGAAGCGCGACCGACGCGGCAAGCAGGGCCGCCATAATACGGATTTTCATGAGTTTTCCTCCCTCACTGAAACGTTGCCGGAAAAACTTAGTTCAATCGATTTCAGCGCGCAACCGTCCGCCTGCAAATTTTTCCCCAAGAACAGGAAATGCTACCTATGCCTGCTTCAAACTGGATTGTAACTTCTTTTAAGCCGGCATTTAGCCACAGCATCTCGCAGGCGCACTGCCGCACCAGGCATGTGAAATTAAAAGCAAATTTTCGCTAAGACGTTTTCTCTGGCACATTATCCTTTTCGCATATGCAGAAAAACGCGGAATAAATCATGAATTCAACCTCTGCGTACAATGCTGCAATGCACTCAACACAAAGCACTCGACATTTCTACTGTATCGTTACAGATTGCGCTCCTTAGGGAGGCGCGATTTTGGCAGGCGGCGGGCTTACGGCGTCTGAAAAAGCCTCTATAAGCGACACCAATTCGCGCGAGGCAGGCCTACAGGGATGGAAAACAAGGGAAATTTCGGGCAAGCGGCATCGGCGCCGGCAGCGCGCGAGCGCCCGACGTTGAAGACGATCGCCTTCATGACCGGTCTCGGCGTGACCACGGTGTCTCGCGCGCTGAAGGATGCGCCCGATATCGGGGCTGAAACCAAGGAGCGGGTGCGCATGGTCGCCCGCCAGCTCGGTTACCAGCCGAACAGGGCGGGTGTGCGTCTGCGCACCGGCAAGACCAACGTCATCGCCCTCGTCCTCAGCATCGACGAGGAGATCATGGGCTTCTCCAGCCAGATGGTCTTCGGCATCTCCGAAGTGCTGTCCGGCACGCCCTATCATATCGTCGTTACGCCGCATTCCCACAGCAAGGATCCGATGCTGCCGGTGCGCTATATCCTCGATACCGGCTCGGCCGACGGCGTCATCATCTCGCGCATCGAGCCGGACGATCCGCGCGTGCGGCTGCTGACCGAGCGCGGCATGCCCTTCGCGACCCATGGGCGCACCGATGCGGGTCTGACCCACCCCTTCCACGATTTCAACAATGAAGCCTTCGCCCACCAGGCGGTGGAACGGCTGGTCAAGCGCGGCCGACGGCGCATCGCCCTGCTGCAGCCGCCGAGCAAGCTCACCTATTACACACATATCCGCATCGGCTTCCAGACCGGCCTGCATGACTACGGCGCAGAAGAAGTGCCGCTGCGTATCAACAGCGATGCGCCGCTCGCCGATATCCGCGACGTCGTCGAGGTGATGATGCGCTCGGAAAACGCCCCTGACGGCATCGTCTGTTCCGCCGGCAGCGCGGCAATCGCCGTCAATGCCGGCATCGAGGCCGCCGGCAAGGCGCTCGGCCGCGATCTCGACATGGTGTCCAAGCAATCGGTGCCGATCCTCAACTGGATCCGTCCCGAGATCATCACCGTCCAGGAAGACGTGCGCCAGGCCGGCCGAGAAATGGCCAAAGCCGTCATCGCCCGCATCGACGGCGTCGAACCGGAACTGCTGCAGAGCATCAGTCAGCCGATCTGGCCGGAAAACGGCAGGTAGGCGGGACGCGCGGCGCCGCTCCTTGCCTCCATCAAACGCCGGAACACCGCCCGCCTCATCCTTCGAGCCTGCATGGCAATGCTAGTCTCTCCTCCATCATTCCTGTGACGAGCTCAGCTCCTTGTTCGGACGATCGGTTGGCCGCGGTCTCCTGAAGAAAAATGAACCCTGCGCGCAAGCGGGCATTGGCTCGAAAAAGCCAAGATTGCCCGCCATCTCACAACCAGCGACGGGGAGATCAACAGAATGCGGCAGAGCGGCGTGCCCTATTTCAGCCAATGGGAAACACCCGGCATGACGCTGCCGGTGCTTGCCGAGGGATCGCAGGCCCTGCTCGGCGATCCGCTCTGGCGCCATTCCGGCGCCGCGACGATCGAGGAATATGCGCGCTGGGCAGGCAATGTCTGCGGCATGGCCTGCTTGAAGATGATCCTTGCCGCCCGCGGTGAGATCCATCCGACCCTCGAGCTTGCCCGCGCCTGCACTGCCTATGGCGGTTATGTCGTCAACGAGATCGATGCCTCGATCAAGGGGCTGATCTACGCACCCTTCGTCCGCTTCGCCGCCGACCGATTCGCGCTTGGTGCGGAGACGATGACAGGAGTCGAGACATCGGCCATTCCGGAGCTTCTATCGAGGCGACGCTTCTTCATCGCCTCGGTGCATTCGGGCATCCGCTGGCCGGAGCGCGAGCCACCGTCCAAGGGCGGACATCTGGTGCTGGTGACGGCAGCAAGCGACGAGACGATCCGCTTCCACAACCCGTCCGGCCATGACGAGGCAAGCCAGGCTGATGTGACGCTGCCGCTTGCCGTCTTCGACCGCTTCTTCGCCAATCGCGGCATATCTGTCGACGCCTGACCTTTTCAACACCAGATCGCTCGGAGGCTTGCATGACCCCTTCCCCAAACAGGCTGCGCATCGCCGTGCTCTTCGGCGGCCGCTCGGCCGAGCATGAGGTTTCCATCCTTTCGGCAACCAATGTCATGGGCGCGCTCAAGCCTGAAAGATATGACGCCATCCCGGTTTTCATCACCCGCGAAGGACAATGGCTGCTGAGCAGTTTCGCGGGCAGCGTACTGGCGACACCGTCATCAGGAGTCCAAATCTGCCTCGTGCCGGGCGGACGGGGCCGGATGCTGGCGATCCCGGCCCATGGCGCGGCCCATGAATTGCCGGGGATCGACATCCTGTTTCCCGTGCTGCACGGTCTGCATGGCGAAGACGGATCGGTGCAGGGTCTGGCGGAGGTGGCGCGCGTGCCGCTCGCCGGCTGCGGCATCCTCGGTTCGGCCGCGGCACTCGACAAGGACATCGCCAAGCGCCTGCTCCGGGCGGCGGGACTGCCGGTGGCGCGCTCCGTGACGGTGCGCGAAGATGCGGCCCCCTCGCTGGCAGCTCTCGAAAACGAGCTTGGGCTGCCGCTCTTCATCAAGCCGGCGCGGCAGGGATCGTCGGTCGGCGTCGCCAAGGTCCATGCCAGCCAGGAATTCGCGCCCGCCCTTGCCGAGGCCTTCCGCCATGATCGCATACTGCTCGCCGAGGAATTCGTTGCCGGCCGCGAGATCGAATTCAGCGTGCTGGAGGATACGGCAGGCGAGCTCTTCGTCTCCCGGCCGGGCGAGATCGTGCCGGCCGAAAGCCATGGCTTCTACAGCTATGATGCAAAATATATCGACGAGAAGGGCGCGGCGCTGAAAGTCCCGGCCGAACTGCCTGGGGAGGTCGAGGCGGCCATGCGCGACATGGCCGCGAGAGCTTTCCGGGCGGTCGGCTGCGACGGCATGGCCCGCGTCGACTTTTTCCTGACGGATGACATGCGGTTTCTCGTCAACGAGATCAACACCATTCCCGGCTTTACCGATATCAGCATGTATTCCAAGGCGATGGCCGCAAGCGGCGTCAGCTATGCCGAGATCATCGATAGGCTCGTCGATCACGGCCTGGCGCGCGCCCGCCGGGCTGTCTGAGCATGAACAGGTCGGTCCTGATTTCAGGCTGTTCCGGCGGCGGAAAATCGACGCTGCTGGCAGAACTCGGCCGTCGCGGTTATGCGATCGTCGAAGAACCGGGCCGGCGGATCGTCAGGCAGGAACTCGAAAGCGATGGTGCAGCCCTGCCCTGGATCGATATGGCGGCCTTCGCCCGCCGCGCCATCGAGATGGCGACGGCCGATCACGCGGCCACGCGCGGGCGGACCGGCTGGACGTTTTTCGACCGAGGGCTGATCGATGCCGCAGCAGCACTTCAGCATCTCACCGGAGAATCGGTCCTGGAAAGATTGAGCGCCCTCCCCCGTTATAACAGCAGCGTTTTCCTCACCCCGCCATGGCCGGAAATCTATGTTGCCGACCCTGAGCGGCGCCATGGCTTCGACGAGGCGGTCGCCGAATACGATCGGCTTGCCGCAACCTGTCCGGCGCTCGGCTACGACGTCGTCATGCTGCCGAAAACCGCGGTCGCCGACCGGGCGGATTTCATCCTCGATCGCCTGGAAGTGACGTAGCCGCCTCGCGGCTGCTTTTTCAAGGGAAACCTCAGCGCCTGCGGAAGACGCACCACTGAAACGACTGCCGGCCGCCGCCGGGCGTCGTATGCTCCTCGCGCCAGTCGCGCTGAAGCGCGAAGGCAGCGGAGAATTCACGCGCAAGGGCGGCCGCGTCGTAACGTTCGACCGGCAAGCCGCTGCACCGCTCCGGCCCGTCCGGTGCGAAAGTAGCGATGATCACGACGCTGCCCGACGCCGTTCCGGTTTCGAGCGCGCGGCGATAGGCCAGCCGCTGCTCGGGCTCGGTGAGGAAGTGAAAGACGGCGCGATCGTGCCACACATCGTACTGGCGCCCCGGTCTCCACATGGTGACATCATCAATCACCCAGGCGACGCGGGCGGCCTCGTCCCCAAGCCGCGCCTTGGTAACATCGAGCGCCGGCGCGGCAATGTCGAGAACGGTGAGATCGGACCACCCGCGCTCGACTAGACGATCGACAAGGCTCGATGCGCCGCCGCCGACATCGATCAGCGAAGCCGTGACCGGCAGTTGCAGCGCGTCAAGCGCCCGCAGGGAAGGCTCGGGCGTCGGCTGATACCAGCTGACGCTGTCGGCAGCTTTCGTGCGGTAGACCGTGTCCCAATGCTCCCGCTTCGCGTCCGTCATCCGGCATCCCCATTTTTGCAGCGCCCGATCCTGACCGATCAGCGTAAGGACTGAGACCTGCCTCCAAACGCCGTTCCCATGCCATTTTATCAGGAAGCGAAATGACGATAAACGAGAGCCGCTGGATCGGTCCGAGGGGCCGTCAGATCGAGACGCGCGCCCAGCCGCTCCGCCACGGCAATCGAGGCTGTGTTGCCGGGAGCGATATAACTGACGAGCGACGGCAGGCCGAGCGTCGCAAAGGCCCAATCCCGTAGCGCCAAGGCCGCCTCGGTCGCATACCCCCTGCCCTGACGGCTCTCATAGACGAACCAGCCCATCTCCTTTTCCGGAAAGAGCGGCCCGTGATTGATCCCCACCTGACCGACGCATTCGCCTGTCTCGGCAAGGTCGATCATCAGCGCGCCGTGCCCGAACAGCTGCCAGAGCGCTATGTCGTGACAGAACATTCCCCAGGCCATGCGCTCATCGAACGGCCCGCCCATGCCGACCGACCACGGCGAGGCCATGAGCCGCGCATAGGCGGCGAAATCGTCTATACCAGGCATGCGGAGAACAAGACGCTCGGTTCGGATGATGATCGCGCCCGATTCGAACATGTCGTCCCTTCTTTCGGATAAGGTGTGGCACGGAACGTCTAGCTTTCAAACGCCGGAGCGAACCGAATCGCGCCGCTCGGCTCTGGTCCGCGAAGAACAATACGCTGCACCAGCCGCGTATCGAGATCGAGATATGTCAGCTGGCCATCGCTGCTGAAACCGACGCGACTATAGATATCGGGATTTCCGATCAGCGCGCATCCGCTCGCGCCCATCTCCATCAACAGTTCAAGTCCCCTGGCTATCAACGCCTTGCCGATGCCTTGTCGCTGTCTCTCCGGCTTCACCGATATCGGACCCAGCCCGAACCAGCCACCATGCACGCCGTCGATCGTCACCGGCGAAAACGCAACATGTCCCAGGATTTCGCCTGCTTCTTCAGCAACCAGCGATATCGTCAGATCGCCGTTCGCGCGAAGCTTCCGGACGATCTCCGCCTCCGTACCCTCACTGTACGGCATCGGCGCGAAGGCAATCGAAGTCAGATCGTGGATCGCGTCGATATCCGCCGGTGTTTCATATCGGATGAGCATCTCCGTCAACTCCTCATGCCTGATCAATCGCGGATGGACGCCTCGCCGTCTGAGCGGCCAAAGCCACGAAAAAGCCCGGCGCGGCGGCCGGGCTCTTCCTTGATGTCTTCTCGGCAAACCTTAGAAGGTCGCCGCACCGCTGCCCCAGGGACCGTGGTGGAAATCCTTGCCATCCAGGCGATCGAAGCCATGGGCGCCGAAGAAGTCGCGCTGCGCCTGGATGAGATTTGCCGTTCCCCTGCCCTGGCGGTAGGCGTCGAAATAGGTGAGCGCCGAGGTCAGTGCCGGCACCGGCAGGCCGGCGGAGATCGCGGCGGCAACGACGCGGCGCAGCGCCGGGATCGATTCCTTGACCATGTCGGAGAAGGCCGGCGTGACGATCAGGTTCGCAGCGTCCGGGGCCTTGGTGAAGGCCGAGGTGATCTCGTCGAGGAACTGCGAGCGGATGATGCAGCCGGCGCGCCAGATCCTGGCGATCGTCGGCATCGGCAGCGACCAGTTGAACTCGCGCGAGGCTTCCGCCATCACAGCGAAGCCCTGGGCGTAAGCGCCTATCTTGGCGGCAAACAGCGCCAGTTCGAGATCCTTGTTGAGCTCGGGACCGTAAGCAATCGGGAAGGATGCGGCCTGCGTGCCGAAGATCTTTTCGGCGGCTTCGCGCTGCGACTTCATCGAGGAGAGGCTGCGGGCGGCGACCGCGGCTTCGATCGCCGTTGCCGGAATGCCCATGTTCTGCGCCTCGATCGCCGACCATTTGCCGGTGCCCTTCTGACCGGCCTTGTCGAGGATCATGTCGACCATCGGGCCGCCGGAAACCGGATCGGTCGCGGCAAGCACCTTCTCGGAAATCTCGATCAGGTAGGAGTTCAGCCGGCCCTTGTTCCATTCGCCGAAGATGCCGGAGATGTCGGAGGCGCTCTTGCCGAGGCCGTCACGCAGGATGCCGTAGATTTCAGCGATCATCTGCATGTCGGCATATTCGATGCCGTTATGGATGGTCTTGACGAAGTGGCCGGCGCCGTCATTGCCGAGCCAGGCGACGCAGGGCTCGTCATTGTAGCGCGCGGCAATCGAGGTCAGCACCTTCTCGACACGTTTCCAGGAGTCTTCAGTGCCGCCGACCATGATCGACGGGCCGTGGCGCGCACCTTCTTCGCCGCCGGAAACACCCATGCCGATGAAGGTGAGATCGGTATCCTTGAGGCGGTCGAAGCGGGCGACGGTGTCGCGGAAATTGGCGTTGCCGGCATCGATCATGATGTCGCCCTTGGACAGATGCGGGCGTAACGCCTCCATCTGCTGATCGACGGCGTCGCCGGCCTTGATCATGATGATGATCGGCCGTGGCGGCCGGATCGCATCGACGAACTCTTCGATGGTCTTGCAGGGAATGATCTGCTTTTTCAGATCGCCGGCGCTTTCGTAGAATTCGTCGGTTTTCTCAGGCGTACGGTTGAAGACCGCAATTTTATTGCCTTTCTCCGCGATGTTGAGCGCCAGGTTGGAGCCCATGACCGCAAGACCGATCAGTCCGATTTCTGCCTTTTCCACGACAAACCTCCGATGTGTCATTTGGACCGGTGTTGTGGCACTGTCTCGGTCAAACGGCAAGTCTCGCAAGGGTCTAATCGGTTCGCAAAAGCAATGAAATGAAGCTTACAAATATCCCGACTTGTCCGACAACCGCTTATGCCGGCCGGTCGGCAACCAAGTTTTCGCGCGACCTGCCCTTGATGCCCTATCTGATGATATCATCGGGATTCGGGAGGTGTCGCCTTGGCATCGGAAAGACGGAAAGATACGGCCCTGCTCGCCGCCCGCGCCGGCCGCTACCGCGAATATGCGCCGTCGCCGGCGCTGCGGCGTCATTTCAGCCGGCTCTGGTCACATGCGCTCCACGACGGACCGCCGGCGCAGGTGGCGATCGTTCCGGACGGTTATTGCGACCTCCTCTGGATCGAAGGCCGGCTGGCCGTTGCCGGGCCCGACAGAACGGCGGCCTTTCCCGTTCTCCGGCCCGGCGCGACCGTCATCGGCGCTCGTTTTGCGCCGGGCGCCGCCGCCACCTGGCTGAAGACGCCGCTCTCGGCGCTGGTCGGCTGTTCGGTGCCGCTTGCCGAGATCGGCTGGAAGGACACGGCCGAATTCGAGGCACGGCTTGGCGATTGTCCCGATCCCTCGGATGCCATGGCGCTCTTCGCCGGCTTGCTCGAAGAGGCCGCCCGCCATGCGGACGAACCCGCCCGGGACACCGCCGTGATCTTCGCCGCCGTTGATGGCGGTCGCCCGGCGTCCGGGCTGCTCGGCCGGCTCGGCATGAGTGAAAGGCAGCTGCGCCGCCGCTGCCATCACCATTTCGGCTACGGCGCCAAGACGCTGGAACGCATTCGCCGGTTCCAGCGTTTCCTCGATCTCCGCCGCAAGGCGGGCACCATGCCGCTTGCCCGCCTGGCGCTGGAAGCGGGCTTTGCTGATCAGGCCCCATGACGCGCGAGGTCGGCGAACTCTCGAGCCTGACGCCAGCCGTCATTCTTGACCAACTCGGCATGCCGAAAAGGCCCGACTGACCGTTTTGTTCAAGACACTGCGGATCAGCCTGCTACGACAGCGAGACCCGATATCAAGGACCTGCAAGCCATGTCGACAATGCCCGCGAAAATCATCCACCAATCGATCGAGCGTGACTGGCGCGACGTCTACGACTTCGCCGGCAAGCCCGAGAACATGCCGCTCTGGGCCTCCGGCCTTGCGAGCGGCCTCGAGCCTCACGGTGCCGACTGGATCGCCGACGGCCCTCTCGGATCCATCAAGGTGAGTTTCGTGCCTGCCAATGAATTCGGCGTGATCGACCACACGGTGACGATCGAATCCGGCCTCAGGGTCTATAATGCGCTGCGCATCGTGCCGAACGGCGATGGCTGCGAGGTCATGTTCACGCTGTTGCGCCTGCCCGGCATGAGCGATGCGCAGTTCTCAGCCGATGCCGCCCATGTCGAGAAGGATCTCGCCATGCTGAAAGCCCTGATGGAGAGATAGATGGCCGACAAATCAGACAACAACGACCGCCGCATCGACTATGTCGAATTCAACGTCGCCGACATCGCCGCCGCCAAAGCCTTTTACGGCTCGGCCTTCGGCTGGCGTTTCACCGATTACGGCCCGAACTACTGCGAATTCGACGATGGCCGGCTGAAAGGCGGCTTCACCGATTTCGGACCGGTGCGGCCGGGCGGCCCGCTTGTTGTCGTCTACGCCACGGATTTGGAAGAGGTGCTGACCTCGGTCGAAAGGGCCGGCGGCACGATCGTCCGGCCGATTACCGATTTTCCCGGCGGCCGCCGCTTCCACTTCCTCGACCGCGACGGGTATGAACTGGCCGTCTGGGCGACGGCCTGAAGGCAGCGCCATCCGCTACCTCCGGGCTACCGATCGAGATCTCCCATGACGATCAGCGCGCCGATCACCGTGCCGCCCGCATCGCGCAGCGGCGACATACGACAGCGCACCTGGCGCGATCCACTGCGCTCGGCCGGGCGCTCATAGGTGTAGTCGATCTGATCGCCGGCAAAACAGGCGTCGAGCTTGTGCTTGGCGCAGTCGGCAAACCGATCCTCGCCGATGAATTCGCAAACGTGGCGGCCGATGAGCTCCATCGGCTTTCTGTTGAGATGGGCGCAGTTGACCGGATTGGAATAGAGGTAGCGATAGTCCCTGGTCAGCACCGCCACCCGGTCCGGCAGGCTTTCGAGGATCACCGCGTTGAGGAACTGGCCATTGTCGGTATCCGGCACATAGGCCGCCGGCGGTTCGATGCGCACGTCCTGCGGCGAAGGCACGCGCCAGTCCGGCCCTTGCGTGCCGAAATAGCGGTCGAGCAGGTAGGAAAGCAAGGTTGTGTGCTCGGCGACGCTGGCGCTGTCGTCGGCGTCCTGGCCGATCAGATGAGTCACAAACTGCAGCTGCATATAGGCTTCGATCAGATTGACCGCCCGATGGGCGAGGATCGCCTCGACCAGCGGCTCGACATGGCGGTCGAGCGCCGTGACGCGCCGGTCGTCGCCCAGGCGTATGGCTTCCTCTATCTGCGTGCAACGCAAGGAAAAAGCTCGAAAAAGCTCCAGCAAGACGCCCAACTCCCATTGGCCCAAGAGACGTGTCCGAGACCTGACATGGCTGCATCTTTCGAAAAATGCGCCTTTCGGTAGACATTGTTCGCGCTTCGGTAGCGACGGGTACCATGAAGGTACACTCAGTTTCAATCCGAGAGCACTGCCGCTTTTCACCGCTGATAAATGGGGGTGGTATTCTTGGAGCACGCAGTGTGCCGCATCTTGCGATAACGACATGTATCAGGAGCTGAGCGTCTCTTTGATTTGCCAGCGGTCGTGATACCAGAGCCACTGTTCCGGGTATTCCCGCACCCAGCTTTCCACCTTGTCGTTGAGCAGTTGCGCCGCCGCCGGCAGGTCGAGATTGCCCTTGGCATCGCGCGGCATGTCCAATCGCGTCTCGATTTCCAGCCGATAGCGGTTGCCGGGCAGCCGGATGCAGCGCGCCGGATAGACCTCGCAGTCGAACTGGCGCACCAGCTTCGGCAGCAGCGGATTGGTCTTGACCTCGCGCCCGAAGAAGGTGCCCTTCAGCCCCTTGCGGAATTTCTGGTCGACGAGCACGCCCACGCCCTGGCCTGCCTCCAGCTGGCGAGCAAGGGCGAAGGAGGAGCCGGCATGCGAGGGCACCAGCTTGCCCATCCGCGCGCTCCTGAAATCGAAGACCTTCTTGGCGACATAGGGATTGTTCGGCGGCCGGAAGAGCACGGTCACATGAAGCCCGAAGGCGGCACCGGCCACCGGCAGCAGCTCGAAATTGGCGGTGTGGCCGGTAAAGACGATGAAGGGGCGCGGATTGTCGCGCAGATCGAGGAAGATCGGGATACCCGACACTTCGACCCTGCCCGGCTCCGTTTTTTCGGGATCATAATCGAACAACTGGTCGAGGAAGACATATTCGGCCGCAAGCCGCCCCATATTGCCCCAGCTGGCGAGCGCGATCTCTTCGATCTCGGCCTCGCTCTTCTCGGGAAAGGCGTTGCGCAGATTGACGAGCATCAGCCTGTGGCGGCGCGTCCGCCGGCCGAGGCGGCGCATCATCCTGTCGGCGAAGCGAATCGCGCCATCGGCCGGAAATAGCTTCAGCACGTTCAGAAAGCCGAACATCACCTGCGCCACCAGCCATTGCTGGAAGTGCCTGAGCGCCAGAACGATCCGGGTGATGAAAAGCTTCACTTGGAACTCAATCCATCTTCAGAATGATCTTGCCGAAGATCTGGCGCGATTCCATCCGCTCCAGCGCCCGGTCGATATCGCTGAAGCTGACCTCGGTGTCGATGACCGGATGCACGAGCCCGCGGCCCATCTTCTGCATCGCATCGGCCATGTTCTCCATGCGGCAGCCGAACGAACCGAAGAGCTTCAGCTGCTGCTGGAACAGCATCATCAAGTTCATCTCGGTGGAAACTCCCGAGGTCGAACCGCAGGTCACAAGCCGCCCGCCGCGCTTCATACAGAGCATCGAGCCTGCCCAGGTATCCTTGCCGACATGTTCGAAAACGACGTCGACACCCTTCTTCTTGGTGAGCTTGCGCACCACGCCCTCGAAGCGGTCGGTGCGGTAGTTGATGACGTGATCGGCGCCGAGCGCCTTGGCCTTTTCGATCTTGTCGTCCGAACCGACCGTGGTGATGACGGTGCAGCCGATTTTCTTGGCAAGCTGGATCGCCGCCGTGCCGATGCCAGAGCCGCCGGCGTGGACGAGGATCGTCTCGCCGGGCTCGAGCCTGGCATTGTCGAACAGCATGTGCTCGACCGTGCCGAAGGTGACGGGCGCAAGTGCTGCACCGATCGCGTCGACGCCGGGAGGGGCCGGTACCAGCAGGCGCGCGGGAAGGTTGACCTTCTCCTGCGCAAAGCCGTCGAGATGGAAACCGTGCACGCCGGAGACATGTTCGCAGAGATTGTCGCGGCCTTCGCGGCACGGGCGGCAGAGGCCGCAGGTGCGCGCGCCGTAGATCGAGACCAGCTGGCCAGGCAGCACGTTGGCGACACCAGGCCCAATCGCTTCGACGACGCCGGAAGCCTCGGCACCGATGACCAGCGGCATCTTGCGCTTGGCGAATGCCATGCCGCGCCAGCCCCAGACGTCGATATGGTTGAGCGCAACCGCCTTGACGCGCAGCGTCACCTCGCCGGCGCCAGGGGCCTCGGGTTCCGGCAGGTCGGTGATCTCCAGCTTGCGGTCGTCGATCAGTTGCAAAGCGCGCATGGCAAAACCCCTCGCCTCGAAGGCGTAATTCCTCTCAGAAAATGTGTCGGGAACCGCTTAAGCCGGTTCGAGCGCCATGACAAGGCTGGCATTCTGACCGCCGAAGCCGAAGGAGTTGGAAAGCACGGCGGAAACCTGCGCTTCCCGCTTCTTGTTCGGTACGACATCCAGCACGATCGACGGATCCGGATTGGTGTAGTTGATCGTCGGCGGCAGCGTGCCGGTCAACATCGTCTGCAGCGAGAACACCGCCTCGACGGCGCCCGCCGCCGTCAGCGTATGGCCGATCATCGACTTGTTCGAGGACACAGGAATGCCGACGAGCCGCTCGCCGAAGACGGCCGACATCGCGCCATATTCCATCTTGTCGTTTTCGGGCGTCGAGGTGCCATGGGCGTTGATATAGCCGATGCCGCTCTCGTCGATGCCGGCATCGGCAAGGGCCGCGCGGATCGTCGCGATCGCCGGGCCGCCATCGGGCGATGACCGGGTGCGGTGAAAGCTGTCGGCCTTGTCGCCGGCACCCTTCATGATACCGAGCACCTTGGCGCCGCGGGCGACCGCCGCTTCCAGCGATTCCAGCACCAGGGTCGCCGCACCCTCGGCGATGACGAAGCCGTCACGATCCTTGCTGAACGGCTTGGAAGCCCTGGTCGGAGGATCGTTCTGCGTCGAAAGCGCAGACAGCAGCGAGAAGCGGATCAGCGCCTCGGCGCTCAGCGATCCGTCGGTTGCAACCGTCAGGGCGCGGGTCGTGCGGCCCTGGCGGATCGCCTCGATGCCGAGCTGGATCGCCGTAACGCCGGAGGCGCAGGCGGTCGACAGCGTAACGGGAAGGCCGCGCGTGCCGAACCGGTCGGCAAGCCGCTCGGAAATGGCGCCGAAAAGGGCCGCCTCATGGAAGGCCGGATCCGGCCGCTGGCGCAGTGCCGTCAGGAAACGCTCATAGGCGTCCCCGGGATGCTCGGAGGCCGGCGAACGATCGGCAAGCTCGAAACGCGCGCTCCATTCCGGCTCGATCGGCGGCGCGGCGAGGAACAGCGGGCCGTTGAAATCGCCGGAAAGGCCGGCATCGGCAAGCGCCTCGATCGTCGTTTCGCGGGCGAAGGCATAGGAGCGCTCGACGGCATTCGGAACCGGGATGCTGATAAAATCAACGGTGCCGGCGATCCGCGTCGACAATCCCTCGGTCGGAAAACGGTTGATCTCGTGGATACCGGACGTGCCTGACGAAAGCGCTGCCCAGTTGTCGCTGAGACCCTGACCGAGCGAGGTGATGATACCCATGCCGGTCACGGCCACGATCGGACGGCCGAGGTGATCTCTGTAAGCGGAAGCTGTCATATCTTTCCCTCCTCACGCATTTGCGGAAAGGACGGCGACGCCCTCGCCGCGCTGGTGTCCGACCGCGGTCACGACGGCGGCGGTGGCGCCTGCCTGCATCGGCGCCTCATGGGCGGCATCGAAGGGCGGAACCTTGGCCTTGCCGTCAACGGCAAGCGCTGCAAGCGCCAGACCCAGCGTGAACTGCGTCTCGATCGTATGGCCGGTGACGCCGCCAAAGCCGCGGATTGCGGCACCCGGCAGCTGGTGTTCGAGCACCGCTCGCTCACGGGCGGCAAGGTCGTGCATGCCGGTCGAGCCGGAAAAGATCGCCGTGCTTTCGGCGGCAAGCTCGGCGGCAGGTGCTAAAAGCCGCTCCAACCGGACCTCGAGATTGCCGGCATTGCGGTTGCCGCGGTCGCCTTCGACCGCGTCGATGACCGCATAGATATGCGCGCCGCGCGCTTCCGCATGCTGACGCGATTCGAGCACCAGGAAGGCGCCTGCCGAACCGGTGATCATGCCGCCGCCGTCGCTCGGTCTGCGGGACCAAAGCGGCACCCAGTCGCCGCGCGCATGGGCGCCGATCGCTTCGGTGAGCAGGATCATATCCGGCCGCTCGGCCGCAAAGGCGCCGCCAACAAGCGCATGCGAGGATTCGCCTGATTTGATACGGTAGAAGGCGGTCTCGACGGCCGATATGCCGGCCGCTTCCTCGCCCATGAAGGTGCGCGACGAGCCGGTGACCTTGTGCACGATCGAAATATTGCCGGCGAGCAGGTTGGAAAGCTGGGCGAGGAACAGTGTCGGCCTGAGCTCTGTCGTCAGCTTCTCGTTCAGCAGCAATTCGCGGTCGTTGCGCTTCAGCGCCTCGTCGACGATCAGCGTGTCGACATTGATGTCGCGCTCGCCGCCGCCGGCCGCCACGATCATATCCATCGCGCCGCAGGCCTCGAGATCGTCCTTGAAGCCGGCATCGTCGAGTGCCAAGCCGGCGGCGAAGACACCGATGCGCTGCCAGTTTTCCATCTGGCGCTGGTCGCCGCGCTTGGCGATCTGCTGCGACCAGTCGATCTCGGGCAGCGGATGCACCGGATAGGGCTTGAACTTCTCGGTCTCGACGATCGCCTTCGGAGCTTTGCCGGCCTGGAGAAGCGCGATATGCGCATCCTTGCCGACGCCCTGACAGGTGACGATGCCGATGCCCGAGATGACGACGTCGTTTGCAGCCTTGCTCATCCAATCACTCCCTGCGCCGCGATCGCTTCGAGAAGCCCGATCTCGCCGGCACGTTTCTTCACGATATCGCCGAGCGGCACCTCGGAAAACGGCATGGTGCGAAGCTTCAGCTGCGCATCGCAGACCTTCTTGCCGGCGCTGGTGATTTTAGCCTTGGTGACCGCAAAACCCGAACCGTCGTGTTCGAGCACCGCTTCGATGTCGAGCACGGCTTCCGGCTCGACGAAGGTGCGCATCTTGGCGCCGTCGACCGTCATCAGGAAGGGCATGGCGGCAAAATCGGTGACGGCAAGCACCAGCATGCCGGAGGCCTGCGCCATGGTCTCGATCAGAAGCACGCCTGGAACGAGCGGCATGCCGGGAAAATGACCCTCGAACACAGGGCTCTTGGCCGGCACGACGGATCGCGCCTTCAACGTGCCCTTCTTCAGGTCCACCGCTTCGACGCGGTCAATCATCTGGAAATATTCCAGCAGCATTCGGATCCTCCGGCCCGACAGGCCAGATCCGCCCGCCGGTGACGCCTAGTTAGGAACGAAACCGCCCGGCCGCCATAGTCAGGCGGCAGGGCGCTCAAAAAAGACGGTTATGTCTTCAGGCCTTGGCTGCTTTAAGCTCGTCGATCTTGGCGCAGAGATTCTTCAGCACGAAATATTCTTCGGTGGAAACCTTGCCCTCGTTGACTTCCTGCGTCCACTTTTCGAGCGGAATCTTGATGCCGAATTCCTTGTCGATTGCAAAGACGATATCGAGGAAATCGAGGCTGTCGATACCGAGGTCGTCGATCGTATGGCTCTCCGGCGTGATCGTCGCGCGGTCGATCTCGCTGGTTTCTGCAATAATGTCGGCAACTTTATCGAATGTAGCGGTCACGCGCTGTACCTCATGAAATGACGATTTAAATCCCCTCATAGGCAAATCCATTTCAAAAGCCAATGCTTTCGTCCGGGCGTTGCGGCAATTTGCCGGTCGGGTGTTGCCTAAACAGCAATGGAATGCAGGCCTTTGCCGTCACCCCAGGCGGGGCGAAGCCGCTGCCCCCCCCTGCACCGGCGGCCCAACAAGCATCCGAATCAAAACCGCGCACGGCCTCGCCTCGGCGCAAGCGCCCTTCCCGGCCGGAGCCGCAAACACGGACACTTGATCTGGATCAAATCGCAAGCCCCGCGATTTTGATAATCATCAAACGGCACGGGAAGAAATCGGGATAGCCGAACCCGCAATCGGGGCGTAATCGTCTCGGAAGAGCCAGCCATGCCCGGGCATGCCGGCTGCATCCGGATTTCGAAGGGATCAGGAAATGGACGTCGCACGCAGTAAGGTTTCCGAGGTCGGCACGCCTGTCGCTTGCCGCTCCTGCCAGGCCCGGCACGGCGTCGTCTGCGGCGCCTTGTCGAGCAGCCAGTTGCAGGAACTCGGCCGCCACTCGCTACGCCGCAAGGTCGATACCGGTTCGGAAATCGTCGCTCAAGGCGCGGAAAGCACCTTCTATTCGAACATCATGCGCGGGGTGGTGAAGCTCTGCAAGGTGATGCCGGACGGTCGCCAGCAGATCGTCGGCCTGCAATTCGCCCCCGATTTTGTCGGCAGGCCGTTCATGCGCGAAAGCACGCTGTCGGCCGAGGCTGCGACCGATGCGGAGATCTGTGTCTTCCCCTGCAATCTGCTCGACCGGATGATACTGGAGACCCCGGAGCTGCAGCGCAGCCTGCACGATCAGGCGCTGAAGGAACTGGACGCCGCGCGCGAATGGATGCTGACGCTCGGCCGGCGCACCGCCGAGGAGAAGGTCGCGAGCCTGCTCCACCTCATCGCCACGCACGCCGAGCCGGAAACAGCCACCAGCACCGCCTTCGACCTGCCGCTATCGCGCGCCGAGATCGCCGATTTTCTTGGGCTGACGATCGAGACGGTCAGCCGCCAGATGACCCGGCTGCGCAAAAGCGGCGTCATCCGCATCGAGAACATCCGACATATCGTCGTCCCCGACATGGATGAGCTGGAAAAGAAAATCAGCGCGTAATCACCACACGGGTATTGGCAAGGCCGGCCTGGCGCGCCAGCGAGAAGAACTCGGCCGCATTGTCGGGATGCAGACGGACGCAGCCATGCGAGGCCGGCCGGCCGAGGCGCTTCAGGTCGAAGGTGGCGTGAACGGCGTAGCCGCCGTTGAAGAACACCGCATAGGGCATCGGCGCATTGTCGTATTTGCGGGAACGGTGATCGCGCGACAGCCACTTGGCGCTCCACGAACCGGTCGGCGTGACATAGCCGTTGCGCGCGGTCGAAACCTTCCAGCGATACTTGACGAAGCCGTTCTCGGTGACGGTCATCGTCTGCTTGCCGATACTGATATTGGCGACCAGCGTCGCCGCCTCGGCGGCAACGGGAGAAAATTGCAGCAATAAACTTGCGGCGGCGGCCGCCAAAATCGTCTTCATGAATAACCCCTCTTCGCACCCGCGCAGTTTAATTGCGCCCTCACGACAGAGAGACTACGGCAATACTTATTATTTAGCTTTAACCCGAATGGTAATCACAATTTTAACACGTTGAAGCCGGAAGCGCCGCTGCAGGACAGCGATCCGCCTCACTGGAGCTTGCGTGGAGCCGAAGGCCGGTTGAGCCGCTGGTAGGCCTTGTTCATCTTCTCACGGATCGAGGCCATCGTGCCGAGATTGTGACCGCAGGCGGCACAGGTGATGATATCCGTCTCGCGGATCTCGGCCCGCTCGAACTTCATCTTGGTGCTCTTGCACTTCGGGCACGGTAATTCAACCTGAACTGTCATCGCTCTGCTTCCGGTCTGATGAGATATGAGGCGCTTCGCATAAACGTTTGCGGAGAAGCTGTCCACCGCGGTGTGGACGCGCTCCGTGGCACCCTACAGAAAACACAGAAACAACCCGAAGGTCAGGCCAGTCAGCACCATGCAGCTGGCATAAAACACCGACACGCCGTCTTCGATGTCCGCGGCGGTGGCAGTGTCCCGGCCAGGGTTGTTGATCATCGGCTCCGTCACGACGACCCCGCCATAAATGCGCGGGCCGGCGAGCTGGACGTTAAGGGCGCCGGCCATGGCGGCCTCCGGCCGGCCGGAATTCGGCGAGCGGTGCAGGCCGCCGTCGCGCATCGCCACCCGGATCGCCTCGCGGCAGGGGCTCATGCCGCGCCGGATCCAGGCGCCGGCGGCGATCAGCAGGATGGAGAGGCGCGCGGCCGGCCAGTTGGCGATATCGTCGAGCCGGGCCGCGGCCCAGCCGAAATCGATGTATTTTTCCGACCTGTGGCCGATCATCGAATCGGCCGTGTTCAGCATCTTGTAGGCGAGCAGGCCCGGCAGGCCGAAGACGGCATAGCAAAGGGCAGGCGCCACGACGCCGTCGGAGAAATTTTCCGCCAGGCTTTCGATCGCCGCGCGGCAGACGGCCGGCTCGTCGAGGGTCTCGGGATCGCGCCCGACGATGCGCGAGACGGCGTTCCGGCCGCCGGCAAGCCCCTCGCCGCGCAAGGCCACAGCGACGGCCGCGACGTGATCGGCAAGGCTCTTCTGCGCCAGGAAGATCGCCACCAGGCCGGCCTCCAGCACGAGGCCGACAAGCCCGAAGAGCGCGAAGAACCGGTCGAACACGAAGCCTGCGGCGATCGACAGCAGAAGCAGCGCCAGGATCGCCGCAACGCCGTTCATCCGGCGCTGGGAACCCGTAAGGCTGGAGGGATTGAGCTGCTGATCGGCGTAAGAGATCGCCGCGCCAAAGATGACGACGGGATGCGGCACGCGCGACCACAGCCATTGCGGATCACCGGCGATCCGGTCGAGCAGCAGCGCCAGAAGCAGGACCAGAAGGTTTTCGTCGATCGTCATCGCTCAAATCCCTGAAGAGCTTCACCAAGCCGTCTGTCCGCCGCCGCATCCGGCGTCAGGCCGAAACGCAGCCAATCCGGCGCATAATCGAACTTGCGGATGAGAATATGATGCCGGCAAAGATGCGTGTAAATGTCACTCGCCCTGCCATCGGCAACTAGGGTGAACAATGCCGTCCCTCCCCTGATCCGCAACCCGGCCGAGGCCAGCGTCGTCTGCAGGGCGGCGCTGCGTTCATCGAGAGAGTGACGAATCACGGAGACGTCGGACCGCAGCAGCGAGGCGGCAATCGACAGCGCCGGGCCGGAGACCGCCCAGGGGCCGAGCCAGTCCTCGAAACGCGCGAGGATATCCTTGCGCGCAATCGCAAACCCCAGCCGCAGGCCGGCAAGCCCGAAAAACTTTCCGAAGGAGCGGAAGATAACCAGGTTGGGAAGTTCTTGCGCGCGGGCCGCGAGGCTCAGCGCCGGATCGGTATCACCGAAAGCCTCGTCGACGACGAGAAATCCGCCTGCCGCCGTCATCCTGTCGTGCAAGGCAATCAGCGCTTCGGCCGGCCAGATCCTGCCGTCCGGATTGTTCGGATTGACGACGACGGCTAGCCGATGCTCCGCCCCGATCTCGGCGACATCGCCGACCGCATCGACGGCAAAACCAGCCGACGTAAAAGCGCGCGCATATTCGCCATAGGTCGGCGCTACCACGGCAACGCTGTTGTCCGTCACCGCAACCCTGTTGTCCGTCACGGCAACCCTGTTGTCCCCAGCGGCGATATGATCGTCCGTCGCGGCAACCTGCCTTTCCCGCCAAAGCAGGCGTGGTAGAAGCTGGATCACCGATTGCGTTCCGGGCACCGGCAGCGGCAAGATCTCGCCGCTGCCATAATGGTCGCGGGCCGCAAACCGTGCCTCATCGACGAGATGCCTGTCCGGTAGTCGGCGCCAGGCCTGTGCCGGGATCTCGGGCAGAGCGACGGGACAGGGATTGATGCCGGTGGAAAGGTCGAGCCACTCTTCCGGTCTGCCGCCGAAGCCGGCGGCGGCTGCGGTGATGCCGCCGCCATGGGCAATCGGCGCGCTCATGCGGGCGCTCTCGCAAGGTCGATCAGGTGCATATAGGATCCCGCCACCTGGCCGCGGCGCAGCCCGACAGCACCGAGATCGGTTCCCAGCGCATCCTGCGCTGTAAACAGCCGCTTTCCCTCACCCTCGGAGACAACGGTGGAATAGTGGAATTCATGCGCCGTCATCGTCCGCGCGAAGAAGGCGCCGTCGAGCGGCGTCACACGGCGATAGCCGAGATGGCGCCGGCGCTCGGCATAACTGGTGACGACAGGCAGCAGGCCGAGCATTTCGTGGCGCTTGCCTGCCGCATCGATCAGCCCATCGCCGAGCACCATGTATCCGCCGCATTCGCCATAGATCCGGATGCCGCGCGCCGCCGCATCGAGCATGCCGGCACGGAAATTCTGCGCTTGAGAGAGCTGCCCCGCATGCAGCTCGGGATAACCGCCCGGCAGATAGATCGCATCGGCGTCACCGGCCGGCGCCTCGTCGGCAAGCGGCGAGAAGAACGAAATTTCAGCCCCGCGGCGGCGCCACCCAAGCAGCATATGCTCGTAGGAAAAGGCGAAGGCGACGTCGCGCGCCACGGCGATGCGGGCGCCGATCGGCATCAGCCGATCGATATTGGCGGCCGACGGCCGATTGAGCCCCTGCCTGGCAATGCGCAGCAGGAATTCGAAATTGCATTCCTCGGACACGGCGTCCGCCGCATGGTCGATGAAATTCTCGAGCGTCGCGTGCTCGCCGGCCTGGACGAGACCGAGATGGCGTTCCGGCAGGGAAATCGCCTTGTCGCTGCCGATTACGGCGACAACGGGCATACGGATCGCTTCCAGCGCCTGGCGCAACATCGCCTCATGCCGTTCGCTGCCGACCTTGTTGAGGATGACGCCGGCAACGCGGACATCGGCGCGGAAGCCGGCAAAGCCTGACACCAGCGGCGCCACCGATTGCGACATGCGCGAAGCGTCGACGACGAGCACCACGGAAAGGCCGAGCTGGGCGGCAAGATCGGCCGCCGTCCCCTTTCCGTCGGCCGCTCCGTCGAACAGACCCATCATCGCCTCGATGACCAGGATGCGGTCGCCGGAGCGGTGAAGGGCAGCATTGGCCGAGATCAGCTCCGGCCGCATCGCCCAGGGATCGAAATTCAGACAAGGCGTGCCGCTCGCCGCCGCATGGAAGGCGGGGTCGATGTAATCGGGGCCGGCCTTGCCAGGTGCGACCGCGACGGCGCGCCGGCGCAGCGCCCGCAACAGCCCAAGCGTCACCGTCGTCTTGCCGGCGCCGGAGGAAGGGGCTGCGATCAGGAGGCCGCTCATACCGGCACCTTGCCCGCCTGGCGGAACGGATCGGGCTGCAAACGCCGGCCGGCAAGCGCGCCGAGCCAGTCGAGCGAGGCCCTGAGCCGCACCACCTCGCCGACGACGACCACGGCCGGCGGTTCGAGCCCGGCGGCAGCGACCGCCTCGGCTGCCTCGCCCAGCGTCGTTTCCAGCACCTGCTGCCGGCCGGTGGCGGCGTTGCAGACGAAAGCGACGGGTTCGGAGGCGGGCCGGCCGGCGGCGATCAGCCGGGCGCTGATCTCGGCGATATGTTTCATCGCCATATACATGACGATAACGGGCGAGCCGAGGCCGATCGCCTCCCAGTCGATCCTGTCGGGCACGATGCCGGAAGAATCATGGCCGGTGACGAAGGTGACGGCATGGTTGATGTCGCGATGCGTCAC
The DNA here is from genome assembly GCF_002211295.1 of Rhizobium sp. N122. Lineage (NCBI taxonomy): Bacteria > Pseudomonadati > Pseudomonadota > Alphaproteobacteria > Hyphomicrobiales > Rhizobiaceae > Rhizobium > Rhizobium sp. N122. Next base: position 33,135 of record NZ_LOKU01000023.1, on the reverse strand, counting down.
CGGGATGCCGGCATAGGCGAGCCCGCCAATGCCGGCGGTGATGCCGGGCACGATGCGGAAGGGGATGTTATGCTCGACCAGCATCAGCGCTTCCTCGCCGCCGCGGCCGAAGACGAAGGGATCGCCGCCTTTCAGCCGCAGCACCCGCTTGCCGGCCCGCGCCAGCTCCACCAGCCTCAGAGAAATGTCGCGCTGTATCGCCGAAGGCTTGCCGCCTCGTTTTCCCGCATATTCCACCACCGCCTCCGGCCGCGCCAGCGCCAGGCATTCCTCGTTGACCAGCGCGTCATGCACGATGACGTCAGCCTGGGAAAGCCCCTTGGCGGCAAGCAGGGTCAGGAGGCCTGGATCGCCGGGACCGGCGCCGACGAGCCAGACGCTGCCCGGCTCCAGCGCCGGAAGATGGGAGAGTTGGCTATTCAACATTTTGTTGATCTAGGCCCCGGAAAGGCCAAGGTCAACGCCGCGCGCCACGCCTCACTTGAAGTTGCTGAGATAACCGCGACTCACTTTGCGAGGAAGCGGATTCGAATTCTCCGAAAACCCTGATAACAATATGAATATATTATCATATGATCGCGAAGGCCGGCCGCGATGCAGCCGACCTCTCAAGGGTCAAACCGTAAGCAGCGTATCGCGGATGAGATTGATGACCTTCTCCGATTCGATGCCGGTGCAGACGACCTGACTGGGCAGGCCGTCCCAGTCGCCCGGCGGGAAACGGCGGCCGTCCGGCTTGACGATGATCTGGCCGTCGGCAATGCCGCCGCAGACAACGCGCACCGCACCCGATATCGACGAGAACAGCTCCGGCGCCACGACATAGACTGAAGCGCAGCTGTCATGCACCATCATGCCGTCTTCGACCGCATGCTTGTAGAAATCGATGTAAGACTGCGACAGCGCGTCGAGCAGCTTCACCGCCCCGTCGCCCCTGGCCGCCATTTCGCCGAGATAGCTGCGGCTCATCGTGGTGATCGAGGTGACGTCGAGGCCGATGACGGTGACCTTCCAGGGCGCGGTCATGACGATGTCGGCAGCTTCGGGATCGCCGTGGATATTGGCCTCTGCGACCGGCGAGACATTGCCCGGCACGTAGAAATTACCGCCCATGATGACGACGTCCTTGACCAGGCGCGCAATCTCCGGGTCTTCCTTCAGTGCCCGCGCCAGATTGGTCATCCGGCCGACGGCCACCAGGCGGACCTCGCCCGGATGGGCGCGGACCGTGTCGATGATGAAGCGATGTGCCGGGCGCGGATCGAGCGGCAGGTCGATCGTCTCAGGCACCGCGATATCGCCGAGACCGTTGTCGCCATGCACCATGAAAGGCCATTCCCGCTCGGCGCGCGAGGGGTCGATGGTGACACTGGCGCCTTTGGCGACAGGTGCCGGGATATTCCATTCGCGCTTGAGGAAGAGCGCATTGCGCGTCGTCGTCTCCACCGAGGCATTGCCGAATACCGTGGTGATGCCGATCAGATCGATTTCAAGATGGCGGTGCAGGAAAAGAAGCGCCATAGCGTCGTCGACGCCCGGGTCAGTGTCATAAATGACCTTGTGCATGATATGTCCTCTAGATGTAAACCGCGAGCCGCCGGACAGCGCCGCGAATTGCCGCCACCATAACGCCCGTCAGCCTTTCTGCAACCCGATGCGGGCAATCGCCGCCGTCGCATGCGCGGATTTGATCTTGCCGAGCAAGAATTCCGCATCCGGGCCGATGGCCGCCAGTGCCGCCGATTCCGCCACGCCGTGGCAGCCGACGCGGGCAAAGACGATATCTGAGGGATTTTTGAGCCGCGGCGTTTCCTCTTCCAGCCGCGGCGCATCGAAGAACAATACGGGCACCGCAAAATGCACGGCGACGGCAAGAATGGCCGGCTCCTGCCTGCGGCTATCGATGGAAGCGATAGCCGCGAGATCCGCCTTGCCGATACCAGCCGCCTCAAGCGCGGCAATGGCCAGGGCCAGCAGTTCGGCCGGCGCCGTCCCGCGCTCGCAGCCGAGCCCGAGCACGTGGCGCCTGACCGTATCGAAGGGAATGTCACTCATCGAAGCTGCCGAACGTACCCTGCTGTGTCCTTGCAGCCATTGCAGCTTGAGACGGGAAATGCAACAAAGCCAGCCGAAAGCCCCTCCGGAATACCGTCTTGCCTGACATTGCCCTTCATCTGCTTCTGCTGCTCTGCGCGGCAGCCTTCTTTGCCGGTTTCGTCGATTCGATTGCCGGCGGCGGCGGTCTCATCACCGTTCCCGCCATGCTGATCGCCGGCATTCCGCCGCTCCAGACGCTCGGCACCAACAAGGTGCAGTCGATCTTCGGCGCCGCTTCGGCAACACTCGCCTATGCCCGCAAGGGCCATGTGCAGCTTCACGAACAGCTGCCGATGGCGCTGATGGCGGTCATGGGCGGGGCGCTCGGCGCTGCCCTTGCCACGATCGTGCCCGGGCAGGTGCTGCAGGCGATCATGCCGGTGCTGCTGCTGTCGATCGCGATCTTCTTTGCCGTCAAGCCGAACCTCAACGACGTCGATACCCATCGCCGCATCACGCCCTTCGCCTTCGGCCTGACGCTGGTCCCGGCCATCGGCTTCTATGACGGTGTCTTCGGCCCCGGCACCGGCTCCTTCTTCATGCTCGCCTTCGTCACGCTCGCGGGCTTCGGCGTGCTGAAGGCGACCGCCCACACCAAGCTCCTCAATCTCGGCTCGAATTTCGGCGCGCTGATCGTCTTCGCAAGCTTCGGCGCGATACTCTGGAAGATCGGCCTGTTGATGGGTGTCTGCCAGTTCCTCGGCGCGCAGCTCGGTTCGCGGCTCGCCATGCGGATCGGCGCAAAGCTGATCAAGCCGCTGCTGGTGATTGTCTGCGTCGCCCTTGCCGTCAAACTGCTCGCCGACCCGGCAAATCCGCTGCGCGTCTGGCTCGGCGTCTAGCCGCCGAACCTACTCTCGTCGTCTTCGAACGCCTCAGAATTCAACGCCCGGCTGGCCCTTGATGCCCGAGCGGAAAGGATGCTTGAGGAGTTCCATCTCCGTCACCAGATCGGCGATCTCGATCAATTCCTCTTTGGCGTTGCGCCCGGTCAGCACGACATGCGTCATGGCGGGCTTCTCGCTCTTCAGGAATTCGACGACCTCGTTGATATCGAGATAGTCGTAACGCAGCGCGATGTTGATCTCGTCGAGCAAGACCATGGAATTGCGCTCGTCGCGGATCAGTTCCTTGGCCTTCTCCCAGGCAGCAGAAGCCGCAGCGACGTCGCGGGCGCGGTCCTGCGTTTCCCAGGTGAAACCCTCGCCCATGGTGTGGAACTGGCAGAGATCGGAAAAATGCGTCTCGATCAGATCCCGCTCGCCGGTCCACATCGCGCCCTTGATGAACTGCACGACGGCGGACGGTTTGCCGTGGGCGATGTGGCGGAAAATCATGCCGAAGGCGGCGGACGATTTGCCCTTGCCCTTGCCGGTATGGACGATGATCAACCCCTTGCCATCGGTCTTGGTCGCCATGATCTTGTCGCGCGCGGCCTTCTTCTTCGCCATCTTCTCGGCATGGCGCGCATCGTCCTTGGCCGTTTCGTTGTCCGGGATCTCGTCACTCATCGGTTCACCTCATTCTGTTGTTTGGCCAGGTCGAACCGGGCCGAATTGCTGCGCGGCGTCCAGAGGCTGCGGTCGATCGCCTCAGAGAGCCGCGCCGTCATCTCGTCGAATGCCGCCGGATTCTTTTCCACCATGAAATCGCGCACAGCGGGATCGGTGACGAAAGCCTGATAGACCGCCTCGAAATGATGGGCGCCGACTGCGCCCGTCGTCGCCGCGAAAGCGAAGAGATAGTCGACCGTGGCGGCGATCTCGGCCGCGCCCTTGTAGCCGTGGCGCATGACGCCCGATATCCATTTCGGATTGACGACACGTCCGCGCACGACGCGGCCGATCTCCTCCTCCAGCGAACGGATCACCGGCTTTTCCGGCCTTGAGTGATCGTTGTGATAGATCGAGGGACGCGCGCCGGTCAGTTGTTCGGCCGCCGCTGCCATGCCGCCCTCGAACTGGTAATAGTCGTCGCTGTCGAGCAGGTCGTGCTCGCGATTGTCCTGGTTCTGAACGACGGCCTGCACCGAGCGCAGCCGCTCCTCGAATAGGCCGCGTTCGGCCTTGCCTTCCTCGCCGGCGCCATAGGCATAACTGCCCCAGACGAGATAGGCTTCGGCGAGATCGGCGCGCCGCTCCCAGCCCTTTTCGTCGATCAACGCCTGCAATCCGGCGCCGTAGGCGCCGGGCTTGGAGCCGAACACCCGGTAGCCCGCCCGGCGTTTCGCCGAGGTGGCGTCGAGACCGGCAGCCGCAAGCCTTGCCGCTTCGCCGCGCATGCGGGCTGCGATCGGGTTGTCGGCCTCGTCCTCTTCAAGCGCGCCGACGGCGCGGATCGCCTTATCGAACAGGGCGATCTGCTCGGGAAAGGCGTCACGGAAGAAGCCGGAGATCCGGAGCGTCACGTCGACACGCGGCCGCCCGAGCACAGCCTGCGGTATGATCTCATAGCCGGTGACGCGGCGCGAGCTCACATCCCAGAGCGGCTTGACGCCGATCAGCGCCAACGCCTGGGCGATATCGTCGCCGCCGGTGCGCATGTTCGACGTGCCCCAGGCCGTCAGCCCGAAGGAGACGGGCCAGTCGCCGTGATCCTGCACATAGCGGCGGATCAGCAGCTCGGCGGATTTCTTGCCGAGTTCGTAAGCCGCCGGCGTCGGCACCGCGCGGCTGTCGACCGAATAGAAATTGCGACCCGTTGGCAAGACATCGGGCCGCCCGCGGGTCGGAGCGCCGGAGGGGCCAGGGGCCACGAAGCGGCCGTCGAGGCCGGAAAGCAGGCCTGATATCTCAGCCGGGCCGCAGGCAAGAATCGAAGGCTTGAGACGGGTCTCGATCTCGGAAAGCACCAATCTGGTTTGGGACCAGAGAGTCGGGCATTCCATCTCACCGGCAACGAATTTCGCCGCCAGCAGCTCGATGCGCTCGACGGTGTCGCCGTTGGTGCGCCAGGGGGCGTCGAGGAGGCCTGCGAGGATGGCGGGCCGCGGGCCGGTCCAGAGTGCAGCCATGTCACAGTTGAGCGGGTCGAAAGAAGGCCCCTCCCCAACCCCTCCCCACAGGTGGGAGGGGCTTGCTGGGCGCACCGTCTCATCATCAGCTTTGGTAGCCAAGGTTGCCGCGAGCGCAGTGGTAAGTCCCTCCCCCTTGTGGGGAGGGGTTGGGGAGGGGTTTTTCAACACATCCCCCGCAATTGCCCGCTGCAGACTCGCATCCCCACCCTCGCCCAGCCCACGCGGCACCCTGGCCAGCGCCACGGTCAAATCGGTCAGCAGCCGCCCCTCCGGCGAAACGCCGAACACATGCAGTCCATCGCGAATCTGCATTTCCTTGAGGTCGCAAAGATAGGCGTCGAGCTTCTTCAGCGCTTCGCCTTCGCTTTCGCCGCTCGTTATGCCGGCATCCCGATCGAGGCCGATATCGGTGACGAGATCGAGGATCTGCCGGCTGAGCAGCCGGATGCGGCGGGGATCGCCGCCCGATGCCTCGTAATATTCGTCGACCAGCGCTTCCAGATCCTTGAGCGGCCCATAGCTCTCGGCCCGGGTCAAAGGCGGCGTCAGGTGATCGATGATGACGGCGGCAGCCCGGCGCTTGGCCTGCGTGCCCTCGCCCGGATCGTTGACGATGAAGGGATAGAGATGCGGCAGCGGCCCGAGGATCGCCTCGGGATAACAGGTCTCCGACAGCGCCAGCGCCTTGCCCGGCAGCCATTCGAGATTGCCGTGTTTGCCCATATGAATGACCGCGTGGGCGCCGAATTTTCCCCGCAGGAAGGCGTAGAAGGCAAGATAACCGTGTGGCGGCACGAGATCCGGCGAATGGTAGCTCTCCTTCGGATCGATATTATAGCCGCGCGCCGGCTGAATGCCGACGAGAACGCCACCGAAGCGGGCAAAAGGCAGGACGAAGGCGCCGTCGCGAAAATACGGATCGTTCCCGGGATCGCCCCAACGGGCCCTGACCTCATCCTGAATCTGATTGGGAAGAGACGCCAGGAAGCTGTTGTAGAGACTCAGGGATAACGTCTCGCGGATGACGCGGCCGTCATGTCCCGAATTGGTCGGTCCTTCCATCAAATGCCGGATCAGCGTGTCGCCATCGGCCGGAATATCGGAGAGCGGGTAACCCGCTGCTTCCATCGCGCGAAGCACCTGGATGCTGCCGGCCGGCGTATCCAGGCCGACCCCGTTGCCGAGCCGGCCGTCGCGGTTCGGGTAGTTCGCCATGACGAGCGCAATGCGCCGGTCGTGTGCCGGCGTGGCGCGCAGCCGCGCCCAGTTGGCGGCGAGTTCCGCCGTATAGCGCACCCGGCCGGCGTCTGGTTCGCTGGCGACAATGTTGGTCTCGACAGCGGCGTCGTAACGCGCCGCCGTCTTGAAGGAGACCGCCCGCGCCAGCACCCGGCCGTCGACTTCGGGCAGCGCCACGTTCATGCCGAGATCGCGCGCCGACAGGCCTTGCGACGAAGCTGCCCATGCCTCCCGCGACGAGGCCGACAGGATCGCCTGCAGCACCACCGCCCCAGTCGCCTCCAGCACCGTCGGCTGCCGATCGGCGCCGGGCGCGGAGACGGCAAAGCCGGTCGTGTTGATCACGACATCGGGTTTCAGCGCTGAAAACACGCTTTCGAGAATGCCGGTCGAGACGGAATCCTTGAGGCTATAAGCAAAGACCGGCAGCGGCCGGAGGCCGTGCGCCTGCAAGGCTTCGATCAGCGCCTCGATCGGCCCGGTTTCGCCGCTCTGCACGAGGGCGCGGTAGAAGCTGATGGCGACGATTGGCCCCACCGCCGTCGAATGTGTCACCCGCCGCAACTCCTCGACCCCGATCAGCCCCCGCCCCGGCCACCAGATGCCGGCCTTCATCAAAGGTACCGCCGGCGCGGGCTTCTCCGCGCCCGAGAGCATCGCCGCGGCATAATCGAGAAAGGCGCGCGCATTGGCATCGCCGCCCTCGACGAGATAGGCCCAGAGCGCATCGAGATCATCGGAGGCAATGTTCGAGAAGGGCGCCAGCCCTGCATCCGGCCTGGCATCACCCGGCAGCACAGCAATCCGCGCGCCGGAGCGAGAGGCTGCCGCATGCAGCGCCTCGAGCGCATAGCGGAAATAGCTGGCGCCGCCGAGCGCCCGCACGACAATGAGCTTCGCATGCCGCGCCGTGCGCTCGACATAGGTATCGACCGACATCGGGTGTTTGAGGCTCATCAGGCTCGCAAGCCGCAGCGAATGCGGCCCACCGCAGGCGCGATGAGCGGCTGCGATCGCCGCCAGCTCGCTGTCGGCGGCCGACAGGAACAGGATGTCGCCCGGCGTCTGGCCGAGGTCGATCGGCTCCTCGCCGTCGCTGATCGTTCCCTGCTGGGCCAGAAGCAGATGCATGGGTTTATGCCAGCGCCTCGATCGCCATCCGTACAGCGGCCTCATCCATCTCATGCAGGCCGATGACGACGAGGCGTGTGCCGCGCTTTTCCCCAGGCGTCCAGGCGCGATCGAAATAGTGGTCGATGCGGCTGCCGACGGCCTGGAGCTGCAGGCGCATCGGCTTGCCGGCAACGTCGACGAAGCCCTTGAGGCGCAGCACGTCATGGGTTGATATGACGGCTTTCAGCGCCTCGACGAAACCGGCGGGATCGGCAATTGGTCCGAGATCGACGACGAAGCTGTCGAACTCGTCATGATCGTGCGGCGTCCCGTCCTCATGCTCGAGCTCATGATGCGACTTGCGATTGGCGATATCGTCCTCCGTGCCGATGCCGAGACCGAGCAGGATGCCGGCCGGCACCTCGCCGTTCCGCGCCTCGATCATCGCCGGCTTGCGTGCGGTGCGAGAGGCGACCTCGTCGCGCACCCGGCTAAGACCGGCCACGTCGATCAGGTCGGTCTTGTTGAGCACGATCAGATCGGCGCAGGTGAGCTGATCCTCGAACAGTTCCTCGATCGGGCTCTCGTGATCGAGCGATTCATCCTCGCCGCGCGCCGCCTCGACAGCATCGTGGTCGTCGGCGAAACGGCCGGCGGCGACGGCGGCGCTGTCGACCACCGTAATGACGCCGTCGACGGTGACCTGGGTGCGGATGTCAGGCCAGTTGAAGGCCGCGACCAGCGGCTGCGGCAAAGCAAGGCCGGAGGTTTCGATGACGATATGGTCGGGCCGCTGTTCGCGTTCCAGGAGCTTTGTCATCGTCGGGATGAAGTCGTCGGCAACTGTGCAGCAGATGCAGCCATTGGTCAGCTCGATGATATCGTCCTCGCTGCAGTTTTCAGCGCCGCAGCCCTTCAGCACCTCGCCGTCGACGCCGAGATCGCCGAACTCGTTGATGATCAGCGCGATCTTCTTGCCGCCGGCATTGGTGAGCAGATTGCGGATCATCGTCGTCTTGCCGGCGCCAAGGAAGCCGGTGATGACGGTTGCGGGAATTTTCTGCTGGTTCATGGATTTAACCCTTCATTTTCAGCGGCAGGCCTGCCGCAATGAAATAGACTTCGGCGGCATTTGCCGCGATCAACTGGTGGAGACGGCCGGCATGATCGCGAAAATCCCGCGCCATGCGGTTGTCGGGCACGATGCCGAGGCCGACCTCGTTGGAAACGAAAACGAGCCGCGCCTTTACGCGCGGCAGAAAATCGGCGAGTGCTGCAAATTCCCCCGCCATATCGCGCTCCTCCATCATCAGATTGGTGACCCAGAGCGTCAGGCAGTCGATCAGCACGATACGCCCCTCGCCGTCGATGGCGGCGAGCTTGCCAACAAGATTGAGCGGCTCCTCATGCGTCGTCCAGGACGGACCGCGATCGGCTCTGTGCTGGGCAATCCGCGCCTGCATCTCCTCGTCCCACGCCCGGCCGGTCGCGAGGTAGTGACGATCGAGGCCGGTTGCAACGACAAAAGATTCGGCAAAGCGGGATTTGCCGGAGCGTGCGCCGCCGAGGATGAAGGTGGTGTTGGTGAAAGCGATCGTCATACGCAAGCACTCCCGCTAGAGAGGGCGCGGCGGTGCCACATCCCTGTTCTCCCCAGCGGGGAGAAGGTGCCGGCAGGCGGTTGAGGGGGTGAGCGGCGAAGCCGCGAATGCACTGAGCGCAAGCGAAGGGCAAAATGACGGAGGTGCCGTGCGGCCCCCTCATCCGACCCTTCGGGCCACCTTCTCCCCGCGGGGGAGAAGGGGAAAATATGCACCGCACCAAGCCGCGCCGAATTCAATCGTTCAGCCAAAACAACCTCCGTGCTGGCAACGGGCATAGTGCCCAGGGTTGGGCTTCTCGCCCGGCACGAATGGCAGGTCTCCTGGCTCGCGGGTGTCGGCCGCGATCGGGACAGACCGGAAACCGGTCGCCCCTGATCGTGCCAGCGGATCTGCCTCGCCTTCCCGGCCGCATCGGCGAAGAGGTGGACGATTCGTAGAAATAGAGGCGTCCGACCCCGGTTGATCACCATGCATGTCCAGTGGCTTTTCCGGCATGTCGCCCGCCCTGCCCGCCTGCACCATTGCAGACTGCCGGCCGGAAGGGCTGGATGCCGGATGGAAGACCCTGACCGCTCTACAGTCGCGGGGTCGGCTGTGATGAAGGCGCCCGGTTTGGGTCCGCCCCGTCACATTCCCTTTTCATCCGGAAAGGCGTAACACCGATCCGGAACCATCCGTTATTCCAAAGATGGTTAGGCAAGCTCACGGGTGAAGTCAACCGGCCGATACGACCGCGAATGGCCAGCCAGGCGGAGCAACGCCGGCAAGACGACTTAGTCTACCTAAAACATCGTCTTTTATCAGTTACTTACGTCATAATTAATTGACCCGCTCGCCAGCTTTTCGCCGCAATTACGTCGCAAGCGGTCTGCGCCATCGCCCTTGACCGGGCCTCTTCCTGCCTAGTTGTCTAGCCATGCTTATGAAATTGGATCGGCGCCGTTTCCGTGCGCTGCGTGTCTTCTTCGACCCGGCGCGGCTGCGCGCCCTGACTCGCCGCAGCGAAATCGGCCTGTCGCTGGCGGGCGCCGTCGTCGGCATCGCCTCAGGGCTTGCGGTCACCGGCATGAGCTACGTTTCGAATGAGCTGCACCAGTTGGTCTTCGGCATAGCCGACAGTGAAAGGCTGAGCTCATCGGTGATCGACGACAAGCTGCTGCTGCTGACCGCCCCCGTCATCGGCGGCATTCTGCTCGGCCTGTTGCTCTTCATTTTGGCCAAACGCCGCAAGAAACCGATGGTCGACCCCATCGAGGCCAATGCGCTGCATGGCGGCCGCCTGTCCTTGACCGACAGCATCATCGTCGCCGTGCAGAACCTGATCTCCAACGGCTTCGGTGCCTCCGTCGGCCTGGAGGCCGGCTACACCCAGCTTGCCGCCGGCCTTGCCTCGAAATTCGGCCTGAAGCTGCAGCTCCGCCGCTCGGATCTGCGCATCCTCGTCGGCTGCGGCGCAGCCGGCGCCATCGCCGCCGCCTTCAACGCGCCGCTGACCGGCGCCTTCTATGCTTTCGAGCTGATCATCGGTACCTATACGATCGTGTCGCTGACCCCTGTGGTCGTCTCGGCCCTCGTTTCCACTTTGATCGCAAGGCTGCTGGCCGAAGGCGATTTCAGCATCGATATCGGCAGCTTCGGCGCAGTCGTGCCGGCCGATTATATCCCGGCGCTGCTGCTCGGCGCTTGCTGCGCCGGCGTCGGCATCCTGATCATGCAGGGCGTCTCCTTCGTCGAAGAACTGGCGCGCAAGAGCTCGATCGCCCCGCCCTTCCGTCCCGCCCTCGGCGGTATCATCGTCGGGCTGCTGGCGATAATCTCGCCGCAGGTGCTGTCGGCCGGCCACGGCGCGCTGCATCTCAACCTTTCCCGCGACGTGGCCATCCCGGCGCTGGTCGGCCTCCTCCTGTTGAAATCCTTGGCCTCGGCGATCTCGATCGGATCGGGCTTCAGGGGCGGCCTGTTCTTCGCCTCGCTGTTCATGGGCGCTCTGCTCGGCAAGCTCTTCGCCTATTGCGGTCCCTATTTCGCCGATGCGACGCTGACGCCGGTCATCTATGCCGTGGTCGGCATGAGTTCGCTTGCCGTCGCCGTCATCGGCGGGCCGCTGACGATGACGTTCCTGGCGCTCGAAATTACCGGCGACTTCCCGATCACGGCGCTGGTGCTCGCCGCCGTCATCACCTCCTCGCTCGTCGTGCGCTCGACCTTCGGCTACTCCTTCGCCACATGGCGCTTCCATCTGCGCGGCGAAAGCATCCGCAGCGCCCATGACGTCGGCTGGATCCGTAACCTGACGGTGGACAAGCTGATGCGCGCCGACGTCAAGACGGCAAGGGCTGGCATCTCGCTGGAGGAATTCAAGCAGGCCTTCCCGATCGGCTCAACCCAGCGTGTCATTCTCGTCGAGGAGAGCGACAAATATGCCGGCCTCGTGCTGGTGCCGGAGATCTACGCCAATCCGACCGACACCCAGGACGAGGGCAAGACGCTGGCCGACTTCATCCACTATCGCAACGATTTCCTGCAGCCGCAGATGAATGCCCGGCAGGCGGCGGCGATCTTCGACAAGAGCGAAAGCGAAGCACTCGCCGTCGTCAACAACCTGATCGAACGGAAGGTGATCGGCCAGCTCAGCGAAAGTTATACGCTGCGCCGTTACAGCGAAGAACTCGACCGCCGCCGCCGAGAGGTCTCGGGCGAGATCTGACCCCTCGCTTGCGTTGCTCCGGCGTCGGCGATCTTGAAGACGTCGGCCCGCTTCGAAACCCCGCGCAATTCGAAGGATCCGAGATACTCGCAATCCACGGCACAGGTCGTCGCGAAGCTCTCGGACAGCAACAGGTGCTGCTCAAGCGTGCCGCAGAGCTTTTCCAGCCGCGACGCTTCGTTGACGGCCCTGCCGATCACCGTGAAGTCGAGCCTGCCGTGGGCGCCGACATTTCCGTAGAAAACCTCGCCGAGATGCAGCACAACATCGATGCCGATATCGGGACCTCCGTTGCGCGTCCGCTCGCGATTGAGCTCTTCGTTGGCCTTCAGCAGATTCTGCGCCGAAGCCAATGCCGCCTTGCAGGCCTTTTGCGGGTCCTCGGCCTCGGTCGGAAAGATCGCCAGCACGCTGTCGCCCATGAACTTGAGGATCTCGCCGGAGTTTTCCTCGACATGCCGGCCGATCAGCTCGAAATGCTCGTTGAGAAACCCGACGATCTCGCCTGGCTGATAAACCTCGGTCAAAGCCGTGAAATTGCGAAGGTCGGCCAGCAGGATGGCGGCATCGATGGAACCGCCCATTCCCCTGCGGGTTTCGCCGGCAAGGATGCGCGCGCTCGTCCTGGCGCCGGTATAGACCGCGAGGATATCGGTCGCTGTCTTCGAAACCGCCACGCGGTAGGCCGCCAGTCCAAGCGCCGGGAATAGCGCCGCGACAATCGCCAGCTGATCATCGGAAAATCCGCCGGGCGCATCGCTCGTCAGCGAGAAGCCGAGCCCTCGCAACGCGACTTCCTTCGGGAATTCGAACAGGCTGATGACGTGATCCGTGCCCCCGGAAAGCGCGAATTCGTTGAGTTCGGTATAGTCGAGCCCCTCGCCGCTCGCCAAATTCCATCGCCCCGTTCTTTCGCCGCGGCTCAAGAGGTAAAAGATCGGCGTCCTCTCGAAGTCACGCTCCGTCTCGCTGCCGTGCTCCGCATTTTCAAGGACGGTCTCACCGCCCCGCATGAAATTGGCCGCGACGCCGCGATACATGGGATGCAGGGACGGCATTCTGATGCTCGCCCGCCAGATCGGAAACCCGTCCGCGATCAGCCGCTCGCACAGGCCGGAAACGAGGTCGCCAATATGCTCGCTGGTGATTCCCTGCTCTATAATCCATTGAATATGGTCGCTAATTTTCGAATCTCCACATGAGCCGGCGCAACCTTATGTCCGCAAATCGGGCAAATGGGCGGCGGTACCGAACCGGGCTGCCACCACATCGATAGATAGCCGCCTCCCGTCGATATTTCCAGCGGTCGATGACGGCTCACATCCTGACGGTCATGCCGCCGTCGACAGTCAGCACGTGGCCGTTGACGAAGGAGGCGCCGCCGCTTGCAAGAAACAGCGCCGCGCCGGCGATCTCGTCGGGGCGTCCCCAGCGCTGGACCGGAATGCGCTGGCGCACGAAGGGCATCAATTCCTCGTTCGCGGCCATCGCCGCATTCGTCTCCGTGGCGAACCAGCCAGGCGCAATCGCGTTGCTGGTGATGCCGTACGGACCGAATTCGACCGCCATGCCGCGCATCAGTCCCGTCAGGCCCTGCTTTGCCGCCGGATAGACGCAGTCGCCGGGCATGACGACATGACCGCTGATCGAGGTCACCGCGATCAAGCGGCCATAATTGCGCCGCTTCATCAGCACGGCGGCGTCCCGCGAAAGCATCATCGCGGCGGCCAGATCGGTGCGCAGCAGTTCGATGATCGCGTCATCGTCGAATTCGGCCAACGGCCGTCTGTCGCGGGCGCCGACATTGTTGATCAGAATATCGAGGCGGCCGTGGCTGTGGTCGATATCGGCCATCACAGCACGCTGCGCTTCGCGGTCGGCGATATCGAAGGCCGCAGCCTCCGCCGTGCCGCCCGCGGCGCGAATGATGTTTACCGCATCTTCCAGCGTCGCCGCCGTGCGGCCGGTAACGATGACATGGGCGCCGGCCTCCGCAAGGGCGCGCGCCATCTCGAAGCCCAGACCACGGCCACCGCCGGTCACCAGCGCCACCTGACCTGCCAGTGAAAATCTATCCGATACGCTCATGGTTATACTCTCGCCCGGACTCTCGTGGGGAGGGAATTAATGGACTCAGTCAACCAATTTGGCAAGAGTGGAATGAAACACTAACCGTGGAATGATGGAGGCTTGGCTCCCTCTTCTCCCCTCGGGGAGAAGGGACAAGTGGCAGCGCCTTGCCCATCCTCATCCCTGCGAGGCCAGACGACCCAACACACATCCGGCTTACCCCAGCAACCCCGCAAGCCAGCGCGCATCGAGATGCTTCTCCAGGTCGCTCGCGACCTCATCAAGCGCCCGCTCGACGCTCTCGCGGTAATTCCTCTGCTCGCCCGAGAGCCCAAAGCTTTGCAGCAGCCGGGCGCGATAGGCGTCGCTGCCGAAGAGCCCGTGCAGATAGGCGCCCATGATTCGGCCGTCGGCCGAAAGCGCCCCGTCGGGCGCGCCGTCGATAATCGCCGAAGGTCTATCGCAATCCGGGCCGCGGGTGATGCCGAGATGGATCTGGTAGCCGGCAAGCGGCACGTCGTATTCGGTCGAGCGGGCATGGCTGTTGCGCAGGGTTTTCTCAGGCGCCATCTCGGTCTCGACGTCGAGAAGCGCCAGCCCCGGCGTCTCGAGCGTCCCGCCCTCGATACCGAGCGGATCGTGCACCGTGCGGCCGAGCATCTGGTAGCCGCCGCAAATGCCGATCACCCGGCCGCCGCGCCTGACATGCGCCTGCAGATCCCGGTCCCAACCTTCCGCCCTGAAATCGGCGAGATCCGATATCGTCGATTTCGAGCCGGGAAGAATGACGAGGCTCGCATCGGCAGGCAGCCGTTCGCCTGATCGCACGAAGACCAGTTCGACGTCCGGCTCGGCCCGCAGCGGGTCGAGATCGTCAAAATTGGCGATGCGCGGCAGCACCGGCACGGCGATCTTCAGTGCACCCGCCCCGCCCTTCGCCAGCCGTTCGAGCACGACCGAATCTTCGGCCGGCAGACGCGCGGCACCCGGCAGCCACGGTACGACGCCGAAACACGGCCAGCCGGTAAAGCCTGCGACGGCGCGGATGCCGTCGTCAAACAGTGAGGTGTCGCCGCGGAACTTGTTGATGATATAGCCCGCAATCATCGCCCGGTCGGCCTCGTCGAGGATCGCATGCGTGCCGACCAGCGAGGCGATGACGCCGCCGCGGTCGATATCGCCGATGAGCACGACAGGCACGCCGGCCCGCGTCGCAAAACCCATATTGGCGATATCGCCGGCCCTGAGATTGATTTCGGCCGGCGATCCGGCACCCTCGACGATGACGAGATCGGCGCCCGCAGCGACTTTTTCGAAGCTTTCCAGCACCGCGCCGAGCAGCTGCGGCTTCAGCCGCTGATAGTCCCGCCCCTTCGCCTGCCCGAACACCCTGCCCTGCACGATGATCTGGCTGCCGTTTTCCGATTGCGGCTTGAGCAGCACCGGGTTCATGTGCACCGAGGACGGCGTGCGCGCCGCCAGCGATTGCAGCCACTGCGCCCGGCCGATCTCGCCGCCGTCATCGGCAACCGCGGCATTGTTCGACATGTTCTGCGGCTTGAAGGGCCGAACGGTGAGGCCCCGATTGGCAGCCAGCCGGCAGAGGCCGGCGACCAGCACCGTCTTGCCGACATCCGAGCCGGTTCCCTGCAGCATGATCGCTCTTGCCATTGGCGGCCTGTATCCGTCCTTTGTTCAGGCGAGGCCTACAATGGCCGACAATCCCAGGTCAAGGCGCCAGCTGAAAACGCGAAAACCGCGCATGGCCTTGGCTCTGCGCGGTTTGCCGAAAACTCAGGCGTCTTCACCCCTACACGGCGAAGCTCGCTTTCTCCGGTACGCACTACCTGAACCGGACAAGCAGCGGTCATTGCCGCCACGACCCAACTGATAACGGCACATTCTTACCGGAGAGTTATTGAAGGCTTACGCAAATGTTAATTTTGATCTTTTTTGACTTTCTCGCCGAAATTTCTGCCGAACATCCGCCGGCGATCGCCAACAGCGTGCAGTCCGCTTAAAGGTGCCATTTTCGGAATGTTGAGATAAATTATTCGAATTCAATCATTTAGTACCGCAACCACTAGCAGAAGACGGTTGATTTCTGCGAGCGAACGCGTAGGCTTCCCAAAAACGCCATTTTCGAGCCATGACCTGCGATAAGCTGCCGGAGCGCGTCTCAAAGACGCGGCGCTGTAAGGAAGAATTCGGGGAATGACGATGAAGACGTTTCTGATTCCGGCCGTCTTTGCCGCGGCTCTTTCTGCCGTCGCGCCGGCCGAAGCCGCAGAATGCGGCAAGGTTTCGATCGCTGAGATGAAATGGGCCTCGGCCGGGATTGCGGCGAACTTCGACAAGATCATCCTGGAAAAGGGCTACGGCTGCTCCGTCACCATCGTCGACGGCGACACCCTGCCGACCTTCGCCTCGATGAATGAAAAAGGCACCCCCGACATCGCCTCGGAATACTGGATCAATTCCGTCAGGGCCTTGCTCGATCAAGCGGTCAACACCGGCCGGCTGGTGCAGGGAGCCGAGATCCTGGCTGACGGTGCCGTCGAGGGCTGGTGGATTCCGAAATTCATCGCCGACGCCCATCCCGACATCCGTTCGGTCGAAGATGCGCTGCGGCATCCCGAACTTTTCCCCGCCGAGGGCGATGCGGCGAAGGGCGCGGTCTACAATTGTCCCACCGACTGGAGCTGCCAGATATCGACCGCCAACCTGTTCAAGGCGCTTGCCGCGGACAAGAAGGGCTTTGAACTCGTCGAAACCGGCAGCCCCAAACAGCTGGACGCTTCGATCGCCTACGCCTTCGACAACAAGGTCGGCTGGCTCGGTTACTATTGGGCGCCGACCGCCGTCCTCGGCAAATACGACATGACGCGGCTGAGCTTCGGCGTCGGCCACGACAAGGCCGAGTGGGACCGTTGCACCGCAGTCGCCGGCTGCATCAGGCCGCAACTCAATTCCTACCCGGTCTCGCGCGCCTTCACGTTGATGACCAGGTCTTTTGCCAGCCGTGCCGGACCCGTCACCACCTATCTCAAAACCCGCAAATGGGACAATCAGACGATTAACCAGGTGCTGGCCTGGCAAGACGAAAACCGCGAAAGCAACGAGGATGCCGCGATCCATTTCCTTCGCAATTACGAGGGCCTGTGGATGAAATGGGTTCCCGCCGATATAGCCGAGAAGGTCAAGGCGAGCTTATAACGACAAAAACACGATCAAGCATGGACGATTCGAGATGACAGGCAACGTTCCCTTTCCCGACCGCGATACCGTTGCGGAAAAGCTCGCCGCGCTGTCGGAGACGGACAAGTCATATCTGACGCTGCTCATGGAAAATGTCGCTCAGGACGACAACCTGCTTGACGGCCTGCGCCGCCATCTCGATCTCGCAGCCGGTTCGCGGTTCCTGAACTCGCTGAAGCTCGAAAACCTCGGAGTATGGCTCGGAGCCCAAGCGCCGGATCGGCTGCAGATCCGGCTGATGGAAACTGCCCGCTCAAGCCAGCATCCTGCCTACCAAGCCTTCCGGACCGGTCTCGACCGATCCGGCGGGCTGGAAAAGGCTTATCCGCCGGTGAATTGATCCGGTCCCCGGTCAATACGTGATCCGACGATCCCCAGAGGAATCCGAACGGTCATTATTTCTTTGCGGCGCGGTCAACCGAGCGGCCGGCATCCTGGGTGGCGTTTACGGTGTTTGCCGTATCTTTTCCTATGCCGCGGATTGTGTTGCCGCAGGAGGAAAGGGCAAGAAGAACCATCAAGGCTGCGGCGATTTTGGCCGTTGTCGTCATTTCGAATATCCTTGTTTGAAATCAACCCCGAACGGCACTTATGCCGTTCGCGCCGATAACGCACAAGGGAACAAAAGGTTCAACCTGAAAGACATGCTCAGGCGGCGACCGCCTTTGCTCTCTCGGCAAAAGCGCCGCGAATGCTGTCGGCCACCGTCTCGATCGGCCCCGACACCTGCGAGGCGGTCAGCAGGCGGATATCGAAGGCGCCGAGTTCCGGCAGGCCTTCCTGCGGGCCGAGGATCGCCATATCCTCGTTGACATAGGATAGCGGCAGCGGCGCAATGGCAAGATCGGAGAGCACGGCGGCGCGCTGCGCCATGGTGTGGCCGCTGAGATAGGCGACGCGATAGGGCCGCTTATTGCGTTCGAGCTGGGAGAGCGCCTCCTGGCGCCAGATGCAGCCATCCTCCCAGATCGAGATCGGCAGGGGATCGCGGCGATGCGCCGAACCGCATCTGGCGCCGGCCCAGACCAGCCGCTCGCGGAACACCACCTCGCCGCCTGTCGGGAACGGCCGCGTCGCACAGTTGATCAAGGCCAGGTCGAGCCGCTGTTCCTCCATGCGCCTCTTCAGCCCGATGCTCATGTCGATCGTCACGTCGACCATGATGCCCGGATAGCTCTCGGCGAAACTCTTCAGGATGCTCGGCAACAGCCGCTCGCCGATATCCTCCGGCGCGCCGAGCCTGACGACACCGCTGAGCTCCGGCATGATGAAGCGCGACACCGCCTCATTCGATAGTGCCAGGATGTTGCGGGCATAAGATAGCAGCATCTCGCCGTGGCCCGTCAGCGATACCGAACGGGCGTCGCGTAGGAAAAGCGTCGCGCCTAGTTGCTCCTCGAGCTTCTTGATCTGCATGGACACCGCCGACGGCGTGCGGAAGACCGCCTCGGCGGCTGTGGAAAAATTGCCTGTCTCGGCGATGGCGACGAAGGTTCGCAGCACATCGTTGTCAAGCAAAGGAATGGGACGGCGAAAGGGAAGGCTCATCGTCGCATCTTTCAATTTTTCTGATTTATAACCGCATATCATTTTGTTTGATTGAATGTCAATCGCTCCCCATAGTCTGCGCATCGGAACTGATGCAGCAAAGGAGGCTCGACATGGCCCATGCAAGCACATGGAATATCCTACAGACCTTTTCCGCATTCAAGTCGCGGGGGCGCAGAGATGCAAACCATGAACATGCACTGCGGGAATTGAAACGATTTCCGCCGCACCTACTGGCCGACTGCCAGCGCGAAATGGAACTGCCTTTACTGAGCGTAGCGGCCCGGCCGGGTCGCCACCTGAGGATCGTGGATTCCCGCGCATAATGTGCTCAGTAGGTTTTTGAATCTTCGCGCAGGCACGACAGCACTCGGAAAAATCCTCCATCGAATGGCTTTCGTGCCGCGCCCCCATTGAACCTGAGCCTGCCGCCAGTCGTGGGCCGGATGCTCGATCCCCCGAAAGGTCACATCCCACCCAGCAGCTTGAAGGCGATGATCCACATGGTGAAAGCGACGAGCGTTTCCAGCATCCGCCAGGAAGACGGTTTCGAGAAAGTCGGCCGCAGCCATGCGGCGCCATAGCCGAGAGAAAAGAAGAACAGGAAAGAACCTGTCACCGCCCCCGCGGCAAACGAAGCCTGCTGTCCGGGATAGCGCGTCGAGATGGTGCCGAGCAGCACGACCGTATCGAGGTAGACATGCGGATTGAGCCAGGTGAGCGCCAGGCAGGTCGCAAGCGTCTGCCGGAAACTCGCCGTTTTGGCCTCCGCTGCAATCAGGGTCGCCGAGGACCGAAAGGCGGAATAGAGGCTTTTTGCCCCATACCAGGCCAGAAACGCCGCTCCTCCATAACGCATGACCGGATCGAGCCAGGGCATGAACCGGGCGATCTGCTGCAGGCTGGTGACGCCAAGCACGATCAGCACTGCATCCGACAAGGCGCAGGCGAAGCAGACGGCGAAGACGTGTTCGTTGCGCAGGCCCTGGCGCAAGATGAAGGCGTTCTGTGCGCCGATCGCGACGATCAGGCTCAGGCCCATCATCAGGCCGGTGGCATAGATTGAAAAATTCATCGTTTCGGCAAGGGCCCCAGACTTCGGTGGGCTTGCAGTATTGCCGTTGCTTGAATTAGGCTAGTTAATCCGACTTACCCAAAGTAAGCAAAACTAATCCATGCTTGATTATTCCGCTCTCCGCGCTGTCGCAACGATCATCCAGATGGGCAGCTTCGAGAAGGCTGCGACCGTGCTGAACGTGACCCCTTCGGCCATTTCGCAGCGTGTCAAGCAACTGGAAGAGCGTCTCGGCACCGTCCTCATCGTCAGGGGCGCTCCCTGCACGGCGACAGAGAATGGGGAATGGCTCTGTCGCCATATGGAGAATGTCGGCATGCTCGAAGCCCAACTCTTCGGCCAGCTGCCGGCTCTCGTCGATCCCGACGCGCCACACCAAAGGGTGACGCTCCAGATCGCCACCAATGCCGACAGCCTCGGGACATGGTTCGTCGAAGCCATGTCGACCTTCGCCAGGAATTCTTCCTATCTCTTGAACATTGCCGTCGACGACCAGGATCACACCGCCGAATGGCTGCAGCGCGGGCGGGTGATCGCGGCCGTCACCAGCCTGGAAAAGCCGGTCCGCGGATGCCGGCGTTTTGCTCTCGGCGTGCTGCGTTACCACGCCACCGCAACCCCGGACTTCGTCGCCCACCACTTTCCGAATGGCGTCACCGCCGAGGCGATCCGCAACGCGCCTGCCCTAACCTTCAACCAGAAAGACAGGCTGCAGAGCAGCTGGGTGCGGCAGACATTCGGACGCGATCTCGATTATCCCACCCACTGGCTGCCGTCGCCGCAAAGTTTCGTCGAGGCCACCCTTTCGGGCATGGCCTGGGGCATGAACCCCACCCAGCTGACACGCGAACATCTCGCATCGGGAAGGCTGGTGGAACTCGTTCCCGGCACCCCGCTCGACGTCCCGCTCTACTGGCAGATAAACCGCCTCGCCGCCGACCGCCTGGCAGAGCTGACGCGCGAGGTCATCACCGTGGCCAAGCGCAATCTCTGAAGAGCCGCTCAGAACAGACAGCGGCTCAAACAGGCGCCATTACACATAAACTGTGCGGCTGCCGAATTCGCTGGTTTCGTCGAAATTCTTAGCCGATCCGCTCGCTCTCGCCGGATAGCTCCTGCGGAGCTTCAGTGGCGGGCGTCGCCGCAGCCGATGCCTCGGTCTCGCTGCTCTCGGACGCCTCGAGCTTGGCAATCTTGGCTTCCAGCGTCTCGATGGATTTTTCGATCGTCGCCTTCTCCTCTTCGTCCTGTGTTTGCGACAGGGCTGTCTGCTTTTCGGCAAGCTGCGCCTCGAGAGAGGCAATCCGATGAACTGGAAGATTTTGATGAACTCAAAAGGGTGGATGCAGAACTGGAAATCGCGCTGACCATGAGGATTGCTTTCGATGACGGAATGTCACCTTCTAGGCCGCGAGGGGTAAACGCCCGGAAAATAAAGAACTACACGGTACCACTTTCTGCAGCTAGAGTTGCGCATCACCCAGCTCGGCGCCGCTTTGAGTATTATTACGCCCTACTCGATAGCGATGATCTCCAGCTCCTGGCCACCCGCTTCCACCACATCGCCGACAGCCTTGCCGATCAGCAACCGCGCCACCGGCGAGACATAGGAAATCGATCCGGCCTTGGGATCGGCTTCGTCCTCGCCGACGATCCGATAAGTCTGCACGCGCCCGTCGTCGCGGCTGAAGGTCACCTTACTGCCGAAGGCGACGGTGCGGGTTGACGTGGGGTCGGGCATGAGCTGAGCGGTGCGCAGCCTTACCGCAAGGTAGCGCAGGTCGCGCAAGGGACCCGCCGCCTGCCGCCGCCGTTCGTTGACGTCATCGATGGTGCTCGCGGCGTCATAGGCCTCGCGCGCTTGCTGGAACTGCAATTCCAGCGCCTTCAATCCTGCTTCCGTCACAAGGTTCAGATGCGGCGAAACCGGGCGATCAGGCAGCAGGGTTTCCGAAGCGGTTTCGAAACTCTCTTCCTTGGTGAAGGCGACGGCCAATTCCGTACTCCGTTTTTTGGGGACACAAAATGCGCTTATGGCTGATGGGCGATCACCCACATTCACATTCACATACATACACCCACCGCAGACGAACCGCCAACCTCAGCTCATCGGCCTCGGGGAACGTCCCGCCTCACTCAGCGTTAGCCCCGTGACGCATTCTGGCCGAGGAGGACCAATGCCCGACGACCGACGGAAATCCCCCGGCCTCATCCGGAGCGAAACATGCCTTCGTTGCTGACGGACGCCATGCCGCTGACGCCGAGCTGGTGGGATATCGCCCTACGCATTGCACTGACGGTGATTGCCGGTGGTCTCATCGGCCTCGACCGCGAGCGCGGCGGCCATGCCGCAGGCTTCAGGACCACCATCCTGGTGGCGCTTGCCGCCTGCATTGCCATGGTCCAGGCGAACCTGCTTCTGTCGACCTACGGAAAAACGCTGAGTTTTTTCACCCAGATGGATGTGCTGCGCTTTCCCCTCGGCATCCTGACGGGCGTCGGTTTCATCGGCGGCGGTGCGATCCTCAGGCGCGGCGACATGATGACCGGCGTCACCACCGCGGCGACCCTGTGGTTCATGACGGTGGTCGGCCTCTGCTTCGGCGGCGGCCAGATCGTCACCGGGACGGTCGCCACCATCGTTGCCTTCATTGTCCTGTCGCCATTGAAGCGCCTGGACACATGGCTACGCTGCGAACGCAAGGCAACCCTCGTCATCCACTGCCCCGATGCCGATATCCCCAACCTGTCGGCGGTGCTGAGGCCTCTGGAATGCCATGCCTTGTTCATTTCATTCGGACCGACGAGCGAAGGCCGAACAGGGGCGACATTCGAACTGCGATGGATGGCGAAAGACCCCGACGCGTCCGCCCGGGCGATACTGAAAGGCGTATCCGAGGCCTATGACGTCGCGGGTTTCTCGATGCAGTCGACGACGAGCTGAACTCCCGCGCGACGCCTTCCGCCTCCTTCATTTGGAGACGTGCTGCGGCTTTCCCTTGGTCTTTGTCGATGCGAATTCCTCAAGCTGCTTTTCGCTCATGGACTCTTCCATCTGTTTGGAGGCGCCCTTGAGTTCCTTCTTGGGCGTCTCGCCGCGTTTGGCCGAGAGTGCGGCACCCGCCGCCTTCTGCTGGGCCTTGGATTTGGCTGGCATATCGATCTCCTTTTCGTTGGGATCAGCCGCCCTCAAATTTTCCTGAGTTCGTCTGGCTTGTGCGCGGCTCGTTTTCCCGATTTGTCGCTCTCGACGATATATTGCGGTTGCGCCGCCGATGCCTTCACTGTGTGGCCTTTGATCTTCGTCGGGCTGGTCTGTTTCTTGACCACCCTGCCCTCGGTCTTTCCCTGGCTGGTACCCCAGCTGACCTCGTCGCCCTTTTTCAATTGCTTGGACATGTGGCTCCTCTTGCGGCGAGGAGGCTGCGGCAAAAGCCGCAGCCGACCGCGCGTCAGTTGATGGTGGCCCACTGGCTGCGGACATCCCTGGCGTTCTTCGACAGATGAACATGCGCGTCGACGTGATCGACCCAATCGATCGGGATCAGGTGGTGCTTGCCGTCTTCCGAGTCGGTCTTCGTCAGCTTGATGCGGGTAGGCCCGTCGAGATGATCGACCGTCCCCATATGGGTGCCGTCGGCAGCCCGCACTTCCATATGTTCTCGGATCTGATCTGCGGAAATCATCATTTCCTCCTTTGCGTCATTGTCAGCTACCAAGCGGCAACGACGTGGAGCGGAGTTGGTTCCGATGCGTCCTGCCGCAGCTGGAATTATGCTGGCCAGGACAGATCTGGCGACGCGGGACGGCTCGGCAGCGGCGCAGCCATTGTTCAATATCTCTGATGTTATCCATAAGCTCTATTCGTTTGAATGATGAGTTCCGGAGGCCCATATTGTGATCATGGACATGGACGAAACCTCCCATCGAACCATGCCCCCGACCCAAGAAAGGAACGGAAAATGACTACGCTCACCTATCGGGGTGCCGGCAAGTCGCTCACCTCCGGCGAAGACCGCTTCGACCTGGCACATTATGCCCGTAGCCTGGTGCTTGCCTGGACGCGCTGGCGCACCGCCCGCGAAATCGAAGCCATGCCCTTCGACATCCGTAAGGATATCGGCTGGCCGAGCACGGACGACAACAAGCACCGGACCGTGTAGTGAATGCGACATTCCTCTCAATGACGGCGGCGTCTGCCTTATGCAGCGCCGCCTTTCTCGTGGCATGATCGTCCATTCCCAGCCCGTTTTCAGTCTTGAATTTCAGTCGCCTTTCAGCTTGTTCTTTGCCTCCACCGCGATCCTCCCGGCAGTTTGACCGGTCGGATATCGGCCGATGTCGCATATTTGCTCTTCCCGGCCGCATTTTTCCATGCCAGTGTCGCTTTCGGGATATCGGCGCGACGCATTCCGCGCAACGAATATGTCATCGTTCCTCGAGCATGGATTTCGCTATGAACAGGATGCAGATCAAGAAGCGTTCGCTGGTCTTCTTTATGGTACCGCAATTCACCATGCTGCCCTTTTCGGCGGCCGTGGACACGTTGCGCATCGCCAATCGCATGCTCGGCTATCAGGCCTATACCTGGCGGCTCGCCTCCCTCGACGGGGACAAGGTCTATTCCTCCTGCGGCATCGGCGTCGAGGCGAATTCCTCGCTCGCCGAGGAGCGCCGTCATCTCGGCGGCGAAAACCGGCCGGGCATGGTGCTCGTCTGTTCCGGCATCGATGTCGAGCAATTCAACAACAAGTCGGTCAATGCCTGGCTGCGCGAATGCTACAATCGCAGCGTCGCCGTCGGCAGCCTCTGTACGGGCGCGCATGTGCTGGCCCAGGCCGGGCTTTTGAATGGCAAGCGCTGCGCCATCCACTGGGAAAACCTGCCGGGCTTCTCCGAAGCCTTTCCGCAGGCGGAGGTCTATGCCGATCTCTACGAGATCGACGGCAATCTGTATACCTGCGCCGGCGGCACCGCCTCGCTCGACATGATGCTGAACCTCGTCGGCGAGGATTTCGGCGAAAGCCTCGTCAACCGCATCTGCGAACAGCACCTGACCGACCGCGTGCGCAACCCGCACGACCGGCAGCGCCTGCCGCTGCGCGCCCGTCTCGGCGTGCAGAACGCCAAGGTGCTGTCGATCATCGAGCTGATGGAAGGTAATCTTTCCGAGCCGCTGTCGCTGATCGAGATCGCCGACGGCGCCGGCCTCTCCCGCCGGCAGATCGAACGGCTGTTCCGCCAGGAGATGGGCCGCTCGCCGGCCCGCTACTATCTGGAAATCCGCCTCGACCGCGCCCGCCACCTGCTGGTGCAGTCCTCGATGCCGGTCGTCGAGGTCGCGGTCGCCTGCGGCTTCGTCTCGGCTTCGCATTTCTCCAAGTGTTATCGCGAACTCTACCATCGCTCGCCGCAGCAGGAGCGCGCCGAGCGCAAGATGACCATGGCGACCGCGCGCCAGCAGGCGGTCGCGGCCTGACATGAAAGGGCGGCGCTTCGCCTGAATAGCTTATTGCGCCGCTTCTTCCGTCATCTTGGCGTCGGAATAGACCTGGTTGCGGCCCCTGTGCTTGGCCATATAGAGGAACTGGTCGGCGGCGTTGAGATAGTTCTCGAAGGTTTCGTAGCCCTCGATTTCGGCGATGCCGATCGAAATCGTGACGCCGAGTTCCTCGTCGTCGGCGGTGACCTTCAGCCGGGAAATGTCGGAGCGAATTTCGTCGCAAAGCTTGGTCGCGGCAAGGGAATCCATCTGCGGGAAAAGGATGGCGAATTCCTCGCCGCCAAGCCGCGAGAGAAGATTATCGCTGCCGTCGAAGATCGTGAACAGCCTGTTTGCGACAGCCTTCAGCACCTTGTCGCCGATCTCGTGGCCGTAGGTGTCATTCAGCCGCTTGAAATGGTCGATATCGAGAATGGCGACCGAACTCGGCACTTTCAGCCGAAGACACTCGTTCACCAGCTTCGGGCCGTTGTCGTAGAAATAGCGGCGGTTGTAGAGGCCGGTCAGATAGTCGCAAGCTGCTGCCGCCCGCAACTGCCGCATCTGCGCCAGCGTTTCGGCATTGTTGGCGATGCGGCATTGCAATTCCTCGGCGACGAAGGGCCGGTAGAGGAAATCGCTGGCGCCGGCCTTGAGGAAGCTGGCAGACAGCATGCGGTCATTGGAGGCGGAAACACCGATGACGCGCAGCCTGTCCGAGCCGAAGCGGTGGCGGATGCGCCGCGTCAGCTCGTAGCCGCTCATATCGGGCATGTGGTGGTCGGTGACGACGAGTTCGATATCGCTGTAAGCCTCGAGTGCCGCCAATGCCTCGAGCCCCGAATTGGCCTCGACGACGAGATATTGCTGCGCCTTCAGCAGATCGACCAGCACCCGGCGCGCCGAGACGACATCATCGACGACGAGCACCCGCGTCTTGCGGTTGGAGA
The DNA here is from genome assembly GCF_002211295.1 of Rhizobium sp. N122. NCBI lineage: Bacteria > Pseudomonadati > Pseudomonadota > Alphaproteobacteria > Hyphomicrobiales > Rhizobiaceae > Rhizobium > Rhizobium sp. N122. The sequence continues at coordinate 6,976 of NZ_LOKU01000023.1, read as the reverse complement.
TCGCGCGGCGGACGGTGGCGACCAGATTGTCGAGCGCGAATTCATTGTCCTTCAGCACGTAATCGATGACATTGCGCTCCATGATCTTGTTGCGCGTGTTGAGATCGAATGTGGCGGTGAAGACGATTGCCGGGATATCATGCTCGATCGTGCAGTCGAGCGCTTCGCCATAGGGCGAATCCGGCAGGTTGAGATCGACGACGGCCATGGTGTAGCCGTGACCGTCCTCGGCAAGTTCTTTGCGAAGCGCCTTTAGCGAGGAGCAGGATTTGACCGCGAGACCAAGTTCGGTCTGGAACCGGTGGCAAAGCACGGCGGAAAACATTCGGGAATCTTCAACCAGAAGTATTTTGAGCCCGCCGGAGCGGAGCCCGATGCCATCTCGCTGAAAATCCGCTTGAAAAGCCACAGCCGCTAATCCCCCATGCGTCCGATGGCCTCGACTCGGCCCTCTCCCCGGCGGGGCGAACGATAACCGAGAGGCCTGCGCGCGTGAAGGGGACAAATAGCGGCGTTACTTGCAATTGCAGAAATTCGACGACGGTGTGCGACCGTCGTCTCCTCGCCTGTGACGACGCCGATACTGGAAGGGCCGTCAGGCAACCGCCCGCTCCTTGCGCATCGACTGGATTTGCAGCAGCGTGTCGAGATTCTGGTTGACGCGGCAGTAGAACTCCTCGTCGATGAACGGGCGCAGCATGAAATCATTGCCGCCAGCCTTCAGGAAACGCGCCGAAAGCAACCGGTTCGACGAGGAGGAAACACCGATGATGCGCAGCTCGTGCGAGCCGATATTGGAGCGAATGCGCCGCGTCAGCTCGAATCCATCGATGTCGGGCATGTTGTAGTCGGTGATCATCAGGCCGATATCGCGGTTGGCCTTCAGGATCTCCAGCGCCTTGGCGCCGTTCTCGGCGGTGCTGACACGGAAATTGTAGCGTTTCAGCCGGCTCGACAGCAGCGCGCGGGCCGTCGCGCTGTCGTCGACGATCAGCACGTGGTGACGATGATTGGTCAGGAACCGGCAGATCGATTCCGCCAGAAGGTCGACGGCGAAGATATTGTCCTTGAGGATATAATCGACAATGTCCTTGGCCATCAGCTTGTCGCGCATGCTTTCATGGAAGGTGCCGGTAAAGACGATTGTCGGTATGGAAAGATCGACCAGATATTCGAGCGCTTCGCCGTTTTCGGCGCCGGGCAGGTTGATGTTCGAAATTGCCAGCGTGATCGGATCGGAAGACTTGTCGTAGGAAAACTGCAGATCCTCGAAGCTGCGGCAGATCTCGACGTCGATGTCGAACAGCTCCTTGAGGCGTTTGCTGATCATCGAGGTGAATACGTTGGAATCTTCCGCGACAATAATGCGCGCACCGGCAAACATCTCCCCGGAATATTGCATCCCCGAAATACCTAGAAACGCCATAGCAAACCTTTGATGTAAATCTGTCCCCGGATCAAACCGATACATCAATTGATTTGACTAATGATTAATCAGCACTGCTGGATATGAACGGAAGACGCGGCCGGATGAGGCTGCCTCAGATTTCTTGCGGATATGATTAAGAAATCAGCCGCGGTACGCCGATCAGCTCCAGCCGCAACACGCCGCGACCGACCCGCCGAGAGGTTCCCCCATGACCCAATCCGACCCGGTGATCGAATGGCTCCTTGATTCCGACCCGTCGATCCGGTGGCAGGTGATGCGCGACCTGCTTGACGCCCCGAAGCGAAATTGGACGGCCGAGCGGGCGAAAGTCGAGACCGAAGGTTGGGGCGCCAGGCTGCTTGCCTGCCGGGACGAGGACGGGCAATGGGCGGGCGGCGCCTTCCTGCCCGCCGGTTTCGATCCCCAGGAGTGGCGCGAGCACGGCCAGCCGTGGACGGCCACGAGCTTTTCGCTGTCGCAGCTCAGGGAGTTCGGTCTCGATCCCGCCTGCGAGCAGGCCAGGCGCGTCGTCGAGTTGATCGGCGCCAATGCCCGTTGGGAAGAAGGCGGCCAGCCCTATTGGCACGGCGAAGTCGAAGAATGCATCAACGGCCGCACTGTCGCCGACGGCGCTTATTTCGGCATCGATGTCTCGCCGATCGTCGACAGGCTGGCCGGCGAGCGTCTCGACGACGGCGGCTGGAATTGCGAAAGTATCAACGGCTCTCACCGCTCCTCCTTCGCCAGCACCATCAATGTGCTGGAAGGACTGCTGGAGTTCGAGAAATCGACCGGCGGCACGCCGCGATCCCGCGAAGCGCGCCGGACGGGCGAAGAATTCCTGCTCGAGCGTCACCTCTTCCGCCGTCTCGGCACCGGCGAGCCGGCCGACAAAAACTTCCTGCAGTGCCTGCACCCGAACCGCTGGCGCTACGACATCCTGCGCGCCCTCGATTATTTCCGCGCCAGCGCCATCCTGACCGCCGCCGCTCCCGATCCGCGCCTCGGCGAGGCGACCGAGCATCTGCGCTCCCGGCGCCGTCAGGACGGCCGCTGGCCACTCGACTGGAGCCTGCCGGGGCGTGTGTGGTTCGATGTCGACGACGGGCAAGGCGAGCCCTCACGATGGATCACGCTCCGTGCGATGCGGGTGCTCAAATGGTGGGACGCTCAGCTCTCAATCGATGCCTGACGCCAGGCTCAGCGTACGCAGGAAATGCGCCTCGATCTTGCGCAGCAATTGGCCGCGATCAGCAGGTGTTTCGCCGACCGGCTGATTGACCGCGCCGTGCAGGGCATTGAACAGGAACACCGCGGTAAAGCCGGGATCATCGACAGACCAGGCATCCCCGCCTACCCCGCCGGCGAGCAGTTCGCTCAGATGGTCGATCAGGATGTTGCGCGAAAGGCCTTCCCGCGTTGCCGGGGGCTCGGCCACGAAGGCCAGATGATGCAAGCCGGCCGCGTCGAGATAGCCGGTGGCGCATGCCGTCGACTAGGCGGAAAGCTTGCCGCACCAATCCGTTTGCTTTCGTTCCGCGACCGCCACGACAATGCCATCGAGAACGCCCTGCACGAGCATGACGTCGAGAAGCTGGTCGTCGCTGAAGGGTCTCAGGCAGAATTTCCAAACCAGCTCGGAGAGCCGGGACAGGCGCGTGCCCAGCGGTGTCACGACGAACGGCCGATTACAAGGGCGCCTTCGCCAAGGAAGACGGCGAGAAAGTGCTCGATGCCGAGGGCAAGCGGATCGTCTGATCCCGCTTACTTGACGACGGCCGAGCCCTTGACGATGTCTATCGTCTCGCCGCCGTCGAGGCCGATGCGGTCGCCGTCGGGCGTCGTCATGAAGCAGCCGGAAGTACAGAGGTTTTCCGAAGCGCCGGCATCGACCACGACTTCGACGCGCTGGCCGCTCTCGGTGATGACGAGCACCACGGCAGCTGGATCGGTGTTGGTGATGGATGCCGCCTGGACCGCGGGCGCGGCAAGCAGCGGGATAAGCAAAACGGCGGCAAACCTTGCCATCATGTGCGGCGGCGCGGGCGCGCCCTCCCCTCGAAAGATCGGTGCTGCCCTCGGCAGCAATCCCGATGGAGGAGATCATGCACATAGACCTGTGAATGATGGCTGAATGAGCCGTTCAGCTCTTCAGGCTGCCATCCGCCGTCCGCCCACGCAGCTGCCGCACCGGCCGCTCCTCTTCCTCGATGGGCTTGTTCTTTGGATCGTCCTGGCCGTCCGTCCGCTCCTTGACGGTATTGGCAAGGACCGGCGCGGCATCGCGATGAATGGTGAGGTCGCTCTGCGGCAGCGGGATCTCGATACCTTCGGCCTTGAAGCGCCGCAGGATCTCGATCCTGAGATTGTTGCGCACCGTCATGCCGTCGCCCATATCGGCGAGGAAGAAACGCAGCTCGAAATCGAGCGAATAGGGGCCGAAGCGCAGGAATTCGACCTGCGGCTCGGGATTGCGCATGACGAGCGGAATCTTCGCCGTCAGCTCCAGCAGGATATCCATCACCTTCTGCGGATCGGCGTCGTAGCTGACGGAAACCGGGATTTCCGAGCGGCCGATCTTGTTGCGGTGCGTCCAGTTGCCGACGAGTCCGTTGATCAACTCCGAATTCGGCACGATGATCGACTGCTTGCGGAAAGTCTCGATCTCGGTGGCGCGCACCGAGATGCGCTTGACGATGCCTTCGGCTGTGCCCGAGACGACGTGGTCGCCGACCTTGAACGGCCGCTCGACGAGCAGGATCAGGCCGGAGACGAAGTTGGAGACGATATTCTGCAGGCCGAAACCGATGCCGACCGAAAGCGCGGAAGCGACGAGCGCCAGGCTCGACAGATCGATGCCGGCCGACGAAACGCCGATGATCGCCGCCAGGCCGACGCCGAGATAGCCAATGCCCGTCTTGACCGAATTGCGCACACCGAGATCGACATGGCTGCGCGCCATTACGTTGCTGTCGAGCCAGCGCTGCAGCCAGCGCGACAGGAGATAGACCCCGGCAAACAGCAGGATGCCGGTGCAGATGCCGAGCAGCGAGATGCTGATGCCGCCAAGCTTGACCTCGGTGAACAGCCGATAGGCGATGAGCTGCAGGTCCTGCACATGGAAGCCCCAGAGCAGCAGGATCAGGGGCACGCCGACGACGAGCGCCACTGCATAGATGGCGAGGCCGACCACCAGGCCGGCCTGGTCGATCGCCACCGGCCCGAGATTGAAGCGGCGCGTCAGGAAACGCGCGAAGAAGGTATCGCCGAAGCTTTCCTGCCGCGATATCGCCTTACCCGAAAGCAGGCCGACATACATGGTGGCGACGACAGCGCCGGTGATGATGAGCTGCGTGGCGACGAAGCGCGCCAGCCCGACGTAACCCGCAAGCGCCGTGACGATCAAGCCGGCGCCGACGACGCGCAGGATGATCGCCATGCCGCGCGGCCAATGCCGGCCCGGAGCATCGGGATCGCCGTTTTTCGCCAGCATCGGCTTGCCGAACGAGGCCACGATCAGGATCATGCCGATGATCAGTGCGGCGATCAGGCTTCTCACCACCGTCAGCACCAGCGGCGAGCCCATCGCTTCGCCGATCGAGCCGAAGAAATAATCGAGCCCGTTGATAATAGCCATCGCCAGCAGGCAGTAGCCGATCGAGAGTGCGCCGAGATTGGAAAGCCGCACCAGCCGCCAGTGCGGTTCGTGCGGCGCGAAGATGGCGTTGACGAAGCGGCCGACGAAATAGACGAGCCCGATCGTCCCGAACAGCGCACCGATGACAGGGGCGATGTCAGGCCTCAGCACATTGAAACTGTTGAGGAAGAAGAACGACGTGACGAGCAGGACCGAAAGCGCCAGCGTGCGGATCAGCGTCGACCAGAAGGCGATCGACAGCCGGCCGATATAGGATGGGTTCTCGATCGCCTCGTCTCGGCGCAGATAGGAGCCGAACAGCCGGTAGCTGCCGGAGAGCAGGATGAGGGCCGAGGCGAGCGACAGGAAAATCGCGGCAAACAGCGGGAAACGCTTGAACTTCCAGACGAAAGAGGTCCAGCTTGACAAAGCCTGCGAGAATTCGCCGGCCTCGTGCACGAAGGCGCTGGCGGCATCGTCAAGCACCGAGACGGAGATCTCCGTCCTCCTAAAAAGCGTGTCGGCAAAAAGCCGCCGCCGCATCTCGATGATCTCGTTGACGAGCTTCGTCACCGCGATCGACAGGTTTTCGGCGTCGCCCGTCACCGCATTGATCTGCGCCCGCTCGGCGGCGAGCGCGTTGCGTTCCTGGGTGACGATCTCGGCTTCGGGAGGCTGGCCATCCTTCGGCGGCTCGCCGATCTCGGCAAGCCGGTTCTTGATCTGGTCGAAACGCGGCCTGAGATTGACCGAAATGGTGATGACGGCGCGGCTGAGTTCGTCGGCCTTGGTCGCAAGCCCGACCAGAGCATCGTCATTGTCGGCATTCCCTTTGACGCTGTCCTGGAGGGCGACAAGCTCCGTCTTCGCCTTCTCGATCTCCTTTGCTGCCTGGTCGAATGGCGTATCCACGGGCGCCGGCGCGGCTGCCTGTGTCTGCGCTTCCTGCGCGAAGGCCACGGCACCTTCGAAAGGCGCGCCGGCACACGCCAGCGTCACGAGAAGAATGGTGCGAAGCAGGATGGACCTCAGCCGCAAAAGCGCCTCCGGAAAGGTTGTCGTCGGAATGGAATTCCAGCTTTTCCTAGCAAAGAAAGGCGACAGGATGGCGGAAACTCCTGGAAAGGCTCAGAAACCGGCGCCGGGCTTTGAGAGATAATCGCGCTCCCCGGCCGTCGACTCCCGTCCGAGCATCGCATTGCGGTGTGGAAAGCGGCCATAGGCGGTGATCACGTCGCGATGGCGGATCGCATAATCCAGATATTCCGCATCGCCGAGCGCACTGAACAATGCCACCGAGCGTTCCTGCTCGCCAAGGTCTTCGGCATGTTCGAAGGGCAGATAGAAAAAGGTGCGGCAGGCGGTCTCGACCGCCTGGTCGGCGCCGGCGGCAAGCGCGAGCTTGGCCTCTCGAAGCGCCAGCCAGTCGGTGGCGAAGGCAAGCGGCGTGCCGCGATAAATGTTGCGGGAAAACTGGTCGAGCACGATAATGGCCGCGAGCCGGCTTTCCGCATCGGCCCGCCATTCGTCACCGATGCCTGCCGCAAGGGTAAGATGCGTCTCGCGAAAACCCTCGCGGATCTCGGCGTCGAGTTCCGCCGGCGGCCGGAACCAAAGCTCCCGGCCGCATCGGACGAACCAGAAATCGTAAACTTCCTGCGGCGTACGGATCGTCATCATGTTCGCCCTCCCTAACGTTAAGCCTCTTATATCACTCTAGTAAGATGTTGGAGAAATTGGACAATGATGTGCCAAGCTGCCCCTCATCCGCCTGCCGGCACCTTTGTAACTTCCCTTTACCCGCTATTGGCGTAGTACTGCCTATTGCGGTGGCGGATGGAAGACCGTTGCACCTTTGGGACACCAAGCCCGTGGGAGAGCCTGGGTCTCCGTCCGCCGTTCCATTGAAC